>NZ_CP049744.1:609166-913750 GCF_000760935.2 Rhodococcoides fascians A25f | reverse complement strand
TCGTGTAGTAGGGGTGGAAGGTGCCCGACATGAAGCTGAACACCACCGAGCACCCGACGAGCCACAGCCCCCACATCACGAACCAGGCGCGCTGAAAGTCCCGCCGAGGAGCTTTGCCGCGCAACACGATTCCCGCGACCACGAGCACCAGTGCGGCCGGAATCAGCCACGAGATCTGACCACCCTGAGCGGCCGCGAACATCCGGGTGATGCCCGTCTGCGGTCCGTGCCCGCCCGGCCCGAAACCGCCTGCCTGCGCTGCATCGCCGGCGGACGATCCGGCGGTGCCCGCGTGTTCGCTACCGGTCAACCTACCCAAGCCGTTGTAGCCGAAGGTCAGATCCAGAATGCTGTCGGTCTTCGATCCACCGACCCACGGCCGGTCCGCTGCAGGCACCAGTTGCACGATCGCCACCCACCATCCCGCGGAGACGAGCACGGCGGCACCGGCGGCCAGCAACTGCAGAAGTCGGGTTCCCAGCTTGGGCGGACCGAACGTGGCGTACGCCACGGCAAGAGCCGGAACGACGAGGAACGCCTGCAGCTGTTTGGTCAGGAATCCGAGACCCATGACAGCGCCGGTCAGCACCAGCCAGCGAGTGCGTCCGTCTTCGAGAGCTCGCAGCATCGCCCACGCTGCCCCCAACAGGGTGAGGGTGAGCAAGGCGTCGGGATTGTCGTAGCGGAACATCAGCGCGAAGGTCGGCGTGGTGGCCAACACCGCGCCTGCAATCAGCGCTGCCCCGTATCCGAATCGACGGGCGACGATCGCGTACATGATTCCCACGCTCAGCACGGCCATCAGCACCTGCGGCAACAACAGTGACCACGAGTTGAGGCCGAAGATTCGTACCGAGAGCTCCATGATCCACAGCGACGCCGGTGGTTTGTCCACCGTGATGGAGTTCGCGGCATCGGACGAACCGAACAGGAACGCCTTCCAACTGATCGAGCCGGCCTGAACGGCCGCCGCATAGAAGGAATTACCCCAGTGCTCGCGGTTCAGATCGAGGGCGTAGGCCCCTGCTGTTCCGACGAGAAGGGCGGCAAGAGTGGGCATCGCCCAACGCGGTCGACTCACGTCGAGTCCAGAATCGGCGCTCACAGATTGGATGGTCACAGTCGATCACTGTCGACCTCGATCCTGAGGATGTGCGGTCAACTTCCTGAAAATCGACCGTCAATGTGGAGCGGAGCGCGCTTTGCCCGAATTGTCTGCCCCGCAACGTGATCGAGCAACGGGTCATCATTGCCTCGGTGGTTCACCCCGGAAACGGTCGTGCAACTGTGGGTCCGCGGCCCACCACAGTCCCCCAGCAGAAGCGGGAGGATCCTCGCCGGCCACCACCGTCGACTCGGCCTCGCCAGGTCGAGTCGGATGTTTTTGTGCCTCATCGAGTTCCGCATCGATGAGGTCCGACGCAGCCTTCTCGTCGAGACGGAATGCTCGCAACAGTGCCAGCAGAAACGGCATACCGAGGATGTCCCCGAGGATCCAGAACACTCCGGCCCCGATTATCTGATCGGTCACCGGTGCAGGCCCCCACGTCCTCAGTGATCCCAGATAGTCCACCGCAGGCAGGAGCGGACCGAGCCACAGCACGATTCCGAGTACGCCATCGCCGAGCATCTCGGCGATGGTGATCAGCATTGAAATCAACTGCGAGTACCGACGCGGCACCGGATCCGCCTGCAACCGAGCGTAGAAGTACAGAAATCCAACGGTCACGAACACGAGAGCAGTGCCGAAATCCGCTGCCGCATCGATAAGTACGACGTGCAACCACGGGGTCAGAAAGAACAACCAGGGTGTACCGATCATCAGCACCGATGTCGTCGCGGGGTGCACCGATATGCGAACGAATCCATGGGTGAGGAGCCGGTCGATCCTGTTCCGGCCGCCCGTTCCTGAGCCTTCGCGCAGTGCCGTGAGAGGGCGGCCCATCGCCAAGCCGAAGGGAACGACCATCAACAGCAGCACCACCTGCAGGCACCGCGCCCAGAACAGTTCATCGGCAAGGACACCGACCGCAGAGCACGTCGCGACAACGAAGGTACCGACCCCGAGCAGGAGGAACCCGGCCCGGCGTGCCGCACCTATGTGCGTCCCGCTGTGCGCCGATCGGCGCACAGCTCGCACATACGTAAAGGTGAGTACAGCAGCGACCACGATCGCGGCAGGATCGAATCGCCAGTCGACTATCAGGGAGGTCCACGTGGGAGGCACCGGAACCAGTGTGCACCCGATCCGCGTTGCACGAACGAATCAAGTCCGTTGCGCCCCAGTATGTCCGATTGTTTCGGACATACTGGGCGACGGCCGGTGAATCCAACTACACGCTGTCGAGCGACTGGTCTCGTGTTTCCTTCATGATGATCAGCGAGATCAGTGTCAGTGCTGCGGCGATGGCGAGGTACACGCCAACCCAGCCGACGCCGTAGGTGCTCACCAGCCAGGTGGCGATGAACGGTGCCACTGCGGCACCGAGGATCGACGCGGTGTTGTACGAGATTCCCGAGCCGGTGTAGCGCACGTTGGTCGGAAACAGCTCGGGCAGAACGGCACTCATGGGTCCGAACGTCAGGCCCATCAGTCCGAGGCCGACGCACATGAACACCAGCATCTTGCCTGCCGACGCGGACGACGGGTCGGCGAACCAATGGAACGACAGACCGAACAGCACGATCGCCGCGGTGATGACGATGAGCGTCGGACGTCGGCCGTACTTGTCGGCGAGCAGCCCGGCGACCGGGATCAGGGCCGCGAAGAACAGCACCGCGATGAGCTGGAGCTCCAGGAAGTCCGTGTACGGGATGGCCAGCTTGGGACCGTTGACGTCGGCCACCTTGCCCGTTCCGTAGCTGACCACCCACGTGGTCATGATGTAGAAGAGCGTGTAGGTGGCGAGCATGACGAAGGTACCGATGATCAGCTGACGCCAGCTGGTCTTGAACACCTGAGCCAACGGGGTCTTGACCTTCTGGCCGCGCTCGACGGCCAGCTTGAACACCGGCGTCTCCTCGAGCTTGAGTCGGACGTACAGGCCGATGATCACCATGATCGCGCTGAGCAGGAACGGGATACGCCAGCCCCACGTGAGGAACGCGTGGTCGGTGCCGGAGTTCGCGGAGTCGTAGCCGGTCGCGATGACGATGAGCAAGAAGATGCCGTTGGCGAAGAAGAAGCCGATCGGCGCACCCAACTGCGGGTACATCGCGGCCCAGGCTCGCTTGCCCGGCTTGGCGGTTTCGGTGGCCAGCAACGCCGCACCACTCCACTCACCGCCGAGGCCGACGCCCTGGGTGAAGCGCATGATCGCCAGCAGAGCCGGTGCCCACAGACCCACCGCGGCGTACGTCGGCAGCAGTCCGATCGCGAACGTCGCGACACCCATCGTCAGCAGGGACCCGACGAGGGTCGCCTTGCGTCCGATGCGATCGCCGAAGTGGCCGAACAGAATCGAGCCGATGGGTCGCGCCACGAACGCCAAACCGAACGTCGCGAACGATGCGAGCAGCGCGGTCGTGTCGTTGCCCGCAGGGAAGAACAGGCGGGGGAAGACGAGCACGGCGGCGGTGGCATAGATGTAGAAGTCGAAGAACTCGATCGACGTGCCGACCATCGAGGCGATCACGATGCGCGACCGAGGCACCTGAGGTGCGGGAATTGCGCCGTCGTCCGTGACGGCGTGTGGTGAACTCACGAATTGCTCCTGAAGAGGGAAGTTCCCTGGAAATTACCTGATGAACACCTGAGAATTTCACGCCCCCGGTCTGTTCGTTGCCGATTGGTGCAACATTTCCGTGTTTGTCTCGACGGGCGGGGAGGTAACCATCGGCGGGCCGAGCATCGCTCGGCTGCCGCGTAGCGGTTAACCTGCTACCTAGGCACTACTGTCGATACGATCTTCCGCAACACCGAGCAGAGCGATTACAAGGGGTCGAGAGTTGAGCGTCAGCAATGACAAGGGATACGGAAACGGCGTCCCGAATACGATTTCGTCGATACCTCTGACCGATGTCGATGCCCGCACCCCTGGTAGCGCCAGCATCGGAAATCTCGTCAAGGACGCCACCACCCAGGTCTCGACGCTCGTGCGCGCCGAAGTCGCTCTCGCCAAGGCCGAGGTCACCGGCGAGGTCAAGAAGGGTCTGCAGGGCAGCGTCTTCTTCATCATCGCGCTGACGGTGCTGCTGTTCAGCTCGTTCTTCTTCTTCTTCTTCGCTGCCGAACTGCTCGACGTGTGGCTCTACCGCTGGGCGGCCTTCCTCATAGTGTTCGCCGTCATGGTGTTGGCCGCGGCGCTGTTCGGTTTCCTGGGCTATCGCAGAGTCAAGAAGCTGCGCAAGCCCGAGAAGACCATCGACTCGCTCAAGCAGGCGTCGACGGTACTGCCGAACCAGCACGATTCCATCCCCGGAATTCCCGGCTACAAGAAGTAGTCGACGCCCGGCGAGTCGAGCAGTATGAATCAACCCGATCCGTCCACGGTCCGCTATCCGGGACAGTGGATCCATCGCGATATCCACGCCAACGGAATCCGGTTCCACATCGTCGAAGTCGGCGAACACGAACCGAACGCGCCGCTGGTGGTCCTACTGCACGGCTTCGCCGATTTCTGGTACTCGTGGCGACACCAACTCGACGCACTCGCTCGGTCCGGTGTGCGCGCCGTCGCCGTCGACCTGCGTGGGTACGGCGACTCCGACAAGCCCCCACGCGGATACGACGGGTGGACCCTCGCCGGCGACATCGTCGGCCTGATTCGCGCCCTCGGCTACCCGAACGCCACGTTCGTCGGCCACGCCGACGGCGGACTGGTCTGCTGGGCCAGCTCGGCTCTGCATCCACGTCTGGTGCGCTCGATGGTGCTCATCAACGCCCCACACCCCATCTCCCTGCGCCGCGCCGTGCTGAAGGATTCTGCACAACGCGCGGCTCTGCTGCCGCACTTCGTTCGCTACCAGGTTCCTCTGCGGCCCGAGAGGCTGCTGACGCGTCGAGGCGGCGGCGCGGTGGAAGAACTGATGCGTAGTCGAGCCGGGTCCGCATGGAAGAGCACCGAGGATTTTGCAGACACCGCCGCCAAGATGAGCTCTGCCATCCGCATTCCCGGTGCCGCACATTGTGCGCTCGAATATCAGCGCTGGGCGTTCCGCAGCCAGTTCCGCTCCGACGGCCGGCGCTTCATGGATGCCGTCGACGTGCGCACCTCGATTCCCGTCGCGCAGATCATCGGCGACCTCGACCCGTACGTGCTGCCCACCACCCTCGATCGGGATCGGCACTGGGCCCCGGGCCTGACGCGTCGAACAGTGCGGGACGTGGGGCACTACGTGCACCAGGAAGCACCGGACGTGGTGTCCGAGGAGATCCTGCGCATCGTGCGCGAGGGCTAGACGACCGGGCTGGACGACAGGGTCAGACGATGCAGTCGCCGGTACCCACGCTGACCGGCGCATCGAAGCTCCGCGCCAGCTCGTCCGCGATCTCCGACGCGGTCAGCACGAATCCGGTGTCGGGGTCGTCGACAGCGGCACCGAACACGACACCGAGAACCTCACCGGACGAGTTGACCAGCGGTCCACCGGAATTGCCCTGTCGCACCGATCCGCGCACCGTGTAGACCTCGCGTTGGACGGTTCCGGTGCGGTAGATGTCGGGGCCGCTGAGGTTGATGATCTCGCGGATCCTGGCCGGGCTCGCCGTGTAAGGACCGCCGCCGGGGTAGCCGAGCACGATGGCGTCGGATCCGGATTCGGCCGGCGTCGGCGCGAAGTTCAACACCGGTGCCTGCAGCTCCGAAACACGAAGCACAGCAACGTCTTCTTCGGGGTCGAACAGTACGACGTCGGCGTCGAGCGGGCCGTTGGGAGAATCGACGGTCACCTCGGACGTGCCTGCCACGACGTGCGCGTTGGTCATCACCAGGTCGGACCCGACGACGAAGCCGGAGCCCTCCAGTGCTTTCTGGCAGCTCGGCGCGATGCCGTTGATCTTGATGACGCTGGACTGCAGCGCCACCGGAATCGGACCCGCGGCGATGCCGGAATCCGGAGCCGCGACATCGGCAACCGGCGTACGACCGAACGGTCCGATGACGTCCGGCAATCCGGAGGTGTCGAGCAGCGCCGAGAATTCCTTGGGCACCTGACGCAACCAGTCGGGTGCCACCTCGTCGACCTTGCCCAGGACCGTCGAGCCGCGCACCGCACTGGCGACCTCGGGCTGCGACGACGACGTCAGCGGAATGGCGAGCAGCCACGCGGCAGCGAGAACGGCCGCGGCCTGCAACCCGGCCCCGATCGTGCTGTCGACGGATCTGGCTGCGCGCGAATGTATTCCGCTGCGCAACGCGCGACCCAGAACCATGCCGGCCACCTCGCCGACGATCACCAACACCACGATCAACGCGATACCGACGAAGACCCGCATTCGCGAACCGTCGACGTGCTCGAGCACGTGCGGTGCCACCAGAATTCCGGCAACGGCACCGAGCACGACGCCGAGAAACGCCAGCGCCGACGCCACCGCACCCTGCCGCCATCCCGATGTTGCCGCCAACAGTGCGATGGCGACCACCGCGATATCGACCCACCCTGAACCCGTCACCGATCGAGCCTCGCTCCTACCGCAGTCAAGCTGGCCTCCAGATCGCGTATGTCCCCCGTGTCCCACTCGGACTCCCAGCCCGACACAGCGAGCAGGCCCGCCAGAATACCGCCCGTGAATCCCCACACCAGCATTCCCTGTACCGAGAAGGCCGGGCCCTGGTAGCCGGCGGGATGGCGCACCTGGAAGCGGTTGTCCGGATCGAGCAACTCTCGCAACGGAACTCGCACCACCCGCTCGGTTTCGCCCGCGTCGACCACCCGAACCGGACTCGGGGCCTGCCAGTACGAGAGCACCGGAACCACATCGAAGCGCGACGGTGGCACGTAGATCCCGGGCATCGTCGCCAGCGGGACGACGCCGGCGGGGTCGAGCCCGGTTTCCTCCTGCGCCTCCCGCAGCGCCGTACCGACGGGACCGTCGTCGCCGGGATCGGTGGCACCACCGGGGAAGGCGATCTGTCCGCTGTGATCACGCAGTGTCGACGCGCGCTGGGTCAGCAGTACGTCGGCGTCGGCGGGGAGCCCACCGGGAGCGGTCGGATCAGCGGCGGCCGGCCCGCCGAACAGCACCAACACCGCCGCGGAACGGGTTCGGTCCTCCGGCTTCGCGTGCCGCTGCAGCACCGGGTTGATGCCGGTGGTGTCGGTCAGTCCGTTCGCGCTGCCGGCGACGTCGAGCATGCGCCCGAGCCACTCGGGTGCGCTCACGACGCAACTCCGAGGTTCTCGCGCACGGCGTCGGCGATGTCGTCGACGCTCGAGAAGGGTTGAGGTAGCACCTTGGCGACAGTGCCATCCGCAGATATCAAAACGGATACGGGCAGAACATTCGGTGCTCCCACCGCGGCCGCCACGCGGCCGCCACCGTCCTGAACTCCGGGCAGAGTGACCCCGTAATCGGTGAGCCGCGTGAGGCCGTTCGCCTCGTTGGCGTCGTTGTGGACGGTGAGGACGGTGATGGCATCACCCGCCCGCTCCGCGTATTGCTGCAGGTAAGGCAGTTCCTCCGCGCAGGGGGCACACCAGTAGGCCCAGATGTTCAGCAACGCGGGGCGGCCGGCCAGGGCTTGGCCCAGGTCGACGTACGAGCCGTCGCCGATGCATTCGAGTGTGATGCCCGTCAACGGACCCGTTGCATCGCCCGACGGCGTCGGACATGCGGCAAGACCGGCGTTCTGTCGCAACGGTGCGAGAGCTTCGGGTGTGTCGGCGGCCCGGCGCTCGGCCGTCGACGGTCCTGCCTGACCGAGGCCGGGACCGTCCGAGCGCTGCGCGCCGGGAGATTCACTGCGTGGCCACAGTGCGTAGACCATCCCGACGACGAGAATGAGCGCAACCAGAGACCAGCGAAGAGCGGCCTTGTTCACGACACGATTCCGGCAAGAGCGAGAAGGTGTTCGGTCTCGGGACCCCGCACCAGGGCTGCAGCGGCGGCTGGATCGGTCGGACCGAGGCCGAACGACGGGCAGTCCTTGGCGAGGACGCACACTCCGCACGCCGGAGTACGGGAGTGGCAGACGCGTCGACCGTGGAAGATGACGCGATGCGAGAGCAGAGTCCACTCTTTGCGCTCTATCAGTGCACCGACCGCGTGCTCGACCTTGACCGAGTCCTCTTCCTCCGTCCACTGCCAGCGCCGCACCAGCCGGCCGAAGTGGGTGTCGACCGTGATGCCGGGTACGTCGAACGCGTTGCCGAGAACGACGTTGGCCGTCTTGCGGCCGATACCCGGAAGGGTGACGAGGTCTTTCAGAGTCGCCGGCACGTCGCCGTCGAAGTTCTCCAGCAGCTTCTGTCCCAGCCCGATCAACGAGTTGGCCTTGTTCCGATAGAACCCCGTGGTGCGGATGAACTCCTCGAGTTCGGTCCGGTCTGCCTCGGCGTAGTCGCGGGCTGTGCGGTATCTCACGAACAGTGCCGGGGTGACCATGTTGACGCGTTTGTCGGTGCACTGCGCGGACAGGATGGTCGCCACGGCCAGTTCGAGGGGCGTGGTGAAGTCGAGTTCGCAGTACACGTGCGGAAAGGCGACCCCGAGCGTCCGATTCATTCGCCGAGCTCGACGCACGAGCCCGAGGTGCGTCTCCTCGCGTTTGCGCACGTCGGGGCGTTTCGGGGCTGTCGAATCCACTCCACAACTGTACGGACAAGAATGCGTAACGAACTACGCGACCGCACCGAGCTGTGTTTGTATCGAGACCTTTTCGGTGTTAACTGGCCGGTATGCAAGGACTCGCCGTGGTGCTCTTTCCGGTACTACTCATGCTCTTCGCACTCGCGATGGAGCGCGTCGAGTTCCGGCTCAGCAAGCTCGGCGTCCGGGAGCACGAAGTAGAGGAATTTCTCGATCAAGCGAGCAAGTCCGAGGTCGCCACACTGGCCAACGAAGGCTTCCCGCACGCGCTGGCTCGTTTCAACACCCGCAAGCGTCGGCAGACCCCACCGCGGACCATCGACACGCGCGACGGCATGGTCGACCAACGCGCCAGCTGAGCAACCATTTTGTCCGATAGGCCGCGATTTCGATGAATTTTCGGTGAACGGGAACACACACTCAATAGCTCTGGCAACCTGTGGTGGCGTCGATCACTCGGTTTCGACCGAGTCGAAGTAGACTCCCCTGAGGTAATTGTTGTGTTTGAACATTGCACCGGCTTCGACGCCTGAACTGCCCACGCAGTTCGGTGGGTGGCACGACTGTGTACAAACGCCTTCGGTGGTGCGGGTTTGCCGCATCGTCGACATCCCTAAAGGAGCGCAAGTGGACGACGTCCTGGCACGGGCCGGCATCTTCCAAGGAGTCGAACCCTCTGCGGTAGCGGCCCTGACGAAGCAGCTGCAGCCTGTCGATTTCCCCCGCGGACACGTCGTGTTCAACGAGGGTGAGCCCGGAGACCGGCTCTACATCATCGTTTCCGGCAAGATCAAGCTCGGACGACGCTCTCCCGACGGCCGCGAGAACCTGCTGACGATCATGGGACCGTCGGACATGTTCGGCGAGCTCTCCATCTTCGATCCCGGCCCGCGTACGTCCTCGGCCACTACGGTCACCGAGGTGCGCGCGGTCAGCATGGACCGCGCCGCGCTCAAGGACTGGATCGACCAGCGCCCCGAGATCGCCGAGCAGTTGCTGCGCGTGCTGGCTCGCCGGTTGCGTCGCACCAACAACAACCTGGCCGACCTCATCTTCACCGACGTCCCCGGACGTGTCGCGAAGGCACTGCTGCAGCTCGCGCAGCGCTTCGGCACACAGGAAGCGGGATCGCTTCGCGTGACCCACGACCTGACGCAGGAAGAGATCGCTCAGCTCGTCGGTGCCTCTCGCGAGACCGTCAACAAGGCACTCGCCGACTTCGCACACCGCGGATGGTTGCGCCTCGAGGGCAAGTCCGTGCTGATCTCGGACTCCGAGCGTCTGGCTCGCCGAGCTCGCTAGCTAGCTCCTTTCTCGAAGGTAGGCCAGCTGCGTCTTGACCGACATCCGCGCAGCCGGCCATAGCTTCTTGTCCACGTCCGAATAGACGTGGCGTACCACCTGCATCGGTTTCGCGTTCTCGCCGATCTCGACGAGCGCAGCACGAACCTGGTCCAAACGCTGCTGACGGTGGGCGCGATACGCTCGCGCCACCTCGGCGGTGTCCGGTAGTTCGGGTCCGTGCCCGGGCAGCACCGTCTTTCCGGCACCTGCTGCTTCCAGTCGGTCCAACGACTCGAGGTAGTCCGCGAGGGAGCCGTCCTTCGGGTCGAGCACCGTGGTGCCGCGGCCGAGAATCGTGTCTCCCGTCAGAATTGCGTCGTCGAGCACGAAGCTCACCGAATCCGCCGTGTGCCCGGGTGTGTGCAGTACTTCGATTCGCAATCCGGCCGCCTCGATGACCTCGCCGTGGGCCAACGTCGCGCCGTCCCCGTGCAGAAACGTCTCCCCCAGAGCGCGCACCGGAGCGGATGTCTTGCGGTGGAACCGCTTCACTCCGCCGGTGTGGTCGGCGTGTCGATGGGTCACGAGCGTCAGAACCACCGTGCCCGACGCGGCGACGGCGTCGAGATGGGCTCGGTCCTTCGGACCCGGATCGACGACGATGCACTCCTCGGCACCCGGTGCCCGCAGGATCCAGGTGTTCGTTCCGTCGAGAGTCATCTTGCCCGGGTTGTCGGCAAGCAGAACCGACGCGGTCGGCGTCACCTGCCGAAGAAGTCCGTACGCGGGATGCTGGGGGTTCGAGTCGGCCATTGAAACACTGTAGGACGCCCACTGTTCTCGAGGTGGAACAGGACCGGTGACGAGGACTACCGTCGACTCTCATGAAGATCGGACTCGTCGGAGCGGGCCCCTGGGCTCGCAAGACTCAAGCCCCCTCGCTGTTCGCTCATCCGGGAGTGGACTTCACCGGAGTGTGGGCACGCAGACCGGACGCCGCGGCCGAACTGGGAGCGCCGGTCTTCGACTCGTTCGACGCATTGTTGGGCGCAGTCGACGCGGTGGCGTTCGCAGTCCCGCCCGCCGTGCAGGCCGGGTACGCATTGCGCGCGGCGCAGGCAGGCAAACATGTGTTGCTGGACAAGCCGATTGCGGCAACCGTGGCCGAGGCCGAGGAACTTGCCGCGGCCGTCACGGCAGCCGGAGTGCGGTCGATGGTGACCTTGACTCTCCGATTCGCTCCGGAGACAAGACAATTCCTCGACGCGGCGGCCGGACGAACCTGGGCAGCAGGATCGGGAACCTGGTTCTCCGGGGCGATCCTCGGCGGGGCATACGCCAATTCGCAGTGGCGACACGACGACGGGGCGATACTCGACATCGGGCCACACGTGTTCGACCTTCTCGACGCTGCGCTGGGAACCATTGCACGCGTTGCCTATTCGCACCGCGAGGTGGCGTCGGACAGTTGGACGGTGGTGCTCGAACACGAGGGCGGTGCGCGCAGCACAGTGCAGTTGTCGCTGCGGACGCCGATCATGCCGTCCCTCATGCGCATCGAGCTGAGCGGTACCGACGGAGTCGAGACACTCACCGATCGCTCCACCTCGTCGACCGATTGCTTCGCCGTGTTGCTGGACGAATTCCTCGAGTCGGTCGAGTCGGGTGCCGATCACGAATGCTCGGTACACCGAGGACTGCATCTGCAGAAGGTGATTGATCGGGCGCGAGAGTGGGCACCCTGAATCCATGACCATGATGGACGTCAAGGACGCGATGTTTCACTTTGCGTCCGCTCCACATCGTTCGATGGATCAGTACACGGCGATCGTCTTCGACTCCGGAGACGCCGATCCACCGAGTTTTCACCAGGTGGCGGCGCATGTCGAACATCGCGCTCGGCTCGTTCCGAGGTTGGGGATTCGCATCTGCGAAGCACCGGGGCACTGGGAATTTCCGCGATGGATCCGTGATCCGCACCCAGTTCGCGACCATCTGGTGGATCACGACCTGTCCGATGGCCGGCACACGGTCGAGTCGTTCCTGGCAGAGCTGTCGAGCGTTCCGATCGACGCGACGGATCGGGCGTGGAAAATTCATGTCGGCCAGGGACTTTCGGAAGTCGACGGAGTCCGGGGAGCGGCCACTGTCGTCGTCGTCCAGATCAGTCATGCGATGTCCGACGGATCGGTGGGCACCCACATCGCCCGCGCCCTGTTCGGTCGTGCCGATAACCTCGAGAACACCGAGATCACGGTTCTCCCGGATCCGGTGGCCTCGCGTGCGCGCCCTCGGTACGACGCTGCGAAAGGTGCCGTGCTGCTGCCGCTCCGATGGGCGCGGTCGCAGATCCCGATGGTGCGCGCCCAGAAGAAGTACTTGGCCGCGGTGCGAGACGGGGAGCTGGTGGTACCCGCGCCGGTCGAGGCCGCGAGATTCAATGCCCATCCCGACGAGACCAGGGCCGTGCACGTGCTGCAGTTTCCGAAGTCGCAGTGGACCGGCGGGCCGCCGACCGTGACGGTCACCGCCCTCACCGCGGTCGGCTCCGCTATGGCCGAGTACTTCGCTGCCCACGGAGAACCGAACCGAGACGACCTCCGAGCGCTGGTACCCACCGCACTCTCAGCGTCGGTGCCGTGGCCTGCCGTCAATCGCACACTGCCCGCGGCCGTGACTCTGCACCCGCAGCTTGCCGATGCGACCCGACGAGCGTCGGCCGTCGGGGAAGCACTGGCACAGCAGCGCGAACACGTGACCGATCACCGCCACCTCGATGCAACTCGATCGGCCGAGGTCTATCCAGCGGCTCTGATGCTCGGCTTCGGCCGGCACGGTCGGCGCACGGCCCCACGCACCGGGACACCCGATCGAGTCACCACGCATACGGTCGTGACCAGCGTCAACCGTACGAGCCTCGACCTCGCACTGGGCTCGGCCCGAGCGCAGTCGTGTTCGGGCGTCGCCGCGCTCGGGCCCGGCTGCAGCGTCAGCCACGCCGTCTACGGGTACGGCGATCTGGTCACCGTCTGTGTGGCGGCATGCCCGACGACCGTCCCCGACCACGCCGACTACGCGAACATGCTGCGTTCGGCGATCGACGAGACCTGCGCTGCCCTCCACGGAACGGCGACTACCGCAGTTCGACGATGAGCTCCACTTCCACCGAAGCACCGAGGGGCAATTCGGCCACACCCACAGCCGAGCGGGCATGCTTGCCTGCGTCACCGAAGATCTCACCGATGACGTTCGACGCCCCGTTGATCACCCCGGGCTGACCGGTGAACCCCTGCGCGGACGCCACGAAGCCGACGGCCTTGACCACGCGTGCGATCGAGTCGATTCCGACGAGCGCATGGACCGCGGCGAGCGCGTTCAACGCACAGATTCGCGCCGCTGCGGTGGCGTCCTCCGCCGAGACGTCGGAGCCGACCTTGCCCGCGGACGTCAGATTCCCGTCCACGATGGGCAGCTGACCCGAGGTGTAGACGAGGGAACCCACCTGTACTGCCGGGACGTACGCCGCCAACGGCGGAACCACGTCCGGTAGCTCGATGCCCAGCTCGGCGAGCCGTTCGCTCCAGTCGGTCATCTGCGCTCAGGCCTTCGGACGCTTGAAGTACGCGACCAGCGTGTCGCCGCCGTTCGGTCCCGCCATGATCGTGACCAGTTCCCAGCCCTCGGAACCGTAGTTGTCGAGAATCTGCTTGGTGGCGTGAATCAGCACCGGTGCGGTGAAGTACTCCCAGATGATCTTTTCGCTCATGACTGTTGACCCTATCGTTCGGCCGAACACGAGGGGCGCGTCACTGCGAACACGGGAATGCCGGTTCCGTCGGACGACCGGCATCGAGTCTCTATATGGTCGAGACGTGGGTACATCGAACGAAGAGGGATGGCCGGCGAAGGCAGATGCCGCGCGGCTGCATTTCGTGTCCGGTAAGGGCGGCACCGGCAAGTCGACGGTCGCCGCCGCGTTGGCGCTGGCGCTCGCCGCCGGCGGCCGACGGGTACTGCTGGTGGAGGTCGAAGGACGGCAGGGCATCGCGCAGCTGTTCGACGTGCCGCAGCTGCCACCCGTGGAGACGCGCGTGGCCTCGGCTGATGGCGGCGGCGAGGTCTACGCGCTGGCCATCGACATCGAGACCGCGTTCCTCGAATACCTCGACATGTTCTACAACCTCGGTTTCGCCGGCCGCGCGATGCGCAAGATCGGTGCCATCGAGTTCGCGACGACCATCGCACCAGGTCTGCGCGATGTCCTCCTGACCGGAAAGGTCAAGGAATGTGTGGTGCGGACCGACAAGAAGGGAAACCGCGCCTACGACGAGGTCGTTGTCGACTCGCCGCCGACCGGTCGGATCGGGAACTTCCTCGACGTCACCAAGGCCATGGCCGATCTGGCCAAGGGCGGCCCGGTGCGTTCGCAGAGCGAGGGCGTGGTTCGGTTGCTGCACTCTGCGGACACCGTCGTGCATCTCGTCACACTGCTCGAAGCCCTACCGGTTCAGGAGACCGCCGACGCGGTACGTGAACTCGAGGCGGCAGATCTGCAGCTGGGCACGGTCATCGTCAACCGCACCGAACCGACGTTCCTGCCGGACGAGTCGCTCGAGGCCATCGCCGAGGGTGACATCGACGCCGCTGCCATCCAGGACGGCCTCGCCAAAACCGGAATCACTCTCTCCGAGGCCGACTTCGCGGGTCTGCTCACCGAATCGATCGAGCACGCGTCGACGCTCTCGGCTCAGGTGGAGAGCGCGACTCAACTCGACGAACTCGACGTCGCACGCATGTCGTTGCCGATGTTGGCCGACGGTGTCGATCTCGGCGGCTTGTACGAGCTCGCCGCCAAGCTGGCAGAACAGGGTGTCCGATGACTCGACCAGTAGCAACCGAACTCGACGTCGATCGCATTCTGACCGATCCCACGTCGAGGATCGTCGTGGTCTGCGGGGCAGGCGGGGTCGGTAAGACGACGACGGCCGCCGCGATGGCGTTACGTGCCGCCGAGCAGGGCAGGCGCGTGGTGGTGTTGACGATCGATCCGGCCCGCCGCCTGGCTCAGGCTCTCGGTCTCGGCGATCTCGACAACAGCCCGCAGCCGGTGAAATTGGGTGCGGGCGCCAAGGGCGAGCTGCACGCCATGATGCTGAACATGCGGCGCACGTTCGACGAGATGGTCATCGAACATTCGACGCCGGAGAAGGCGGAGCAAGTCCTGGCCAACCCGTTCTATCAGACTGTGGCGTCGTCTTTCTCGGGCACGCAGGAGTACATGGCGATGGAGAAGCTGGGGCAGTTGTCCCTGGATTCATCGTGGGATCTGATCGTGGTGGACACTCCCCCGTCGCGCAATGCACTGGATTTCCTCGATGCACCGCAGCGGCTCGGCTCGTTCCTCGACGGCCGGTTCATCCGGCTGCTCACCGCTCCCGGCCGTGGCATCACCCGCGTGGTCACCAGCGCGATGAGTTTGGCGATGCGCGGTGTCTCCACCGTCATCGGGAGCCAAATGCTTTCTGACGCATCGGCTTTCGTTCAATCGCTGGATTCGATGTTCGGCGGATTCCGCGAACGTGCGACGCGCACCTACCAGTTGCTACGCGAGGACGGCACCAGTTTCCTCGTCGTTGCTGCCGCGGAGCCCGACGCACTGCGGGAGGCGGCGTTCTTCGTCGAACGCCTCTCGGCGGAGAAGATGCCGTTGGCCGGGCTCGTGGTGAACCGGACGCACCCGACTCTGTCTTCGGTGCAAGCCGATCATGCTGCCACTGCCGCAGACCTGCTCGATCGGATCGACGACCCGGGCTCGACGCTGACCGCTGCGGTTCTCCGGATTCACGCGCAACGTGCTGTGACGGCAGCGCGTGAGGTTCGGCTGCTTCGACGCTTCACCGGTGCGCACCCCCGCGTGCCGATCGTCGGTGTTCCGTCCCTGCCCTTCGAGGTCTCCGACCTTGCCGCGCTACGTGCGGTGGCCGATCAGCTGACCCGCAAAGGTTAGATCGGCCGCGCTCGGCAGGCTGTGGACCTGCCGGGCCCGGCGGGGGGCTAGATAGCCGCTTGCTGCTGGCGCTGGGTCTCGAAGAATTCGGACCAGGAGTCGACCTCGGGGTGCTGCTTGAGCAGCGCCCGACGCTGGCGTTCCGTCATGCCGCCCCACACGCCGAACTCCACTCGGTTGTCGAGTGCATCCGCACCGCACTGCATCAGCACCGGGCAGTGGCGGCAGATCGTCGCGGCCTTGCGCTGCGCTGCGCCGCGGACGAAGAGCTGATCCGGGTCCGTGCCCTTGCAGCGGGCGTGCGACACCCAGGCGATGCGTGCTTCTGCTTCTTCTACATCGAGTCGCGTCGGCGCGGTTGTCGTATGCATGCGGATACCCCTTTGCGTGTCGGTCGTCCTCGCTGGACGTCCCGGAGGCTCCAAGGAAGTTTGTACCTCGCTGGCGAAGCACAAATTCTAAGAGCTGCCCCACAATCATTATCAAGTGTTACGTGAATCACACCGTGCTCATAATTTAGGTAAAGCGAGCCGCGAATGCAAGACGGCGAGGTCACATTTCTGGTACGGCCGTCCCGAGCAGGGGCGCAGCACACAGCGCATGCGGGCCTGATGCCGGTCGGAGCAGTACCCACGTACGCTGTGCTCTGTGTCAGTCGGAAAAACCGTGGCGAAGCTCGCCGGATGTTCAGCACTCGCCGGTGCGTTGCTCGCCGGCGTGATGTTCCCCATGGCCGGAGGATTCGGGTACGCCTCGAACCGAGCCGCCGATACCGTCGACAACGTGTCGGCCGAGTTGGTCGAGGGAGCAGTACCTGCCGTCTCGACGATGACGGACGTCAACGGAACGCCCATCGCCTGGCTGTACGAGCAGCGCCGTTTCGAGGTACCGAGCGACAAGATCTCCAACGAGATGAAGCTCGCCATCGTCTCGATCGAGGATCGCCGCTTCGCCGAACACCGAGGTGTGGACTGGCAGGGCACGCTGCGCGCGTTTCTGACCAACACCACCAGCGGCCAGGTGGAGCAGGGCGCGTCCACCATCGATCAGCAGTACGTGAAGAACTACCAACTGCTGGTGGTGGCCAAGACCGACGCCGAGCGTCGTGCCGCGATCGAGACGACACCCGCCCGCAAGATCCGCGAGATCCGGATGGCGCTGACTCTCGACAAAGAGCTCACCAAGGACGAGATCCTCACCCGCTATCTCAACCTGGTGCCGTTCGGTAACGCGTCCTTCGGCATCCAGGACGCGGCCCAGACCTACTTCGGCATCGACGCCAGCCAGCTCAGCGCCGTCCAGGCCGCGATGCTCGCCGGAATGGTGCAGTCCAGCTCGGCCCTCAACCCGTACACCAACGAGGAGGGCGTGCTCGAGCGCCGGAACACCGTGCTCGACACGATGATTCAAAACCTGCCCGAGCGTGCTGCAGAACTGACGGCCCTCAAGTCCGAGCCGCTCGGTGTACTGCCGGTTCCCCAGACCCTGCCCCGCGGATGCATCGCGGCAGGTGACCGCGGATTCTTCTGCGACTACGCATTGCAGTACCTCGCCCAGGCCGGAATCAGCCAGGAGCAGATCGACAAGGGCGGGTACCTCATCCGCACGACGCTCGACCCCGCGGTGCAGAACTCCACCAAGGCCGCGCTGGTCGAGAACACCAGCCCGAACCTCGACGGCGTCGCCACTGTCATGAACGTCGTCGCACCCGGGCAGGACCAACACCGAGTTCTCGCGATGGGCAGCAGCCGCACCTACGGCCTCAACGCCGACGACGACGAGACCGTGCAGCCGCAACCGCACTCCCTCGTCGGCAACGGAGCGGGCTCGATCTTCAAGATCTTCACCACGGCCGCAGCCATGGAGCGTGGACTGGGCACCAGCGCAACGCTGCAGGTTCCCAAGCGCGTGGAGGTCAAGGGAGTCGGCGACGGCGGTGCCAGAAACTGCCCCGCTTCCACGTACTGCGTGGAGAACGCGGGCAACTACCCACCCGCGCTGTCCATCACCGACGCACTGGCTCAGTCCCCCAACACCGCGTTCGTCAAGCTGATCGAGTCGGTAGGCGTCACGCCGACGGTCGATATGGCTGTCCGCCTCGGCCTGCGCTCGTACACCGACCCGGGTTCGTCGGGCACCGACCAGTCGAT
Source organism: Rhodococcoides fascians A25f (assembly GCF_000760935.2). Lineage (NCBI taxonomy): Bacteria > Bacillati > Actinomycetota > Actinomycetes > Mycobacteriales > Nocardiaceae > Rhodococcoides > Rhodococcoides fascians. The sequence goes on along the minus strand of NZ_CP049744.1, from coordinate 895,560 downwards.
GGCCGATTTCCAGAAGAGTCAGAACCTGGGCTCGTTCACCCTCGGACCGACCTGGGTCAACCCGCTGGAACTGTCCAACGTGGCTGCCACGCTCGCCTCCGGCGGCAAATGGTGCCCGCCCACCCCGATCGATTCGATCTTCGACCGCGACGGGAAGCCCGTTCCGGTCGCGCACCAGGCCTGCGAGCAGGTCGTCGAGCCCGGCTTGGCGAACACCCTTGCCAACGCGATGAGCAAGGACGACCAGGCAGGCGGCACGTCCGCGTCCGCCGCCGCATCCGCCGGCTGGAACCTGCCGATGTCCGGTAAGACAGGTACCACGGAGTCGAACCGATCCTCGGGCTTCCTCGGGTTCACCAACAACTACGCCGCCGCCGTGTACACCTACGGTGATTCGCCGACGCCCAGCGAGATCTGCTCGTTCCCGCTGCGGCCATGCGGCTCGGGCAATCTGTACGGCGGTAACGAGCCGGCGCGGACGTGGTTCGATGCCATGACCCCGATCGCCAACAACTACGGGCCCGTCGCATTGCCACCCGTCGACCAGAAGTACGTCCGTGGCTCCGCAAACGGTCAGGTTCCCGATGTCACCGGGCAGAGCCAGTCGTCTGCGACGTCCACACTGCAGGGTGCGGGCTTCCAGGTGACCGCGGTGACGACGGCCGACCAGGCTGCACGCGGCACCGTGGTGTCGACCTCACCGTCGGGTTCGGCGGTACCGGGGTCGAACATCACGATCTACGTCAGCGACGGCTCGGTTCGACCGGCCCCGGCTCCGGCCCCTGCGCTGCCGAACATCCAGATACCGGAACTACCGCCGGGCATCCAGATTCCGGCGATCCCCGGTCTGACGGCTCCTCGCTAGTGCCTGCGGCAGTGGTGTGGTTGTGTGCCCCAGAGGGGACCTAACCGCACCACTGGGCGGAGCGCACTACAGGCGGTCTTTGACGGCCTTCGAAAGTCGCGATCCGTCGGCCTTACCCGCTGCGAGTCCCGACGCGATCTTCATGACCTGACCCATCTGCTTCATCGCCGGTCGCTCTCCGATGTCCTCGGCCACCTGCGCGATGGCGGTGTCGACGATGGTGGCCAGTTCCTCGTCGGTGAGCGGAGTGGGCAGGTATTCGTTGATGATCTGCGCCTCGGCATGCTCGTTCGCCGCAAGTTCGCCGCGGCCGTTCTGGGTGTAGATCTCGGCCGATTCGCCGCGCTTCTTCGCTTCCTTGGCAAGCACTTTCAGCACGTCGTCGTCGGTCAACTCGTGGGCCTCCTTACCGGAGACCTCCTCGGTCTGGATGGCGGCGAGAATCATGCGCAGCGTAGCCAGGCGGAGTTTGTCCTTCGCCTTCATCGCTGCGGTGAGGTCGGTACGGAGACGGGCCTTGAGTTCGGACATGGCGGAAACGCTACGCGGCGCAGTCGTCGGCTCGCACGTCCATATGCGGTTGCTGCCGTATCGTGGATGAGGTGTCCGCACAATTCAGTCCCTCGTTTCTCCGTACCTCGGCGCAACTGCGCACCGCCTCCACGCAACTGCGCACTGCTGCAGAACAGGCTCGCGATGCCGTCCGAGCAGCTCCGTTGAAGAGTTCCGTGATCGGGACTGCAGGCGCGGCAGCGTTGGGGCTCGGATACGCCACCCTCATCGAGCGCAATGCCTTCACTCTGCGCGAGACGTCCATGGCCGTGTTGGAGCCGGGTTCGGCGACTCTGCGGGTGCTGCACATCAGCGACCTGCACATGATGCCGGGCCAGCGGATGAAGCAGAACTGGCTGCGTGAGCTGGACCGGCTCGAGCCCGATCTGGTCGTCAATACCGGCGACAACCTCTCCCACCAGCGCGCGGTCCCCAGCGTGGTGCAGGCGCTGGGGCCGATGCTCGCCCGGCCGGGCCTGTTCGTGTTCGGCAGCAACGACTACTTCGCACCCAAGCCGAAGAACCCGTTCAAGTATTTCGACAAGAACCACAAGCGCACGACGGGTGAATCGCTGCCGTGGCGCGATCTACGGGCGGCGTTCTCCGAGCGCGGCTGGCTCGACGTCACTCACGTGCGTCGTGAGCTCGAGGTCGCCGGGGTACGCATCGCGGCTGCAGGCGTCGACGATCCCCACCTGAAGCGCGATCGATACGACACCATCGCGGGTCAGCCGAATCCCCTGGCCGACCTGCGCCTGGGCATCACGCATTCGCCGGAGCCGCGGGTGTTGGACAAGTTCGCTCAGGACGGTTACGACCTCGTGCTCGCCGGTCACACACACGGCGGTCAGCTATGCCTGCCGTTCTACGGCGCGCTGGTGACCAACTGCGAGATCGACCGTTCGCGGGTCAAGGGCCCGTCCAAGTGGGGCGCGCACACCCAGCTGCACGTCTCCGCGGGAATCGGAACCTCGCCCTACGCACCCGCACGCTTCTGCTGCCGGCCCGAGGCCACCCTGATCACGCTGACTCCGGCCCCAAGAATGGGTCCGAAAAACGTCTCCGACGAGGGCGTTTCGCGTTCCGAGGCAGTCGTGAGTTAGACTTCTCCAGCGGTACACGGGGTGTGGCGCAGCTTGGTAGCGCGCTTCGTTCGGGACGAAGAGGTCGTGGGTTCGAATCCCGCCACCCCGACAGTTGGACCACCGAAAGGGACCCACTCGATTCGATCGAGTGGGTCCCTTTTCTTTGCCCTGTCGACGCTACTGTGAGTCGACTCTGCCGACCCCGAGCGAACGGACCTCACGACCATGCCGACCCCGACCCGCGTCCACGTCACCCACCGGTTCGTTTCTCCACCCGAGGTCGTGTTCGCGGCGCTGTCCGAGCACGAGAACCTCGGGCCCCTGTTCATGGCGAAGATCGACCGCGTGCGCGACGGCGATACGTCGCGCAACGGAGTCGGCTCCACCCGCAGCCTCAAGCTCGGGCCGATGCCCGCGTTCGAGGAAACCACCATCACGTCCGAGCCGAACTCGCTGATCGAGTACCGCATCACCAAGGGTGGTCCACTACGCGGCCACTGGGGCGTGCAGAAGTTCACCCCCACCACCGACGGCGGCACCGAACTCGACTACACGATCGGATTCGACGCGCCCGTCCCCGGGCTCGCCGCGATCGTCGGCAAGGCCTTGACGTCGAGCATCTCGAAGAATCTGTCGCGCCTGGCCCCGTAGAGGTACGGGCGGCGTCATCCTCGAGTATGACGATCTCGATACTCTCGTGCGACGACTCTCCATGATCGACGCGCCAGAGTCGGGGTATGGACATCGTCAGAACTCACAGCCTCGGCAAGCGCTACGACACGCATACCGTCGTCGACGACGTGAACCTTCGCATTCCCGAGGGCTGCGTCTACGGCTTTCTCGGTCCGAACGGATCGGGCAAGTCGACGACCATGAAAATGCTGCTGTCCCTGATTCGACCGACATCGGGTGAGGTGGAGATCCTGGGCAGGCCTATGAATCACGGCACCCGCCGCGAATTGCTCTCGCACATCGGATCACTCATCGAATCGCCACCCGGATACGGACATCTCACGGGTGCGGAGAACCTTCGTATCGTGCAACGCTCGCTCGGTCTGCACGCCGATCAGATCGAGCGGGCAGTGACCACCGTCGGTCTGCAGGAACACCTCGACAAGAAGGTGAAGAACTACTCGCTGGGAATGAAACAGCGCCTGGGCATCGCGATGGCACTCGCGCGCGAACCACAACTCCTGATCCTGGACGAGCCCACCAACGGCTTGGACCCGGCCGGCATCGAAGAGATCCGCGGCTTGCTCCGCCATCTCGCCGAACACGGTGTGACAGTGATGGTCTCGAGCCATTTGCTCGGCGAGATCGACAAGACGGCGAACATGCTCGGAATCCTGAGCCAGGGTCGCCTGATTTTCCAAGGCACCCGCGACGAGCTGTTCGCCGCCTCCACTCCGGACGTGCTCATCGACACCATCGATCCACAGTGCGCACGTTCGGTTCTGCAGCAACGCATTCCGTTTCGGATCGAGGAGCACACGCTGAGACTGTCCGGCATCGACGACCGGGGTACCGCACAGGTGGTGGCGGAACTCGTCGACGCAAACGCAGGCGTCTACGGCGTTCGGCGCGACGATCAGTCGCTCGAAGACGTATTCATGAATCTGACGAAGGGTGGCCGATTGTGACGACCGTACGCAACGAATTCGCCAAACTCAGGCACCTGCACATCGGCGCGATCGCCGCATTGCTGGTCGCCGCGATCGTGGGGTTGACCTTCGTCGGCGCTCTCACCGCGGCGACGTCCAACGATTCGGCCGCGGTGTCCTGGGCACTGCCACTGGCCGGGCTGTCCCTTGCCGTCCCCATCGCGTCGCCGCTGCTGATCGCAGTGATGGCCAGCCGCACAGTGGAAGTCGAGCACCAGTCCAACGGCTGGCTGCTGAACCAGACCACTGGAGCCGACCGCGGAGCCCTCGTTCGCGCGAAGCTCGTCTCCACGGGCCTAGTCGTCGGTGGAGCGACGGTGGCGGCCAGTGCTGCAGGTGTGTTTCTGGGGACCGTCATCGGAGTGACCCAACCGTTGCCTGCCGGTCTGTGGCTGGGCTACACGGCGGCGGCGGTGACGGCCAACCTCGTGGTACTCGCTCTGCACCTGCTGATCTCGGCGCGAGTGGACAACCAACTGGTCGCGCTGGGAATCGGCATCGTGGGTACCGTCATCGCGATCTGCGCCTCCGGATTCCCTTCCTGGGCAGCACACCTGACGCCGTGGGGGTACTACTCCTTGGCGTCCGCCGCCGACTACCGAGGCGAGCAGGTGGTGACACTGACCCCGTCCTACGCCAGCATCGTCGCCCTCGGCGTTGTCGGGGCAGTGTTGTTCTGGCTCATGACCGTTCGACTCGATCGACAGGAGGTACGAGCATGAATGCGTTCTCAGCGGAAATGATCAAGCTCAGGCGCTCGCAGGCATGGGCGGTCGTCGTTCTCCTCCCGCTGATCGTCGCGGGTGTCGGAACATTCAACACGATCGCGTCGGGCGCAGAGTTGGCAGAGGGATGGCGCACATTGTGGTTGCGCACAGTCGTGTTCTACGGCCTGTTCCCACTCGCACTCGGCGTTGCCGTACTGGCCTCGCTGGCGTGGAAATCCGAACACCGAGGAGGGAACTGGAATGCCCTGATGAGTGGGCCGGTTCCGTCGACGCGCATCGTGATCGCCAAGACGGCTGTGGTGGCAACGCTGACCGCGGTCATGAACATCGTCATGCTGGCAGCCGTCGTCGTTCTCGGCAAGGTGGTCTTCTCGCTCGACGGCATGCTTCCTTCCGAGCTCTTCGCGACCAGCGCACTCGTCGTGGTGGGGTCACTACCGGTGGCGGCTCTGCAATCCGGTCTGTCGATGGCGATCAGGTCGTTTGCGGTGCCGATTGCCATCGCGCTCGTCGGGGCCGGTATATCGGTGTTCCTCCTCACCGCCGAGCTGACCGAGGCAATCTTCGTGTTGCCCTATGCCCTGGCAACTCGCGCAACCCAACTGGCCTCCGGAACTTTCGGTGACTCGGGTTCGCTGACCACCGGAGCCGCGCTGTCGGTCCTGACGGCCACGGCACTGCTCACCGCCGTAGTCGTCGCACTGACCGGCTGGGCACTCGACCGCAAGGACATTCACGTTCAGTGATCGAACGAGCAAGACCCCGATCCACGGTGCCGGATCGGGGTCTTGGAGCAGTCAGGGTCAGCTGGACGCAGCGCGCAGCTTCTCCAACAGCGGGCCTGCGGCCTCGGCGAGGAACCGTTCTTGGGTTTCGTCGCCCACCTGCACGAGGGCGATGTCGGTGTACCCGGCCTCCCAGTACGGCTTCACGGCCTCGACGATGGCGTCCAGGTCGGGTCCACACGGAATCGTGTCGGCCACATCTTCTTTCCGCACGAACTTGGTGGCGCCGGCGAATCCCGCCGTCGTCGGCAGATCGGCGTTGACGGCCCAGCCACCGGCGAACCAGCGGAATCGATCGTGTGCGCGATCGATGGCAGCGTCCTTGTCCGGATCCCAGGAGATGGGGATCTGTCCGATGGAGCGCGCCGGTCCTTCGTGGTTGTCCGACCACGCCTTGACGAGATCGGCGTCGGGCTCGGTGGCGATGAGGTGATCGCCGTACTCGGCGAACCGCGCCACCGCCTTCTCACCACCGGCGGCGATGCCGATCGGCACGCCACCCTCGGGCAGGTCCCAGATCCGCGCGGAGTCGACGCGAAAGTGCTTGCCCTCGTATGTGACCAAGCCACCGGCGTGCAGTGCCCTGATGATCTCGAGTGCCTCGACGAACATGTCCTGCCGCTTGTCGATGGACGGCCATCCCTCACCCACGACGTGCTCGTTGAGGTTCTCCCCGCTGCCGAGGCCGAGGGTGAAGCGTCCGTCGGCCAGGATCTGCAGCGTGGCAGCCTTCTGCGCGACGACGGCCGGGTGGTACCTGATGATCGGGCACGTCACGTACGTCATCAGCTCGACGCGCTCGGTGGCCTGAGCCACCGCGCCCAGCGTCGTCCAGGCGTAGGGCGAGTGACCCATGGACGAGAGCCACGGTGAGTAGTGATCGCTGCTGACCTCGAAGTCGAAGCCGACCTTCTCGGCTCCGACGGCGTACTTCACCAGCTCCTTCGGGCCGCTCTGCTCGGTCATCAACGTGTATCCGAAATTGGTCATGATGTTCTCTCCTAAATTGTTGCGACGGAACCGGCGTCGACTCGGTAGTTCGATCCGTTGACGAAGGACGCGCGATCCGAACACAGGAACGTGATCACCGCGGCGACTTCCTCGGGCTCACCTCGACGTCCCAGCTCCATGTACGGACGCTCCTCGTCGAGGAAGCTCTCGATGGCACCGTCACGGTCGGTGCCCTTCTCCTCGGCGCGCTTGTCCATCATCGCGTCGGTCATCGGGGTGTGGATGAACGCGGGAGAGACGGCATTGACCAGCAATCCCTCCGACGCATAGCTGCGCGAGAGTCCCTTGGCGAGGGCCAACACGCCGGCTTTGGCTGCGCAGTAAGGCAATTCGTCGTCGTACGGCTGCACGGCGTCCTCGGAGGTCAGCAACACGACGCGTCCCCAACCACCACGTCGTAGCGCCGGCAGAAATGCCCGCAGTAGCCGGACGGGACCCATCAGGTCGATGTCGAGGGTGGACCGCCACCCCTCCTCGTCGATCTCGTGAAACAGCCCTTGCGCGCCCGTCACTCCCGAAGACTGGACGAGGATGTCGATGTCGCCCACGGCCCGCTGTGTCTGCGCCGCCAAATTTTCGACGGCCTCAGTGTCGGTCACGTCCGCAGCGAATGCGAACAACTGCCCATCGGGCGCTTCGAGCTGCGCTGCTGCGTCGTCGAGCGAGGTCTGATCCTTGTCGCTGATCACAACCCGAACACCCTCGGCCAGCAGCATTTTCGCGGTGTGCCAGCCGATACCGGAGTCCGCTCCGGTCACCAGTGCTGTCTTACCGTCGATTCCCAAATCCATGAAATCCCACCTTGTCCAAGAGAGTGCTGTCAGGCTGTGGCGTCATGCGAGCGCGCAATGGTCAGCGCCGCATTCACCAGGGCCAGGTGGCTCAAGCCCTGCGGGAAGTTACCCAGAAACGACCCATCCGAAGCATCGATCATTTCGCTGTACAACCCGACGTCGTTGGACAGCTCCACCAGCTCGTCCATCAGAGCTGTGGCCTCGTCGTCTCGGCCGACGCACGACAATGCCGACACCCGCCAGAAGGCGCAGGCCACGAACGTCGCTTCTTCCTGTGCGACTCCGCTGTAGCGATACATCAGCGGCCCGGCACCGAGCTCGTCGACGAGAGCATCGATGGTCGACGAGAGTCGTTCTCCACGATCGAAATCCATCTCGGCGGCCAGCAACACGGATGCGTCGAGTCCGTCGGCCCCCGGGTACGCGAGGTAGGCCTGCCGCTCGTCGGACCAGCATTCGGTTTCGATGTAGCTCCGAATGCATTCTTTCTCGGCTTTCCATCGATCCGGTATGCCCGGGATCTCCCCGGCTTCCGCCAGGTGCACGGCGCAGTCCAGCGCCTGCCAGCAACCGAGCTTGGAGCTGGTGTAGTGCTGCTCGTCCTCGAGCTCCCAGATTCCGGCGTCCTTGCGCTGCCACGAATCGCATGCCTCGTCCGCGATGGTGGCCAGCAGGCGACCGGTCTGCGCGTCGAGAATGTTCCCCGCGTCCACGTACTGCCGAATGATCGAGAACAGATCCCCGAAGATCATCAACTGCAGTTGATCCGCCGCGGCGTTACCGTTCACCACCGGCCCGATGCCTCGCCAGCCGGGCACGTCGGGCTGCTCGGTCCCGCCGGGCAATTCGCCGCCGAGGGTGTAGAAGACGTTGACCAAGGGATCGTTGGATCGGATGACTTTCAGCAGCCACGCCACCGCCGCATGGATCTCCTCACGAAGACCGAACCGCTGCAGGGCGCGAATCGTGTACGCGGCATCGCGAACCCACGCGTAGCGGTAGTCCCAGTTCTTGCCACCGGTACGGTTCTCGGGCAGTGATGTTGTCGCGGCGGCAGCAATGGCCCCGGACGGGCTGTGCAGCAACAACTTCAGTGCCAGCGCACTGCGAGCGACGTGCTCCGACCACGGGCCCTGGTAAGAGAACTCGTCCGACCACACACGCCAATTGGCGATGGTCCGGTCGATTCCCTCGTCGAGGTGCTGCGGATCCGGCAGCGGCAGCGGTTCGTTCTCGGTTCCCACCACACCGAGTACGTGCCGAGAGCCCGGGTGAGTGGTGAAGACACCGCTGATGTCGCGGTCCGCGAGCTGCACGTCCTCTATGCCCAATGTCCTTACCGCCAAAGTCAATCCATCGACGCGCAGGACGGTGCCGTGTTCGGTGTCGTACGCCCACGGCGAGGCGATCCCGAGCATGGTCCCCGGCGCGACCGCCCACGTCAGCTCGACACTGCCCTCGAGACCCTCGACGCGACGTGCCAACTCCACCCAGGGCAACCGTCCGGCCACGCCGGTGTTGAGCGAGTCGGTGATCCGCACGGCGCCGGAGTCGGTACGGAATGTGGAACTCAATACGTTGGTGCCGGGGACGAATTCACGCTCGACGGTGAATTCGTCCCGCGGCGCGAGTTCGATGTAGCCGCCGTGTGGCGCGTCCAGCAGCGCCGCGAACGGAGGCGGTGAATCGAGATTCGGAACCGGAAACCAATCGATGCGGCCGTCGTCGGCGATCATCGCCACGGTCCGGCCGTCGCCGATCGCACCGTAGCTCTCGATGGGGACGTAGCCGTCGACCCTGGGGTGCGGCTTACGGAACTCGCTCAAGCACTTGCCTTTTCGTCGGAGTAGATGGGGCTGGTCTCGATGTTGGCCAGCAGATCGGCGGGGTCGTCGAACACGGCTACCGCTCCCGCGTCGAGCAATTCGCTGCGCGAGATGCCACCGCTCAGCACACCGATGGCGCGTACTCCCGCACGTCCGGCCGCTTCGATGTCCCACACACTGTCGCCGACCATCACCGCACGCTCCGCCTGAACACCGGCACGCTCCAGCGCAACCGCGACGATGTCGGGTTCGGGCTTGGCCACCTCGGCGTCCTCACCGGACGTCACGACGGCAACCGAGTCCTCGACGTCGAGCAGATCACGCAGAGTCGAGAGCTCGCTCTCGGGGGCGGATGTGGCCAGCACAACGGTGAGTCCACGGGTATTCAAGTCCGCCAACAGTTCACGGGCACCCGGGAGCACTTCGAGATCGGACGAGGCATCGGCGTAGTACTCGCCGTGCAGCTTCTTCGCTTCCTGCGCCACCGCACTGTCGGACGACCCGACCAGCGCCTCCAACAACTTCGACCCGTCCATCCCGATGCTGCGATGAATACGCCACGACGGCACTTCGTGCCCGGCTTCACGAAACGCTCGCGACCAGGCGTCGACGTGCACGTAATTGGAATCGACGAGAGTTCCGTCGATGTCGAACAGAACAGCCCCGACGGTGGGGTTCGAGACACGCATGGTTCTCGGATACCCGGGGGTGGTGCACGCAAACAACAGGCCCCCCGCTGTGTGCGAGGGGCCTGTCGGGTGGAAAGAAACGTCAGCTGGCCTGCGCCTGCCACATCCAGTGCAACTGCTCGAGTCGCGCGGTGATGCCGATGAGCAGGTCCTGCGTCACCGGATCGGCCTCGCCGGTATCGGCGATGCGTCCGCGAAGGCGCTCGACGACGGCAGCGATGTTGTCGACAACGGCGGGCACGACCTCACTGTCCTGAGTCCACCCTGCACCGAAGCCCTTGGTGCCTGCGGTCGAAGACACGGTCGCTGCACGGCCGTCGGGGCTGACGCCGATAGCAGTGGCACGCTCGGCCGCCTGATCGGTGAACTCACGTGCAGCAGTGACCAATTCGTCGAGCTCGAGGTGCACGGAGCGGAAGTTCTTGCCGATCACGTTCCAGTGCGCCTGCTTCGCGATGAGCGAGAGGTCGATGAGATCGACCACGGTGCCCTGAAGCGCGTCGCCCGCAATCTTCTGCTGGCCTGCGTCGAGGGTGCTGGTGATGGGGTTCGTCATGATGTGGCCTCCCTGCCGTTGGACGACGGTATGCATCGCACACCATTATTGTTCTTTCGTCTGTACTACACAACGGCACGTGGACTCACGTTGTTCCGGATCGACGCCATCATCGCTGTGACGCCGATCCCAGGATCGGCCGGATCAGACCTTGGCGGCCTCGTCGGACGGATCGTCGGTTGCGCCGGCACCGGTGGTCGGTGCGGTCTCGTTCTGCTGCGACCGAACACCTTCCTCGACCTTCTTGCCGAGCTCGGGGTCGACGTTGGTCCAGTACTCGAACACTCGACTCAGGACGGGCTCGCTGACGCCGTTGAGAACGTGTCCGACGATGTTCCCGACGAGACGCTCACGCTGGGCGTCGTCCATGACCTCGCGGACCAAGGCTCCCGCTTGCACGAAGTCGCCGTCCTCGGGGTGCTCGATGTACCCGGTGCGTACGAAACGAGGCTCGAAGTCCCACGCTCCGTCGTCGCCGTACTTGTTCGTGTCCGCCGATGGGCCGCCGAACGAGTTCGGGGCGTAGACGGGCGTCTCCGGGGAGTTGAACGAGTACCGCATGTTGCCGTCCTTGGAGTACGAGTTGACCTCGGACTTCGGGGCGTTGACCGGCAGCTGCGCGTAGTTCGCTCCGATGCGGTAGCGGTGCGCGTCGGCGTAGGAGAAGACACGGCCGAGGAGCATCTTGTCGGGGCTGAAGCCGATGCCGGGCACGGTGTTGGACGGCTCGAACGAGCTCTGCTCGATCTGAGCGAAGAAGTTCTCCGGGTTGCGGTTCAAGGTCATCTTGCCGACCTCGATCAGCGGGTAATCCTTCTGCGACCAGACCTTGGTGAGGTCGAACGGGTTGTACTTGTAGTTCTCGGCATCGTCGTACGGCATGAGCTGCACCTTGAGGGTCCAGCTGGGAAAGTCGCCGTTCTTGATGGATCCGAAGAGGTCCTGACGGTGGTGGTCGGGGGACGTACCCGCGACCTCGTCCGCCTTGTCCTGCGTCAGGAAATCGATACCCTGATCGGTCTTGAAGTGGAACTTCACCCAGGTCTTCGTGCCGTCCTCGGCGATCAGCTGGTAGGTGTGCGAGCCGAATCCGTCCATGTGGCGGAACGACTTCGGGATGCCGCGGTCACCCATGAGCCACGTCACCTGGTGTGCCGACTCGGGCGAGAGAGTCCAGAAGTCCCACTGCATGTTGTTGTCACGCAGGCCGGAATCGGGCATGCGCTTCTGGCTGCGGATGAAGTCCTGGAACTTGATCGGGTCCTTGACGAAGAAGATCGGGGTGTTGTTGCCGACCAGGTCCCAGTTGCCTTCTTCGGTGTAGAACTTCAGCGAGAAACCACGCGGGTCGCGCCAGGTGTCGGGGCTGCCCTGCTCGCCCGCGACCGTGGAAAAGCGTGCCAGCATCTCGGTCTTGGCACCGGGCTGCAGAGCCTTCGCCTTGGTGTACTTGCTGATGTCTCCGGTGATCTCGAGTTCACCGAACGCGCCTGCGCCCTTGGCGTGCACGACGCGCTCCGGGACCCGCTCACGGTTGAACTGGGCCATCTTCTCGATCAGGTAGTGATCGTGCAGGAGGATCGGACCCTGCGTTCCGGCGGTGAGCGACTGATCGTCGCTGGGTACGGGGATACCCGAGTTGCTGGTGGTGGGCTTATTGATCGGCTTGGTCATACGAAGCCTCCTGATGGCTGGAGTAAAACCGGGAGGGCTGTCCCGGGGACGCGCTGAACGGCCGGACGCTGGACCGCTTCGTGGGGAGAATGCCTCGCGGGGCTGCGACATAAACCCCTGACGCGGCGACGCCTCTGGCTTTCAGCATGCCATCAATCTGGACTAAGTCAAGAAAAGAGCGGCTTTCAGGGCACCAACTGCGCTTCACCGGTTCGCATCGACCCCGACACGATCTGCAGTCCGAAATAGGTGCCCGACGGCATCCAGCGGCTCAACGTCGGTCCCGTCGCTTCCACCCGGACCCGGGCCAACCTGGCCTTACCCTTCAGACGAGCGATACCGACGGCCGAGCCGCCGTCGACCGGTTGCGCGAATCCGATGGACCCGAGCATCGGAAACTGCGGTCCGTAGCCGCGAGAATCGGTGTGCACCGACCACTCACCGCTGCTCACCCCGGCCTTTCCCAAGACTTCGCCGTCGAACTCGGCCAGCACCTTGGGCAGGTGCCAGTTGGTCCTACCGCCGTGTACGGACGTGGCGGAATCGACGGCGATGAACGGAACCGCCATCCGAGGAGTGCGACCGACGTCTCGGCGCAGTACTGGGCTCGCCAGAATCTCGCGGTACGGGCCGACGGGTGACGTCACGTAATCGACCACCATGGCCATCGTGATCGGCAGGGTTGCGGCTCCGGACGGACCGAACTCCGACGACCGTGCTCGATGCCACCAGATCGTGGCCCGGACGTTGGCGGGCCATGGCGCTGCAGGGCTGACCGGCCAGTCGGTGCGCTCGGTCTCGGACTCGGGCACGCTCCACATCAGGAGTCCCTCCCCACCACGGTCAACGGAAGCCGCAGCGCACCCGGCGCGGACACCGGTACCACCGGGCGGACCGGCTGTGTGGGTGCAACTTCCTGGTACTCGCTTCCCGCCGCGGGGCGCTTGTCGGGCTCACCCTTGTTGGGCCACAACGCCATTGCACGCTCGGCCTGCGCGGTGATGGTCAGCGACGGATTGACCCCGAGGTTGGCACTGACGGCCGAGCCGTCGAGCACATGCAATCCGTCGTAGCCGTACACACGCTGGTAGCCGTCGATCACACCGGTCTTCGGTGAGTCACCGATGGCGCAGCCGCCGAGGAAGTGCGCGGTCATCGGAATGTTGACGATCTCCGCGATCGACCCGCCCGGGTCGCCGCCGATCTTGTCGGCGAGCAACCTGATCGCTGTGTGTCCCTGCGGAATCCACTGCGGTGGTGGCTCGCCCGCACCGGGCCTGCTGGTGAGCCGGCGACCGAACGGGCCCTTCTTCGATCCGAGTTCGAGCGAGTTGTCGTCGGTCTGCATCACCAACGCGATGACGGTCCGCTCCGACCACCGGTGCACCGACAGGCTCCGCACCGCAGCGCCGGGATGACGCAGGGCGACCCCGAGGGTCTTGAGCACTCGGGGCATCTTGCCGCCGCCGTCGCTCAGCACCGTCTGCAACAGTCCGATCGCGTTGCTGCCCTTGCCGTATCGCACCGGCTCGATGTGAGTGTGGTCGTCGGGATGGAACGACGACGTGATCGCCACACCCTCGTGGTAGTCGACCTCGCGGCCGCGAGCGGTCGCGGCGAGGACCGCCTCGGAGTTGGTGCGCACCAACGAGCCGATCCTGTCCGACAACCGCGGCAGCGAACCCTTCTCCTTGGCTGCGAGCATCAGCTTCTGCGTGCCGTAGGTGCCGGCCGAGAAAATCACCTGATCGGCGGTGATGGTCTTCTCCTTGCGGCGCAGCTTCCCGCCGGTCCGACGCGTCACCACGTCGTAGCCTGCGCCGTTCGGCCGCACATCGACAACCGTGGTCAACGGAAGAACATGCGCGCCTGCATGTTCGGCCAGATAGAGGTAGTTCTTGACGAGTGTGTTCTTCGCGCCGACGCGGCAGCCCGTCATGCACGATCCACATTCGGTGCAGCCGGTACGCTCGGGCCCGGCACCACCGAAGAACGGGTCGGGAGCCGTCTTGCCGCGGTCCCCGAAGTACACGCCCACCGGCGTCGAGGTGAACGTGTCCCCCACCCCCATGTCCTCGGCCACTTCCTTCATCACCTTGTCCGAGGCGGTGATGGTGGGGTTCGTCTCGACGCCGAGCATCCGGCGCGCCTGGTCGTAGTACGGATTCAACTCGCGCTGCCAGTCGGTGATCGAACCCCACTGCGGGTCCTCGAAGAACTTCGCCGGCGGCTGGTACAGCGTGTTCGCATAGTTCAGCGAGCCACCGCCCACGCCGGCTCCTGCCATCACCAGCACATCGGGCAGCAGGTGGATACGTTGCACGCCATAGCAACCCAGCGCCGGAGCCCACAGGTACTTACGCAACCGCCAGCTGGTCTTGGGCAGCTCGTCGTCCTCGAATCGGCGACCGGATTCGAGAACTGCCACCCGGTAACCCTTCTCGACGGCCCGCAGCGCGGCAACGCTGCCGCCGAAACCGGAGCCGATGATCAATACGTCGTAGTCGCTCATGCGGATACCACCTCGTGGTCTGATTCGGGGTTGTCTGGTTCGAGAGTGTCGGAGACGATTCGGTAGTTCGAGACATCGAACTCTCGCGTCTTGTTGCGGAACCGGAATGTGTAGGTAGGCCACATCGTGGAGTTGCGACCGTTGGCGTCGAGGTACCAACTCGAGCAGCCGCCGGCGTTCCACACGGTGCCGTCGAGCGCGGAGTCGACCCACGAATTGTGCTGCCGCTGAGCCGATTCGTTGACCTCGACGGCCGCAATCCTGCGATCCTTCATTTCGTTCAGCGCGGAGACCACGTAGTTGGCCTGCGACTCGAGCATGTACACGATGGAGCTGTGCCCGAGGTTGGTGTTGGGGCCGTACATCAGGAACAGGTTCGGGAACCCGGCGACGGTGGTACCGAGGTGCGCCTGCGGGCTACCGCCCCAACGTTCCGCGAGGGTGCGACCGTCGTTGCCGCGCAACAGATGCGACACCGGCGGCTCGGTGGGAGTGAACCCCGTCGCGAAGATGATCGTATCCACCTCGTGATTGCGACCCGAGGCGTCGACCACGCCGTTCTCGGTCACCGACGTCAGGCCCGACGTCACGAGATCGACGTCCGGACGGTCGAGCGTCCGGAGCCAATCATTGGACAGCAGAAGCCTTTTGCAGCCGGGGGCGTAGTCCGGGGTCAGAGCGGCCCGCGTCGCGGGATTCTTGACCTGCCGCTTCAGGTTGGCTTTGGCGAAAACCTTCACCGCGGGCAGCATCCATGGATTGTCGGCCAGAACCGTCACATAGGCCTCGCGATAGCCGTAGATGATGCCGCGCACCGCACGATGGGCCGCAGGAATCTTCTCGTACAGCGTTCTTTCGAGCCGGCCGATGGTGCGATCGAGTCGCGGGATCACCCAGGCGGGGGTGCGCTGGAAGACGGTGAGGCGCTGCGCGCGGTCGACGATCTCGGGGACGAACTGCACCGCAGACGCTCCGGTGCCGATGACGGCGACGCGCTCACCGGTGAGGTCGTGCTCGTGATTCCAGGTGGCGGAATGGAATACGGTGCCGGAGAACGCTTCGATACCGGGTACGTCCGGAATCTTCGGAGTGGACAGCGCTCCGGTGGCGGCAACCAGCACCCGCGCGCTCGTTGCGCCCTTCGACGTCTGCACCGACCACCGCGAGTTGCTCGAATCCCAGGTGGCACTCTGCAATTCGCAGTCGGTGACGATCCTGCGCTGTAGTCCCAGCCGCTCCACCACAGATTTCAGATAGGAGAACAGTTCCGGCTGGCGCGCGAAGGTATGGCTCCACTCGGGGCTCGGCGCGAACGAGAACGAGTAGAGCGAGGTGGGCACATCGCAGGCGCACCCCGGGTAGGTGTTGTCTCGCCACGTGCCGCCCACATCGGATGCACGCTCGATGACGGTGACGTCGGCGGCCGGGTCTGCGGCGAGGATCTTCGCCACCGCCGCCAGACCGGCGAACCCGGCTCCCACGACGAGGATGTCCACGCGCTGCTCGAGACTCATGACGTCATCACCTTTTCGGACCAGATCGGAAGGAGCCGCTCACGCAGTTGCGCGTCGGCCTCGGGAGTACGGAACAGCGCCGAGACGGCCAGGCCGCGGGCGAGTTCGACACTGAGCTCGATGGATTCGGGCGACATCTTGCTACCCATGACGATCTGGGCGCCACCCTGAATGGCCTCGGCGACGCGTCGTTCGAGGGGGATCATCGCCTCGTGCAGCGCCGGATCCGTACGGGCCGCTACCCAGAGTTCGAGGGCGGCGTAGAACAGGGGCCCGGAGAACGCGTCGGCGAGAATCTCGGGTCCTCGCGCCGGATCGGGTTCGGCCTCGAGGATCTCCGAGAGCCTGCGGTCGACCAGGTGCTCGATGGCCGCGATCACCAACGACTCCTTGGACGGAAAGTGGTGCAATTGCGCTCCCCGAGACACACCGGCGCGCCGCGCTATTTCCTGCGTGCTGGTCTTGGCGAAGCCCAGTTCGACGAGACTGTCGATCGCGGCGTCGAGCAGCTTCGCGCGGGTTCCCGCGGTGCGCTCTGCCTGCGTGCGTCTCCCGGTCGGCTCGGCGTCGTTCAATCCTGTGTCGGTAGTCACACTTCGCACAGTAGCGCTAAAACAACAAACAGTCCAGCCTGACTTTAAGTTTCTGTTCGGCCGTCAGATGCAGGCCTGGGCCCCGTCCATCACACCGTGCCGGAACGCCTCGACGCGCAGGAACCCACTGCCCTGACGGGACTCGTCACCGTCACCGCGGAAGAGCAGCAGCGACGCGATCGCCTCGTCCAGGTCCCCGGGCGAGAGCGTGTATCCGCTGGTGGGACGGTTCTGCAGCAACACGCTGGCCGCCCAGCTCCCGGCAAAGCAGTCGCCCTGCAAGGACGTGTCCTGGGTGTCGGCGTCGATCCCTGCGTGGGCCATCCCCGCCAACCCGTATTGCGTCGCGATGAGCGCCGCGACGGCAAAATCCCCACCCTGCTCGTAGAACCGCGGCATCGCGTCGACGGCGTCGAACCCCACGTAGTCGTCGGGCACGCAGTAGAACAGCACATAACCGGAGGCAGACTGGCCACCACAGTCGGGCGCATCGGACGGGTCGAAGGCAACGACCGGCTTCAGTGGCTCCCACGGCCGGCCCGTCAGCTCCGGGAAGAGCACGCTCCAGTAATCCTCGAGATCTTTCGGTACACCGTCGATGATCTGCTCGAGCGGAGCGTCGCCGCCCCGATCGGCGTCGGACTGGCTGGTGAACGGCAGCTGCAGGACGGGAGGCGAGCCGTCGACGTACGGTTTGCAGTCCATCGGGCCGCCGTCGAACCCGGTCTGGAACGAGCTGACGCGGTCGAAGCCGCTGCCGTGGGCGGAATCGCTCTCGGCCGAACTACCCGGCTCATCACGTAAGTACAGGAAACCGGCCAGAGCACTGTCGAGTTCGGCCTGCGACGGATCGAAGGCGGTGGCGTCGGACACCGCATGAGCCGCCCACGCTCCCGCGAAGCAGTCGGCGTGAATTTCACTGGTGACGGTCATGCCCTCGAAGTTGGCCCTGGCCTGGATCGCGTGCCCCCACTCGTGGGCCATCACGACGGGAATCACGAAGTCGCCGAACCGTTGCTGGAGATCGGGGAGCAAACCTTCGCTGTCCCACGCCACTACGTCGGCGCTGGGGCAGTAGAAGGCGTTGCCCGCGATATCGTCGGCCGAGGACGCACACGGCGGCACATCGCCGGAAGACGGGACGACGGCATAGAAGCCACCGCTGACGGGTCTGTAGTCGCTGCCGTACACAGCGGGGAATTGCTCGGCCCAATACGACTGCAGATCATCGATCGCGGCGGCGACAATTTCGTTCACCGGATCGGACGCATCGCCCACCATTCCGGCGGATGCGGGCGCGTCACCTGCCGCCGCCTGGGGTGTCGATTCTGTTGTGCTGGAGCCGAATTGCGCCGAGCCACCGCACGCGGACAAGGCCAACGCCACTACGCCGACCACCGCGAACGTCTTCACTACTGACCTCATGGCTGCAGACGCTAACCAGCGAGGATTGGAAATCGATTGGAAGGTGCGCCCCACTTTCCAATCCATTTCCAATGTCACGGTTCTACGATCCGGTCGGTTCGATCCCTGCTGTAGCGACCTGAATGCTGTATCCGAACGAACGAAAGAGGACCGATGACACTCTCTAATATTGGCGTTCGTGGGGCCGCATGTGCTGCCGTGGTGATACTCGGGATCACCGCCGCCGGATGCAGCAGTAGCTCCGACACGGCAACGGCCACGACCTCGGCAGCCGCAACCACGACGACGGAGGCAGCCGCGACCACGACGGTCAAGAAGCTGGCGCCCGCCACCACCACCGAAGCCCCCGCCGGCCCCAACCCCACCATCGCCGACTACATCGTCGAAGCGGGCCTGACCGAAATCCCCGTCACCCGTGACGATCCCACCGCGCCCACCATCAACCTCGCCATCCCGGAAGGCTGGGTGGACGCGGCCGAACAGACCCCCGAGTGGGCCTACGGTGCGATCATCTACCCGGAGGTCGCCGCCGACGAACGCACCCCGAGCATGATCGCGATCGTCTCCAAGCTCGAAGGCGACGTCGATCCCCAGGCCATCATCGACTATGCCCCAGGCGAATTGATGAACCTTCCCCAGTTCACTCCATCCGGGGAAGGTGCCGTGTCGACGTTGTCGGGCTTCCCGGCGTACCAGATCGCCGGAACCTACGTCGACGAGACAGGGGCCGAGCTGGTGTCGGCGCAGAAGACCGCGATCATCACCGGGCAGGACGGCTACTACATCCTGCAGATCAACGTCGACGGCAGCGTCGATCAGTTCGACCTACTGGTCGACGCCACCACCCAGGTGGACGACCAGACCGTCATCACCCCGTAATTCGTTGCCGAGCACGGTGATCGGAGCTGGGACGCTCCGATCACCGTGAGACAGGTTTGCCAATGTCTACAGCACCGCCGAGCACTGTCTCGCCATTGAGCATCGGACCCGACGAGCCGTATTCGGAGCCCAAACGCTTTCTCCGCAAGCTGAATCCACTGCGCTGGGTGGCGCTGGCGAACGGCACACCCGTGGTGCTGAAACAGATACTTCAGCTGGGGCTGCTCATCGTGTGGCCGGTGTGGTTCGTGTGGGTGATCATCCGTGCCGTGTGCTTCTTCGCCTTCTTGCTGCTGCTCTACCCCGTCCGAGCGAATCAGAAGAAGAACCACCCCGAGGACTACGCCCGAGCACAGGCGCGGCGACTACCCTGACGCGCTCGGCTACTGCCGAATATCATTGCTCGGTAACTTGTTTCATCGAATACCCGCAGCCGAGAGTACGGCCGCGAAGCCCTCTTGCAGATCCCTGACGAAGTAGGTGGGATCTTCCAGCGAAGGAAAGTGTCCCCCATTCTCGGGAGTCCTCCATCGGACGATCTGCCGAAATCGGTACTGAGCCCACGGCCGAGGATTCTTCTCGATATCGCGCGGATACGTGGTGATCGCCGCAGGAACGTCGACCCGCAGGTCCGGATCGAGGGAGTTGTGGCTTTCGTAGTAGATCCGAGCCGACGACGCTCCGGAGCGCGTGAGCCAGTACAGGGTTACGTTGTCCAGCAGTCGGCCCCTGGAGATCACCTCGAACGGGCTGTCCTCGGTATCCGTCCACTCCGCGAATTTATCGAGGATCCACGCGAGCAACCCGACCGGGGAGTCGACGAGTGAGTATCCGATCGTTTGCGGCCGGGTCGCCTGCTGCTTCGCGTACGCACAGTGGTGCCGCCGGAAATTTTCGGAGTCCTCGGTCCAACGGCGCTCGTCGGGAGTGAGCGCTTCTGTCGGCATCCCCGGTGGCGGTTGCGCGAGAGTTGTGTGGATTCCGATGACATGCTCCGGAAACCGGCCACCGAGGATCGTGGTGATCACGCCTCCCCAATCGCCACCGTGGGCGAGAAACCGGTCGTAGCCCAGCCTGTGCATCAACTCGACCCACGCGGACGCGATCTTCTCGGTTCCCCACCCGGTGGCAGTCGGCTTGTCGCTGCAACCGAAGCCGGGCAGAGACGGGATCACCACGTGGAACGCCGGTGCCTTGGCATCTCGGGGATCTGCCAACTCGTTTACGATGTCGACGAATTCGACGCAACTGCCCGGCCAGCCATGGGTCATGATCAGTGGGGTGGCATCCGCGCGTGCCGATCGTCGGTGCAAGAAGTGAATGCCGACGCCGTCGATCGTCGTGCGCCACTGGCCGACTCGATCGAGTCGTTCCTCGAACGATCGCCAGTCGTAGTCGGTGTGCCAATAGTCGACGGTCTCGACGAGGTCGGCCAGAGGGACGCCTTGTTCCCATCGGCCCGTGCCGGACGACACCGTCTCCGCGTCCGGAAGGCGTGCAGCCTTCAATCGCGCACGTAGATCGTCGAGGTCCGCGTCGGACGCCCGGAACTCGAATGCATGCACCTGCGTGGAGTTGAGTGTCGTCATGGGGTCTCCTTGATTGGAACCGGCTTAGCCAGTTCTACATCTCCAGGTGACCTCTGCGCAACCGGCTAAGCTGGTTCCTATGGCTGCAGAGTTTCCCGACTTCCGCCCCGGCAGCGTGCTGTCCACCGCGTTCACCGGGACACTGACCGAGCGACGCGGCGACCCGCTGGAACGAATCCCGGTGCCGCACCGGTTCGTCGACTGGTTGGCACTGAACGGGCTCTCCGTGGACAACTGCACCGCGGCCCAACTGGACCTGGCTCTGGAACTGCGAGAAGCGATACACCTCGCCGCGACGGCAGCAGCGGTCCACGAGGCCCTGCCCGCGTCGGCCATCCAGGTCGTCAACGACCACAGCGTTCGGGGCAACGCGTCGGCGGTCTTGACGTCAGAGGGCACAAGCCGATGGACGTTGAACTCGGAGTCGGCAGTCGAGGACGCCCTGGGGGTCATCGCTGCCGACGCCATCAGCATCATCGCCGGCGAGCGGGACGGAAAGTTGGCGCTGTGCGCATCGCCCACCTGCCGAGCCGCGTTCTTCGACACCAGCCAGAGCCGTAGCCGCAAGTGGTGCGACATGAACACGTGCGGAAATCGTCAGAAGAAGGCGCGGTTCGTTGCCAATCAGCGTCGTAATTCCGTGTGAGTCGATCGACCGTGCAGCAGTTTGCGCCGACGAGCCGCGGGCAATTCTGCCGCTATGCCTCTCGCCTCCCACGGACGCTTCGACTACTCCCCCATCGTCGATCGGCCACAATTCGAGTGGCCGGGTGGCGCGCGCCTCGCCGTGTACATCGCCGTCAACTGCGAACACTTTCCCTACGACGACGGCGAACCCGGACTCGGATACACGCCCGCGATGGATCAGCCCAACACCTACAACTGGGGCTGGCGTGAGTACGGGAACCGCGTGGGTGGTTTTCGGATCGCAGAGACGTTGCAGCAGAGCGGAGTTCGCCCGACTCTCCTCGTGAACACCGAGGTGTACGAGCATGCCCCACAGCTGGTCGACGCCTTCCGTGGGCTCGGCGCGGAAGTCGTCGCGCACGGCCGAACCAATGCCGTCCAACCGAACGAGCTGGCCGAGGACTCCGAGCGCCGCTCGATAGACGAGGTGACGACCGCTATCGAGCGTCACGAAGGCTCGCCGCCTCGCGGATGGATGAGCCCCGGGGCCAATCCCAGCCGCGTGACCGAGGACCTGCTCGCCGAACGCGGTTACGCGTACACCTTGGATTGGCCGATCGACGATCAGCCGGTGTGGCTGAAGACCCGCGGCGGCCCGTTGCTGAGCATCCCGTATCCGCACGAGGTCAACGATCTGCCGATGTTCGTGCACCACCACCAGACCGCAGAAGCGTTCGAGCACAACATCATCGACAGCTTCGACGAGCTGAAGGAGAACTCGACGCACCAACCCGTGGTGCTGGCGATCTCCCTGCACACATTTCTCACCGGACAGCCCTACAGACTTCGACGGTTCCGCTCGGCTCTGAGGCATATGACCGCCAACGGTGACGGCGTCTGGTTCACCACTCCCGGCGACATCGCGGCGCACTATCGAGGGCTGGTACCTCCGCCCTAGGTCGGTTGTCGACCCGTGAGCGACGGGTATACGACGGACTGTCCACCGCTGGGGCGGCGGGGGACCTAGTCCCGTGAGCGGCCACCGATTGGCGAGGTGCTCAGTTCTCTGGTCGACGCGGCGTTGGCCCGAGTGACCATGCATGCCGGTCGTGCCCCGCGGACGACAGCCCGGCGATGACGCTCGGGTGAGCGAGAGAACCTTGGGCACAAGCGATTCCTGGCCCGTCCGTGCTCATCGACAGCACCGTGCTCACGGGGAGGCCGCACGACGAAGCCCAGGCCGATGGCCGCACGGCCGGCGCAGGGCTCGCATGGGAATTGCTTGGGCGGTCGAGTGGAGCGTCCGGTGTAATCAGGCTGCGCGTCGTTTTCGTCGGTGGTAGGTGGGGATGGGTTGTCTTCGGGGGTCGACGGATTCGGGTGGGATGACATACGGGTGTCCGTCCTCGCCCATGATCAGTTGCCAGTCGCCGTGGTGGACGAGGCGGTGGCATTCCCCGCAGACCAACGCGAGGTTGTTCAGATCGGTTACGCCGCCGTCTTCCCAGAACTTCACGTGGTGGGCCTGGCACCACTGCGCGGGGCGGCCACACATCACGCAGCAGGTATCGCGGATGGTCAGGGCGATGCGTTGGTCGTCGCTGGCGAGTCTGGTGGTGCGTCCGAGCGCGAGCGGGACGCCGTGGTCGTCGACGATGACCGGGGTCAGGTCGGCGTCGCAGGTGAGGAGTTCGGTAAGGAAGCGACTGATCGGGCCGGTCCAGTCGAGGTGGAACGGCCAGTCGGCGTCGCCCGGCTCCGGCGCAGACTTCTGCCCGGCACCACCACCACCGGCACCATTACCGTCGGCTGCTTCTCCGCGGCGAGCATCGGCGTCGCCCGGCTCGGGCGCAGACCTCTGCCCGCCGCCATCACCACCGTTTGGTGCTCCGCCGCGAGCATCGGTATCGCCTCGGGCAGCGCCATCAGAACGCCCGCCAGTGGGACCGGTGCTGTCACCCTCTTCGTGACGCACTGCATCAACGCTTGAACCGACCCTGTCGTAGCCGGCACCGGTTCTCGTCGAATCCGTTGTTGTACTTCCGGGTTGCTCTTTGCCGCCGTGGGCGAGCAGGTCCCGCAGTGGAACGATCAGGTGCACCGACGCCCGCGACCCGCCCGCCGACCCGCGGCCACCGCCGCGCAGGTGCCGGTCGAGGATCTGATCGAGTGCATCGGCTCGCCGCTTCGACGGGCTACGTGGATCGCGCTCGCCACCGGGACCGGGCCGCGGCGCCGTCAACGCCGACAGGGCGGTGAGCAGCTTCTCGGCCAGCAATCGGTCGGCGTTGCCACCGAATTGATAACGACCGTTCGCGAGAGGATGAAGATCGAACCGGTTCAGGTCCGGGTTCTCCGACACCGGTGCCGGCGCGGGAGTCGGCGGAACCGGCTCGGGTGCAGGCGGTTCCGGATCGGGCAGCCTACCGCTTGGAGTCGCTGAATGATCGCTCCGCCCCGCCTGATCTTGACGCTCCTGCTCCCGCTCTTCCTGCTCTCGTTGTTGTTGCTCGCGTCGGTCCTTCTCGTGCCGAGCTCGGGCGTCGTCGGCCGCAGAGTGCGCCAGTGCTTGCGCACGTGAGGTGACCTGACCGGCGGTGTTGCGTATCGCAGTCTCGAGGAGTTCGGCGACGATTGCGTCGCGTCGTTGCTCGTCGAGGGTGGGGTCGGCCAGCAGGACGACGTCGTAGCCCTCGGCGATTGCTGCGGCGTGCGCGGCATGGATCCGACCATCGGCGAGGGCGTCGAGCACGGTGTGGTGATCGTGCAGCCAGTACCCCAGTGCGTTCTGGCGGGCGGCTGATCCGTCGGTGATCCGAACCGATCGGGCGTACCAGCGGGTGACGGACGAGTGACCGAGTTTCATTGCCAAGCCGCGTCGGTCGATTTCAGCGAGCAGCGTCAATCTGGTTGCAGCGAGTGCGTTTTCGAGGGAGGTCACGTCAGCGAGCTCGGAGACCAATTCCTGGTCCGCGAGCTCGAACACATCCCCCCATGTCTTCACACCACGAAAGCTATACCCACCCACCGACACACTTTTTCGACAACGGCTTTACAACGCTCGCATGCTGTTGTTCCGGGCGTTGTGAGTGAGCTCGGCCAGGCCGAGCTCTTCGAGGAGCGGCGGCAGGTACATCCCGAACCGGCCGCGGTATCCGTTCCTGAGCCCGTACCAACCGCCGACCGGGTTGTCCTCTGAGCGCCCCCACGCTTCGACCGTGTCAGGAGCAGCCGGCTTCTTCTCGTCTGCGGCACCGAGCAGTACCCAGTCGGCACGTTCGGTGAGCCAGCCGTGCAAATCCTCGATTGCCTCGATGCGGTATCGCAGTGTCGTCGACCCCACCTGGCATACGAGGGCAGGCGGCTCGTGGTCGGGATCGCGGTACATGGTGTACGCCGAGGTGCCGGGGGCGGTGGTGAGAGCCCACGGGTCGGATTTGGTTCCGCTGCTCATGGCCGGGGTCCGTTCCGTTGTCGCAGTCGGCCGATGGGCAGAAATCTCGACCGAGCACGGTGATTGCCTTACGCGGCTCGGTCAGTGTGGGCCGACCGGACGGTGAACGCAACCAGCTACCGACCCCTGACTACGTCACGGAGCGACGGTGCGGTACCGCAGCATCATTTCGTGGTCCTCGTGATCGAGCATGTGGCAGTGCCACATGTACCCCTGCAATTCGGACGGACCCGAAGCCGGCATGTCATGACCGCCCATGTCGTGGCCGCTCATATCGCCACCGCCGTGGTGCGCGGCCGGTCCCGCGAAGGTGGCGTCGGGGTCGAACCCGAGTTCGTCGGCCGTCGGGAATCGGACGAGGATCTGGGTGACGGTGCCCGGGTACGTGTTGACGGTGTCCTTCCACCCGGCTTCCCAGGTAGCCGGCGGCACCGATGGACCGGTGAGGAACTTCTCCACCGGCGGAGCCCATCTGGTGCCGAACGTGGGCCGGGGAAAGTCGCGTTGGTACGCGGCGAGGTCGATCGGAATACGTCCCAGCGTCCGAAAGTGCGCCAGGTGCAGGTGAATCGGGTGTGGTTCGACCGTCGTGTTGACGATGTTCCACATCTCCACGGTGCCCTGCTTCGGCATCTCGATGTCCGGGTCGGAGTACCGCAGGTTGTTCAGGTTCATCAGCGTCATGTCCAGGTTCAGCCCACTGGAGGGCTGGTTCACGGTGACGGTGCGGGTAAAGGTGGGGGTCGGCAACGCGGGCAACACATCCGGCTGCCCCTTTCCTCCGCGCAGCAACGACGGCATACCGCCCCGGAACCCCGCCGTGGACGCGACGCGGAACTGGCAGAACATCGGCATCGGGACAGCTCCGAGCGACGCCGCCTGAGCCGGTGGCGGTTCGTCGTTGAGCAACTCGACCAACGCCCCTGCTTCGACGGCGCCGAAGTCGACGAGGATGTCGGCGCGTTCAGCAGGCGCAAGGCGGATGCTGGTGGTTTCCACCGGGGCGTCGAGCAATCCCCCGTCGTTCCCGATGACCCAGAAGCGTAACTTGTTGGTGAAGAACAGGTTCCACACACTGTACGACCCGGCGTTGACCAGGCGCAGCCGGTACATGCCGCGGGCGACTTCCATCGTCGGCCAGATCTTGCCGTTCACGACGCCCACGTCGCCGGTGCCGCCGCCTTCCCACTTACCCTGCGGGACGGTGATGTTGGAACGGATGCTCATGCTGCCGTCGGGATTCATGATCTTTTCCTGCAGCACCAGCGGCAGCTCGAACTCACCCGAGGGCAGTCCGAGGGCGTTGTCTGAAGTGCCGGTGTCCCAACGGTCTCGGACGAGGTTCATGCCGAGCAGGCCTGCATAGACGTTGATGCGCGTCATCGACATGGCGTGGTCGTGGTACCAGAGTCCTGCGGCGTCGTTGAGACCCGGGAAGTTGTGCGTCATCGACTCGCCCGGGCGCACCAGCATCTCCGAGTGACCGTCGCTCGCCGGCTCGGTGATGCTGCCGTGCAGGTGGAGCGACGTCGGCGTCATCGTGCGATCCATCTCGCTCATGCCGTGCAGCGAGGTGTCGATGTCGGCGGCGAGAGGGTTACCGGCGGTGGTGTTCGAGTACTTCAGCGTCCAGGGCTGGCCTTGCTGCGACTCGATGGTGGGCCCGAGGTAGTCGCACCGGCCGTAGCCGAACGTGGGACCGGGTCGCAGATCGGCATGGAAGGCGTGAGTGGAGCTGTGTGCGTCGAGCGTGACCTCGGTACCGCTGATGAGCGGCAATCGCGGGAGTTCGTCACGGAACGGCGTCAGCGGCGGCGAATGGAAGAGGAGAGGACTCTGCCCACGGAGGAAGTCGTCGGCCAGTGCTCGACGGGTCGTCGATGCCACGGGTAATGCTGCTGCGCCGGCTGCCACTGCGGCGACGGCCAGCCCACGCAGGGCGGTTCGTCTGGACACGGAGCCGCTCACCCGGCCACCTTCCTCCTGGTTGTGATTGGGCCCATACTATGTGCTGGTCGGCTCCCGCCGTCACCCCACACTCGGATCGTCCGGCACGTTCCTGCCGGTGGAGGGATCTATTTCGTCATGGCAACAATCTCGTTCGAGCGCACGACCAGGCTTTTTCCCGGCTCCGACACCCCAGCGGTGAACGAGCTCGACCTGCACATCGAGGACGGTGAGTTCCTCGTTCTGGTCGGCCCCTCCGGCTGCGGCAAGTCGACGTCGCTCCGGATGCTCGCGGGGCTCGAAGAGGTCAATTCCGGTCGCATCCTCATCGGCGGCAAGGATGTCACCAATTCCGAACCCAAGGATCGCGACATCGCGATGGTGTTCCAGAACTACGCGCTGTACCCGCACATGACCGTCGCCGAGAACATGGGGTTCGCGCTCAAGCTGGCGAAGGCGAACAAGGAAGACATTCGCACTCGCGTCGAGGAGGCCGCGAAGCTGCTCGACCTCGAGCCGTACCTGGATCGCAAGCCGAAAGCCCTCTCCGGCGGTCAGCGTCAGCGAGTTGCCATGGGCCGCGCCATCGTTCGGCAACCTCAGGTGTTTCTGATGGACGAGCCGCTGTCCAACCTCGACGCCAAACTGAGGGTTCAGACGCGGACGCAGATCGCTCAGCTACAGCGCCGGCTCGGCACGACGACGGTGTACGTCACCCACGATCAGGTCGAGGCCATGACGATGGGTGATCGCGTCGCCGTTCTGAAAGGTGGTGTGCTGCAACAGTGTGCCACTCCCCGTGAGCTCTACCGCACCCCGGTCAACGCATTCGTCGCCGGGTTCATGGGCTCGCCGTCGATGAACCTGTTCCGCGCCCCGGTCACCGACGGCGGCGTCCGCCTGGCCGATCAGGTGATTCCGGTGCCGCGTCAGACCCTCGGTTCTGCGACCGAGGTGATGTTCGGTATTCGGCCCGAGCACATCGAGATTGCCGACAGCGGAATTGCTCTCGAGATCGACGTCGTCGAAGAACTCGGTTCCGAAGCATTCGTGTTCGGACGAGCGGACATCAACGGCAAGTCCGAAACCATTGTCGCTCGGGCCGATTGGCGTAGCCCGCCCGAGAAGGGCGACCGCGTCCATGTGCGCATCGACGACGCACACGCGCACATCTTCGACGCCTCCGCCGAAGGTCACCGCCTGAACTGACCGTCGTGCGCGTTGTGCGAAATTCCAGCTACGCACAACGCGCACGACCTCAGACCAGCAGCTCGGCGATCTGAATGGTGTTGAGCGCGGCGCCCTTGCGCAGGTTGTCGCCCGAGACGAACAGCGCGAGTCCGCGGCCCTCGGGAACGCCCGGGTCCTGACGGATGCGGCCGACGAGGGAGTCGTCCTTGCCTGCGGCTTCGAGCGGGGTCGGCACGTCGACCAGCGAGACGCCCGGTGCGGAGGCCAGCAGTTCGCGGGCCCGCTCGACCGACAACGGTGAACCGAACTCGGCGTTGATCGACAACGAGTGGCCGGTGAACACCGGCACGCGCACACAGGTGCCACTGACCAGCAGGTCCGGCAGTCCGAGGATCTTGCGCGATTCGTTGCGCAGCTTCTGGTCCTCGTCGGTCTCGCCGGATCCGTCGTCCACCAACGCGCCGGCCAGCGGCAGGACGTTGAAGGCGATGGGCGCGACGTACTTGTTCGGTGCCGGGAAATCGACCGACGAACCGTCGTGCACCAGCTTTTCGACGTCGTCGATGACGGCGCGTGCCTGGGTGGCGAGCTCGTCGACGCCGGCGAGTCCGCTACCGGAGACGGCCTGGTAGCTCGAGACGATCAGTCGCTGCAAGCCGGCTTCGTCGTGCAGCACCTTGAGCACCGGCATGGCGGCCATGGTTGTGCAGTTGGGGTTGGCGATGATGCCGCGCGGCGGGTTCTTCGCCGCTTCGGGGTTGACCTCGCTGACCACCAGCGGCACGTCGGCGTCCTTGCGGAACGCGGACGAGTTGTCGATGACGACCGCGCCGGCTGCCGCGAACCGCGGTGCCTGCTCACGCGAGAGCGTGGCACCGGCCGAGAACAGTGCGATGTCGATGCCGGTGAGGTCGGCGGTGGAGGCGTCCTCGACGATGATCTCTTCGCCGCGGAACGGCAGCTTCTTCCCCGCCGAGCGCGCGGAGGCGAAGAATCGAACGGTGTCGGCGGGAAAGTTGCGCTCCTCCAACAGGGTTCGCATGACGGCACCGACCTGGCCGGTGGCTCCGACTACTGCAACTGTGGTCATGGTTATCGTCCTGTTCCTGCGTGTACTACGGCTTCTTCGTCGCCACCCAGATCGAAGGCGGCGTGCAACGCGCGTACCGCTTCGTCGAGCTGGGTGTCGCTGCACAGCACCGAGATACGGATCTCGGAGGTGCTGATGAGATCGATGTTGATACCGGCGTCGGCGAGGGCCTCACAGAACGTCGCGGTGACGCCGGGGTGGCTCTTCATGCCGGCACCGACGAGCGAGACCTTGCCGATGTGATCGTCGTAGAGCACCTGCGCGAAGCCGATTTCGGCCTGCAGCTTGGTGAGCTTCTCCACTGCCGTCGGGCCGTCGGCCTTGGGGCAGGTGAAGGTGATGTCGGTCTTGCCGGTGTCGATCTTGGAGACGTTCTGCAACACCATGTCGATGTTGATCTCGGAGTCGGCGACGGCGCGAAAGACCTTGGCGGCGTAGCCCGGTGTGTCGGGCAGACCGACGACGGTGACCTTCGCCTCGCTGCGATCGTGTGCGACGCCGGTGAGAATTGCTTCTTCCACTGGAATGTCCTCCATAGATCCGGAGACGATCGTTCCGGGTTTTGTGGTGTACGACGAGCGCACGTGTACGGGAACGTTGTAGCGACGGGCATATTCGACGCAACGCAGCATGAGCACCTTCGCGCCGCAGGCGGCCATCTCCAACATCTCCTCGAACGAGACGGTGTCGAGCTTCTGAGCGTTGGGAACGATGCGCGGGTCGGCGGTGAAGATGCCGTCGACGTCGGTGTAGATCTCGCAGACATCGGCGTTCAAGGCCGCGGCGAGCGCGACGGCGGTGGTGTCGGACCCACCACGACCGAGCGTGGTGACGTCCTTGCTGTCCTGGCTGACGCCCTGGAATCCGGCGACCAGAACGATCGAACCTTCGTCGAGTGCGCTACGGACGCGGCCGGGGGTGACGTCGATGATCTTGGCGTTCCCGTGCACGCTGGTGGTGACGACGCCTGCCTGGGAACCGGTGAACGACCGCGCTTCGGCACCGAGCGAGTGGATGGCCATCGCGACCAGCGCGTTGGAGATGCGTTCACCCGAGGTGAGCAGCATGTCCATCTCGCGAGCAGGCGGGGCCGGGCACACCTGCTGTGCCAGGTCGAGCAGTTCGTCGGTGGTGTCGCCCATCGCCGACACGACGACGACAACGTCGTTGCCCGCCTTCTTGGTCTCGACGATTCGTTCAGCGACGCGTCGGATACGTTCGGCGGTCCCCACCGACGATCCACCGTACTTCTGGACGATGAGAGCCACGCGTATTACCTCCGCTGGATAGCCGACAATCGTTCGATTGTCCGCGGGTCACCTTACCGAGCGAGCGTCCCGAACAGTGGTCCGGGTAGCTCCGAGCTGGGATTTCAGGGTGGTCTGCCTGCGGCTTCGCCTGTCCTAACATGTTCGAGTGACCGTTCCAGAACATCTCCCACCACCGCCGGCCCGAGGTCTGCGGGTGCTCTTCGGGCTGCCCGCTGTCGGCCGTCGCTGGCCGGGTGGTCTGCGTTCGGCGCTGGCGTTCGGGGTTCCGGCGATCGTGGCGTGGCTGCTCGGGTTCCACACCGAGGCACTACTGGTGGTCTCGGGCAGTTTTGCGGTGATCTACGGCGAGGGTCGCCCCTATCGATCGCGCTGGTGGGTAGTACTGATCGCAGGCGGCGCGCTGGTGGCCTCGGTGTGGCTCGGCGCGACGGCCGGGCAGCTCGCCCTCCACTTCGGCGAGACCGGATGGGCACGGATGATTCCGGTGGCCGTGCTGTCGGCTCTCGCCCTCGTTGCGGTCTACGTCGTGGCGGCGCTTCGACTCGGTCCGCCGGGAGCCTTCTTCTTCGTGCTGGTGTGCGCGGTGGCGTCGTACCTCCCTGCCGCCGACATCAGCGCGACCCGCGGCGCCGTCTGTGCGGCTATTGGCGTCGCGTCGGCGCTGGTCGTCGCGATGTCCGGGGTGGTGCGGGATCCGAGAGGACCCGAACGGGCGGCGGTCGGTGCGGCGGTGGCCGCGATCGAGAAATACACGAGCGCGCCGGCGGCCGCCGTCGCCGATCGGCACACTGCCGCCTCGCGTCTGCACGCGGCCTGGGCCGCGGTGTACGAGGCCGGATCGGCGCGCGCGACCTCCCGCCCCGCGCTGGTACAGACGCTGTTCGACGCCCATCTCGCGTTTGCGGCTGCGACGTCGGCGCGCGCCGGCACCGCGCCGGACCCGGAGAACGAGGTGGAATCGGCACGAGATCAGCTGCCGCTCGCACGTCCGAGCATCGGCTATCGGTTGAAGCGCTCGCTGCATCGAGATTCACACGCGGCGTCCACGGCGATCCGGGTGTTCTGCGCGGCGGCAGCTGCGGGCGGGATCAGTGTGGCGCTGGGTCTGAGCAGGCCGGATTGGGCAATCCTCGGCGCAGTCCTGGTGCTCCAACAGGGGCCGGATCGCGTCCACGGGACATACCGCGGCATGCAGCGACTCGGCGGCACTCTGGCCGGAGTGGTGTTGTTCTCGGCAATCTATCTCTCGCCGCTGACCGGTCTCGCGGTGATCGTGGTGCTTATGGTGCTGCAGTTCGCCATCGAGATCAGCGTGGCGCGCAACTACGGCCTCGCCGTCACGTTCATCACCCCGCTCGCGTTGTTGATGGGCACCATCTCGCATCCGGGTGCTCCGCTCGGCGGCATCGTGGTGGATCGGGTGGTCGAAACCGCGGTGGGGGTTGCCCTCGCGTTCGCGGCGCTGTGGTTGTTGTTGCCGGGCGCGTTTCGACGCGCACTGCTGTGGTCCGATCGGCGGGTTCTGGACCTGACCGCCCGATTGCTGACGACTCTGCGAACCGAGAAGGTCACGGCGGCAGCCACTCTGACGCTTCGACGGGACGTGCAGTTCGAGCTGGTCGGCGCGGCCCTCGCGGGAGCCGAAGCGGCGCACAACGATCGCCGCTGGGCGCATCGCGTGTGGACCCGACACGCAGAGGTCGATCACCTCGGATACGAACTGCTCGCACGGTGTTGGACCGCGGCCGATGTCGGACGACTGAACGACATCGAGCAGTGGCAGCGCAGGCACGACACCGTCGCCGAAAAAGTCGACTCCTGAACCCTGGGGTAGGCGGTCGGTCTGCGGTAGTACACTCACCCCATGCTGCGAGCTCTCCTTCTTAACAGCCGCGACGGGGTCTGAGACCAGACTGGCTTCCCGTCGCGGGGTTCGTTGCGCCGGTCGAACACATTGTTTTGATCTGTACGGAGAGACGAAGACCATGTCACCAGCCGACGCATTCACCTCGGGATCTCGCACCATCACCCCGCCCTCGCGGCCCGCGCCCAGCGACCAGCCCGCCTGGAACACCCAGAAGAACTCCTCGATGCCCACGTTCCGTTATCGGCCGTTCGCCGAGGAAGTGGAAGCCATCACCCTCCCCGACCGCACGTGGCCGGACAAGATCATCGACCGGACGCCGCAGTGGTGTGCGGTGGATCTGCGCGACGGCAACCAGGCTCTGATCGACCCGATGAGCCCGGCCCGCAAGCGCCGCATGTTCGATCTGCTGGTTCGGATGGGCTACAAGCAGATCGAGGTCGGCTTCCCGTCGGCCAGCCAGACGGACTTCGACTTCGTCCGCGAGATCATCGAGGACGGCGCGATCCCCGACGACGTCACGATCCAGGTTCTGACGCAGTGCCGTCCCGAGCTGATCGAGCGCACCTTCGTCGCCTGCGAGGGTGCCCGAAGCGTCATCGTGCACTTCTACAATTCCACCTCGATCCTGCAGCGCCGAGTGGTGTTCCGCGCCGATCGTGATGTGATCAAGAAGATCGCCACCGACGGTGCCCGCAAGGTTCTCGAGGAAGCTGCCAAGTTCCCCGATACCGATTGGCGCTACGAGTACTCCCCCGAGTCCTACACCGGCACAGAACTTTCCTACGCCAAAGAGGTGTGCGACGCGGTCACCGCGATCATCGATCCCACGCCCGACAAGCCGTTGATCCTGAACCTGCCCGCCACGGTCGAGATGGCGACACCGAACGTCTACGCCGACTCGATCGAGTGGATGAGCCGCAACCTCGACCGCCGCGACAGCATCGTACTGTCGCTGCATCCGCACAACGACCGCGGAACCGGTGTTGCTGCAGCCGAACTCGGTTACCAGGCCGGCGCAGACCGCATCGAGGGATGCCTGTTCGGAAACGGCGAGCGCACCGGCAACGTCTGCCTCGTCACGCTGGGTCTGAACCTGTTCACCCGCGGCGTCGATCCGCAGATCGACTTCTCCAACATCGACGAAGTCCGCCGAACCGTGGAGTACTGCAACCAACTTCCCGTTGCCGAGCGCCACCCCTACGGCGGCGATCTGGTCTACACCGCGTTCTCGGGCAGCCATCAGGACGCCATCAACAAGGGCCTCGACGCGATGAAAGTCACTGCGGACGAGCAGGGTTCGGACATCGGCGACGTCACGTGGCAGGTTCCGTACCTGCCCGTCGACCCCAAGGACGTCGGCCGCACCTACGAGGCCGTCATTCGCGTCAACTCGCAGTCCGGCAAGGGTGGCGTCGCGTACATCATGAAGTCCGATCACGGACTGAACCTGCCGCGTCGTCTGCAGATCGAGTTCTCCCAGGCCGTGCAGAGCATCACCGACGGTGAGGGCGGCGAGGTCTCGCCGAAGGAGATGTGGGACGTCTTCGCCGAGGAGTACCTGACGCCGATCCGTCCGCTCGAGCGCATCAAGCAGTCGGTCGTCGCGGCCGAGCACGACGGCGGCACCGACACGATCACCGCGACGGTCAAGGTGGACGGCGTCGAGCAGGAGATCTCCGGCTCCGGCAACGGACCTCTCGCCTCCTTCGTCGACGCGCTGTCCACCATCGGATACGACGTCAGCGTGCTGGACTACTCCGAGCACGCCATGTCCGCGGGTGACGACGCTCAGGCTGCGGCCTACGTCGAAGCCTCGGTCACCTCGCCTGCGGGCGTCGCCACCACCGTCTGGGGCGTCGGAATCGCGACATCGATCACCACCGCATCACTGCGTGCCGTGGTCTCGGCTGTGAACCGCGCACTGCGCTGACGTGCAACACCGAGAAGCCGCCCATTCATCATGAATGGGCGGCTTTGTCGTGTGCCGGACGCCCTGCCGCCACCAGGAACTTCACGGTTCGCTGCCCGGTGCGTCGGCCACCGGGAGCAGGTCGTCGACCGGGAAGAACAGCTAGCGCATGCAGGCTGCGCCCTGATACGCGACCAATTGCTTCTGCGTTTCGGTGGGCACCGGGATCCGCGCGTACACCGGCTTTTCGTCGCCGAAGGCAAGGTAGATCGGAAAGACGAATGGCTTCTTCGAGTCCGCGATCGCGTGCGCTTCACACGACGCTGTGGTGATGGTGAGCGGAATAGCCAACTCATCGATCACAACGACGAAGCGGCCTGAACCCGACGAACCAACGGCTCAGACCATCAAGCGCCGAACGGGCGGCTTCTCGCACGCACCGTGAGCTATCCGGTCGATCTTGCGGGGGGGGGAGACATAGCGCAGGTACAGCCGCGTCAGCAGAGTGAACACCGCTCCCGCAACGACCGCCTGCAGCAGGGACTTCCAGACGGACCCGCTGTCGAGAAGAACGAAAACGGCGAACATCAACACGGTGTACACGCCACTGGCCACGAGTAGTTTCATCACGCCTCCCCTGGTTCTCGTCGATCAGGATTGTTACCCACGCTAACTCAATGCTCGACAAAGAGAAAGCTCTCAACCGACGTCATAGCCGGTGCGCCGCGTGGGAGAATCGTTCTGCCGTCGGGGCACACAACGGAATGGAAGTTCGCCATGGACTCTTTCTGGGATTTTCTTTGGCTTCTCGTCGTCGGATTCGCCTTCGTGGCCTATCTGATGGTGATGTTCTCGATCATCGGAGACCTTTTCCGTGATCACAAGACATCCGGGGTTCTCAAGGCCGTGTGGGTGTTCTTCCTCATCGTTGCGCCGTTCCTCACCGCGCTGGTGTACCTCATCGTGAACGGCAGCAGCATGGCCAAGCGTCAGGTCGCTGCCCTGCAGCACGCGAAGGATCAGCAGGCGGACTACATCAAACACGTCGCCGGTCGATCCGCATCCGAAGAGATCGCGCACGCAAAGGCATTGCTGGACAACGGAACCATCGATCAGGACGAGTTCAGGACGTTGAAGGCCAAAGCGCTGTCCTGAACTCGGCTTCCGCTCGGAATGCGTCGAGCACAGCGGCGATCGCCGGTAGTCGACGCGCACCGGGCCTCGTGGCGAGTTCGTAGATGCGGCCGGCCCGCACCCCGGACAGTTCTCGCCGCACCAGGCCCGGATGAACGACGGCATAGCGCGGCATCAGCGCCACTCCGTGCCCGGCGGCCACGAGGGTCTCGGTCACTCGAAAGTCATTGATACGCTGCGCTACTCGTGGCGCTACACCGGTGACGGCGGCAACGGAGAGCAGCACGTCGTCCACAGGGAATCCGCCGCGGACGCTGATCCACCGCTCGTCGGTCAGCTCTCTCAGGTCCACCGTTTTGTGCTGTGCCAGTGCATGGTCGGGAGGCAACACCAGATCGATGGGTTCGCGCATGAGGGTCGTCACTTCGATGCGCGGGCCTGCCGTCGACGGAGCCCGATCGTCCCGGTGAGTGAGTACCACGTCGTAATCGGCAAGTAGTTCGGGCACAGAGGATGCCGGCAGGTCCTCGTCGCGCGCATCGATGTCGACGTCCGAGCCCGCGAGACGGGTCAGCACTCCGGGCAGTAGCAGCGCGGCACCGGACGGGAACAGTGCTACACGGACGCGCCCCTGCGGTGACGCTCGGTATCGATCCATCTCTGCCGTGGCGCGGGCGAGGGCCGCGAGCACATCGTCGGTTCGCAGCACCAACGCGCGGCCGGCGTCGGTGAGGCGCAGCCGACGCCCATCGGGTTCGAGCAGTGTCACGCCGGCCTCGCGAGCCAGCAACTTGAGCTGTTGAGACACCGCCGACGGCGTCATCGACAGGGCCTCGGCGACGGCGGCCACGGTTCCCCGGTCGGCGAGTTCCGCCAGGATCCGAAGCCGCTCCACGTTCATACAGAAAATCTTAACTGTTGATGCGGATATATTCGATTGTGCTCATCATTTGCTCCCGTCACGATTGACGGCATGACCACTCGCGACCGCCTGCTCGGATTGACCGTCGCCGTGCTGTGGGGGCTGAACTTCCTCGCCATCCGCGTCGGGCTCGATCACTTTCCACCCTTCTTCTTCGCCGCGCTGCGGTTCCTGGTCATCGCAATCCCCGTCGTGTTGTTCGTCCCACGCCCGAACGTCCCACTGAAGTGGTTGCTGCTGTACGGATTCGGATTCGGATTTCTTCAGTTCGCCTTCCTGTTCGCAGCGATGGCGGCTGGCATGCCCACCGGATTGGCGTCGCTCGTGCTGCAGTCGTCCGCACCCTTCACCGTCGTTCTCGGCGCGGTTCTGCTGCGCGAACACGTCACCCGCCGACAGGCCATCGGCATTGCGATCGCCGTGGTCGGCATGGTGCTGATCGGGTGGGACCGCGCCCAGAACGCCACCCTGCTGCCGGTGATCCTCACCCTGCTCGCCGGCCTCGGCTGGGCGTTCGGCAACCTGGGAAACCGACTCGCCAAGTCCGATTCCCCGATGACGCTGATGCTGTGGATGACCGTCGTCCCGCCGGTACCGATGTTGGCGCTCTCGGCGATCGTCGAGGGTCCGAGCATCGGCTGGCACGCCCTCGCCGAGTCGTTCGGCCCGCAGGGCTGGCCCGGTCTGGTGGCGTTGGCGTACATCGTGATTCCGGCCACCATCATCGGTAGCGGCCTCTGGAGCATTCTGATGAGTCGCAACCCCGCCGGCCTGGTCGCACCGTTCTCACTCCTGGTTCCCGTGGTGGGCATCGCCGGTGCCTGGATCTTCCTCGGCGAGAACCCGTCCGTGCTGGCGTTGATCGGTGGCGTCGTCGTGATCGGCGGCTGCCTCGGCGGTATGGTCGTCCGCCGGCCCGCCGAAGTACGGGAGAAAGCGCCGGTGTGAGGGGCGGGGAGCGGAGCCTGCGGAACGACCAAGGGGGGGCGGGAGTGGAGCCTGCGGAATGACCGAGGGGTAGCAACCGCCGACGTGAAACTGCACGCTCTTCTGTGCCAGACTCGGCGGATGGTTGAAGTGGGTGAGCGCAGGCGTATCGGCGCACGGGGCCGCGTGGCACTGCGCGCGGCAGAGCTGGCGACCTGGGCGTCTCGCAAGGCAGGCCGGGGTAAGGGCTCGATGATCGGCGGACTCGTCGCACTCAAGATCGACCCCAACATCCTCGGCGGGCTCGGCCGGGGTCGACGCACGGTCATCGTCACCGGTACCAACGGCAAATCCACCACCACCAGAATGACCGCCGCAGCACTGGCCACTCTCGGCGACGTCGCCACCCAGGCGGACGGCGCGAACATGGACGCGGGCATCGTCGCGGCCCTACACGCGCACTTCGATGCCGAGCTGGCTGCTCTCGAAGTCGACGAACTGCACGTCCCCCACGTATCCGACGCTGTGGACCCCGCGGCCATCGTATTGCTCAATCTCAGTCGCGATCAGCTCGACCGCGTGGGCGAGATCAACATGATCGAACGCAAGCTGCGCGCCGGATTGGCCCGGCACCCGGAGACCGTCGTCATCGCCAACTGCGACGACGTACTGGTTACGTCGGCGGCATTCGACGCCCCGAACGTCGTATGGGTCGCCGCCGGTGGCGGGTGGGCAGGCGACTCGGTCAGCTGTCCCCGCACGGGCGAGCCCATCCTGTGGGAGGGCGAGCACTGGTACAGCACCGGCAGCGACTTCAAACGTCCGACGCCGGATTGGTGGCTCGACGACGAGAATCTCTACGGTCCCGACGGGCTCGTCCTACCGATGACGTTGTCGCTGCCAGGAAAAGCCAACCGCGGCAACGCAGCTCAAGCAGTAGCCGCAGCAGTGACGCTGGGCGCGAACGCAGAAGATGCCGTCGCCGCCGCGTCGAGCGTCGATGAGGTCGCCGGGCGCTACTCCACCATTCAGTACGGATCACATTCCGTCCGAATGCTTCTCGCGAAGAACCCCGCCGGATGGCAAGAGGCGCTGTCGATGATCGACCCCACCTGCGACGGACTCGTCATCGCCGTCAACGGTCAGGTACCGGACGGCGAGGACCTGTCGTGGCTGTGGGACGTTCGCTTCGAGCACTTCGAGAACGTCGCCGTGGTCGCCGCCGGTGAACGCGCAACCGACCTCGGAGTCCGACTGCTCTACGCGGGCTCGCAGCACACCACCGTCGCAGATCCGTTGCGGGCCATTGCTTCCTGCCCGCCGGGACGCGTCGAGGTACTCGCCAACTACACCGCGTTCCGCGACCTCGGTCGCGCGCTGGCACGTGAGGTGAAAGATGTCTG
The DNA here is from genome assembly GCF_000760935.2 of Rhodococcoides fascians A25f. NCBI lineage: Bacteria > Bacillati > Actinomycetota > Actinomycetes > Mycobacteriales > Nocardiaceae > Rhodococcoides > Rhodococcoides fascians. The sequence continues at coordinate 857,080 of NZ_CP049744.1, read as the reverse complement.
AGTCCACCGTTCGCATCGGCCTCGTTCTGCCCGACGTGATGGGCACGTACGGCGACAACGGCAACGCGCTCATTCTGCGACAGCGGCTGCGCATGCGCGATATCGACGCCGAAGTCGTCCAGATCACCCTGAGCGATCCGGTTCCCGATTCACTCGACGTTTACACCCTTGGTGGAGCAGAGGATTCGGCTCAACGCCTGGCGACTCGTCACCTCACCCGATATCCCGGATTGCAGAACGCCGCGGCTCGCGGTGCCCCCGTGCTGGCGATCTGCGCCGCGATCCAGGTACTCGGCCACTGGTACGAGACCTCCGCAGGCGAACGTGTCGACGGCATCTCACTGTTCGACGTCACCACCGCACCTCAGGCCACACGTTCGATCGGCGAGGTCGTCACCGAGCCTGCACTCGACGGCCTCACTCAGAAACTCACCGGATTCGAGAACCACCGCGGTGGAACAACTCTCGGCCTGGACGCGTCCCCACTCGCCAAGGTCACGCACGGCGTCGGCAACGGTGTCGGCGACGGACGCGAAGGCGTCGTGCAGGGTTCGGTACTGGGCACGTACATGCACGGGCCGGTACTCGCCCGAAACCCGGAGTTGGCGGACTACTTGCTGGAGCGTGCCTTGGGCACCACGCTCGCTCCCCTCGACCTGCCCGAGGTTGTTCGCTTGCGCGAGGAGCGGCTGCGTTAGTGCCTGCGGCAGTGGTGCGATTAAGTGCCCTGGGCGGCACTCAATCGCACCACTGCGCAGCGCTCGCACGCATACGACGCATCTGTCCACCCCTCCCGCACCAAGACCTCGCGCACCTCGCGGTACACCCCACATGGGTCTTGACTTACTTCCTGCCACCCGTAGACCAGCCGAGCGCGATCGCTGAGTTCGGCGGCGTTGTCTCGCAGACGGTCTCGAAACCTGACATTCCTCGCCGAGTGGAACTGCTGACCGTCGAGGCGAACGATCAGACCACCTTCGGCATATTCGACATCCTCGAACAGCACCCGATCACCGACGAGATGGGGCGCTTGACGACGTCCGGACGGCAACCCGTGCGCCCGTTCCACATCGGTTGCGTACCTGAATTCGAGTACCGACTGGACGCCACCAGCCAGCAGCGACAGGGCGTCGAGCAGGATTTTCTTGTACCTCCTCGGCCGCCGCAATTCGATCTTCCGGCGCATCGCCGCGACGGACACCCTCCCGTTGGTCATCGCCGAGACGAAGACAGCTGCGGCCTCGTGCGCCGTCGCTTCGGACACAGCCAAGTCCAAGACCGTGTCTTCTTTGCTCGTCCGACGCGGATCCGTGTCGACACCGATGTGTTCGATGGCCAATGACCGGTGCAACACAACGCCGGGATGGATACACGCATTGCTGAGCGAAGTCGGCCGAATCAAGACATGCCGCCACGTCGGCGGCTGGCTGATGGCAGAGCAATTGCGCGGCACAGTCAGATGGATGGGGCCTGCAGGCCGACGCAACATCCCCCACTCGTGCGCGGCAGTGTCATGACTCAGGATTGCGCTGCCGCCCCCGTACAACAACGCCGCCTGCAGCTCCATCTGCCGGCTCATCGGACCGTTGGTCACGCAGATGACGTTACGAAACACCCGCAGCCACTGACCGGTCTCGACAGAATGGCCGATGGCCTTCGGCGTGAATCCGCACGCGCGAAGCTGCACAGTGGTCATTACGCCATGTTGGGCATCGAGCAGCGAGCGGAACAGCTGGGTCTCGTCGTTGTCCATGGCGGGATGATGCACCTGGGGTACGACAAGTGCCGTGGCAGTGGTGTGGTTGAGTCCCGCCTGGGGCACTTAACCACACCACTGCCGCAGGCACTCACATACGTCGCCTACCGGTCAACGCACGCCCCAGCGTCAACTCGTCGGCGAATTCGAGATCTCCACCCATCGGCAGGCCGGAGGCGAGGCGGGTAATGGCCAGGCCGGGGAAGTCTCGCATCATGCGGACCAGATAGGTGGCCGTTGCTTCGCCCTCGGTGTTGGGGTCGGTGGCGATGATGACCTCGGTGACGTCCACTCCGTCGTCCTGAGTTCCCACGCGGGTCAACAACTCCCGGATGCGCAGCTGGTCCGGACCGACGCCGTTGAGTGGATCGAGCGCCCCACCGAGCACGTGGTAGCGGCCTTTGAACTCCCGCGTACGTTCAACGGCCTGAACATCTTTGGGCTCTTCGACGACGCAGATCATGGATCGGTCACGGCGCGAGTCCGAGCAGATTCGGCACAACTCCTTGTCCGAGACCGTGCCACAGACGATGCAGAACTGAACACCGTCACGAATGCGCTGCAGCGCGCGCATGAGCCGATCCACCTCGGGAGGCTCGACGCCGAGGAGATGAAAGGCTATGCGCTGAGCGCTCTTCGGACCGACCCCGGGAAACTTGCCGAGTTCGTCGATCAGATCCTGTACCGGACCTTCGTACACTCTTCTCGCCTAGAACCCGGGCAGGCCGGGCATGCCACCGAGACCACCCGCGAGGGGGCCGAGCTTTTCGCTCGCCACGTTCTGCGCTGCCTTCGACGCATCGGCGATAGCGCCGATCACCAGGTCCTGAAGGGTCTCGATGTCTTCGGGGTCGACGACCTTGGGGTCGATGGTCAGCCCGACCACCTCACCGGTCCCTTTGACGGTGGCGACGACGAGTCCGCCGCCCGCCTGGCCGGTCACTTCGGTCTCCGCGATCTCCGCCTGCGCCGCCATCAGCTGCTGCTGCATCTGCTGGGCCTGCTGCAGGATCGATGCCATGTCGGGCTGCTCACCGGGTTGCACTGTGCCGTCCTCTCGCGTGGGTTCGAAGCGAACACCAGCGTAGCCGCACCTCGGATCGCTGTGATTCACTGCGCGTCGAATCGACATACCGCTCTGAGTGTCCACAATTTCGCGGCAGACACGGGATCGCGCCTGCGGTGACGAATAGTGGACACTCAGCGCAGTACCTTCCGGCGATGCCGCACGACGGTTCGCCCTCGGCAACGAGGATCAGCGTTGCTCCGCGCCATGGTCGTATGCGGCGGGGAGGAGTTCGCCGGCGAGAACGCTGACGAGGCCGTCGGGCGAATCGATGATCACGCGCATCAGGGGATAGAGGTCGGCGAAGATCTGACGATCCTTGCCGCACGGGCTCTTCACCCCGCGCCCGTGGTTGCCGACCGCCACGATGTGAGTCGGCTCGGTCGCACCGGCCGCCCGAGCCGCTGCAAGCGCGACGGTTTCTGCGCACGGGCCACCGGTGAAGTGATAGAGATTCACCCCGGCGAAGGTTCGGCCGTCCGCCACTCTCACCGCCGCACCCATCGTGTGGATGCCGTCCTCATCAGGTCCGGTATCCGTCGACGAATCGATTGTCTGCCTGGCCAGTTCGACCAACGACCGATCCCCGTCGGTCACGGGTAGCGCGGAGGTGAAGGACACGCCGCGATTCTAGAGCCCGGCGTCTGAGGATCCGTCAGTTCTGACCACCCGTACCCTGTGGGCATGAAGCCGCCTGCGAGCCCCTCCCCTCGCAAGCGTCGCGTCACCGCCGAGACCATGGCCGAGGCGGGCATCGCGCTGACTCTGCCCAGGGTGACGGTGAAGTCGGTGGCCCAGAGCCTGGGTGTTTCGATCGTCGCGATCTACAACAACATCGAGGATCTGTGCGCGCTCAAGGCCCTGGTGGCGGAAGAAATTCTGCGCCGGTGGTCGCCGCCGCTTCCCGGTGACGACGAATCGATGCACGACGCACTACTGACACTCGCCTCCGCGATGCGCGAGCTGGTTCATTCCAACCCGGGCATCGCGGAGTATCTGATCGGTCTGACTCCCAGTTCCATCGACGCTCTTCGGATGGCCGACGTCGTGCAGACGCGCTATCGACTGCGCTACGACCTCACTCCGAAGCAAGCGACGTGGGCCGTCATCACCGTCGTCGAGCACGCTCTGGCCTTGGCGGAGATCGTGTACAACGATGCCCGACGCGATCGTGAGTACGACGACGCGATTGCCGCGCGCACCGACCTCGACACCCTGCCCGGGGCCTACGACACGATCGACCGCGGACCCGATGGGATGTTTGTGTGGTCGATGCGCACCGTGGTGGTCGGGACCCTGGCGCTGATCGAGGCCCCCGACTTCGAGCAGACTTAGATCAACTCGCGACGCAGGTTCTCCAGCGTCGCGGCCTGGATCTTCTTCAGTCCGAGCGGCGCGAAGGTCTTCTCGAAGAATCCGCCGATGCCGCCCGCGCCCTTCCATTCAGTCGTTGTCGTTACCGCGGTGCCGCCGCCGTCCGGGGCTACCGACCAGGTGGTGACCATGGAGGAGTTGGCGTCCCGTTCGGTGATGGTCGATCCGGCGACGGAGACCGTCGCGGCGACATTCCGCACCCGCTTCTCGGTGGCCTGCAGGGTCCACTTCGCCACTGTTCCGTCTCCCTGACCGCCCTGGACCACCTCGTAGTCGCGGTACTGCTGGGGCAGGATGCGGGGGCGCACCGTCTCGTAGTCGGCGAGAGCTGCAAGCACCCGATCCGGTGTGGTTGCGATGGTGACGGAACTGGATGCACTGACCTGAGCCACGGAAACGTTCTCCTTCGATAGCGAGCGGGATGTGCATCCATCCTGCCTCGCCGAGCGGTCACGCCCGGCATCGCGCCGAACGGCATGTGGCATGCATCACAAAGAATTTTCACACTCGCCAAAACACATGCATGATGCAACCATTTTGTCTGAAATATGACGATTCCCAGCCCTGTTTCGGCAACAGTTGCGTGAAGTTTCACCGCTCGGACGCCCACGCCGGTGGATACCGAGCAGTACGAGATATAGCGTCTGTACGTGGCTTCAGTGAATGCTCTTCTCGGACGACGGCCAGAACCGAGGGAGAGCGGTTACGCAGCGCACCGATCGGGTGTCGAGCAGTTGCTTCGCAGCTATCGAGCGATCCCCGCCGATGCGACGGTGCGTCTGGCGAAGAAGACGTCCAACCTGTTCAGGGCCAGGACGACATCGAACACCCCAGGACTCGACGTGTCCGGCTTGAGCAAGGTCATCACCGTCGATCCCGCCGCGGGCACCGCCGACGTCGCGGGCATGTGCACCTACGAGGACCTCGTCGACGCGACGCTTCCCTACGGCCTCGCTCCCCTCGTCGTCCCGCAGCTCAAGACGATCACCCTCGGCGGAGCCGTCACCGGCCTCGGCATCGAGTCGACGTCGTTTCGCAGTGGGCTCCCGCACGAGTCGGTACTCGAGATCGACGTCCTCACCGGAAGCGGCGAGATCATCACCGCAACGCCCGAAGGCGAACATGCCGACCTCTACTGGGGCTTCCCCAATTCCTACGGCACCCTCGGCTACTCGACCCGTCTGAAAATCCAACTCGAGCCCGTCCTGCCGTATGTCGCGTTGCGCCACCTACGATTTCACGATCTCGAGACCCTTCAGTCCACGATGGACACCATCGTCACCCAACGCGAGTACGACGGAATCGAGGTCCACTACCTCGACGGCGTGGTCTTCAGCGCCGACGAAAGTTACCTCACGCTCGGCGTCCAGACCGACGAACCCGGGCCGGTCAGCGATTACACCGGTGCAGACATCTTCTACCGCTCGATCCAGCACGATTCGGACTCACCGAAAACCGATCGGCTGACCATCCACGACTATCTGTGGCGATGGGACACCGACTGGTTCTGGTGCTCTCGCGCATTCGGGACCCAGAACCCGACAATTCGACGCTTCTGGCCGCGCAAGTATCGACGCAGCAGCTTCTACTGGAAGCTGATCGGCCTCGACCGTAAGTACGACATCGCCGATCGACTCGAGAAGCGCAAGGGAAATCCGCCGCGCGAACGCGTCGTGCAGGATGTGGAAGTTCCGATCGAACACACCGCCGGCTTCGTGGCGTGGTTCCTCGACAACATTCCCATCGAGCCGTTGTGGTTGTGCCCGTTGCGACTTCGCGAGCCGGCGGCCCCCGGTGCCAATCCGGCCCGACCGTGGCCGCTGTACCCGCTCGAGCCCAAACGCACGTACGTCAACATCGGCTTCTGGTCCTCGGTACCGATCGTCGCCGGCGAACCCGAGGGTGCAGCGAACCGCGCAATCGAGAAGAAGGTCACCGACTTCGACGGGCATAAATCGCTGTACTCGGACGCTTACTACACCGAGGATGAATTCGCCGTGCTGTACGGCGGCGAGAGATACCTCGAGCTGAAAAAGAAATATGATCCCGAAACCCGATTGTTGGATTTGTACTCGAAGGCGGTGCAACGCAAATGACGACGTTCAAGGACTCCGGTAATCGAACGGCGAACGGCAACCAGAAGCTCAAGATCTCCGAGATTCTGGAGCTGATCTCCGACGGCAACATCCCACTGCGTTTCACCGCATACGACGGCAGTACCGCCGGACCCGAGGACGCGAAGATCGGCCTCAACCTCAAGAGTCCGCGCGGAACCACCTATCTGGCAACCGCTCCCGGCGATCTGGGCATGGCGCGGGCGTACGTCTCGGGTGATCTGGAAGCCACCGGAGTGCACCCGGGTGACCCGTACGAGCTGCTCGCGCTGATGGGTGACCAACTGCATTTCCGCCGCCCGTCGGCCATGACACTGACATCGATCGCGCGTTCGCTCGGCTGGGATGTGTTGCGGCCCATCGCTCCCCCACCCCAGGAGGCGATTCCGCGGTGGCGTCGTATCGCCGAAGGCTTGCGCCACTCCAAGACCCGGGACGCGGAAGCGATCCATCACCACTACGACGTGTCCAACGCGTTCTACGAGATGGTGCTCGGCCCGTCGATGACGTACACGTGCGCTGCGTTCGAGTCCGCCGACAGCACACTGGAAGCGGCGCAGGAGAACAAGTATCGACTGGTGTTCGACAAGCTCGGTCTGAAGCCGGGCGATCGCCTGCTCGACATCGGCTGCGGCTGGGGCTCGATGGTGCGCTACGCGGCCCGACGCGGCGTGAAGGTGATCGGCGTGACGCTCTCCCAGGAGCAGGCGTCGTGGGCGCAGAAGGCCATCGCCGAGGAGGGCCTGTCCGAGTTCGCCGAGGTGCGCTTCTCCGATTACCGCGACGTACCGGAGACCAACTTCGATGCCATCTCGTCGATCGGACTGACCGAGCACATCGGTGTGCACAACTACCCGTCGTACTTCTCGTTCATCCAGTCCAAGCTGCGGGACGGCGGTCGACTCCTGAACCACTCGATCACCCGACCGGACAATCGTGCGCATGCCAAGGCGGGCAGCTTCATCGACCGCTACGTCTTCCCAGACGGTGAGCTCACCGGCTCGGGACGCATCATCACCGAGATCCAGGACGTCGGCCTCGAGGTCCGCCACGAGGAGAACCTGCGCGAGCACTACGCGCTGACCCTCGCCGGATGGTGCCAGAACCTCGTCGACAACTGGGACGCGTGCGTCGCCGAGGCCGGCGAAGGAACAGCCCGCGTATGGGGCCTCTACATGGCCGGGTCCCGTCTGGGATTCGAGCGCAATGTGGTTCAGCTGCACCAGGTTCTGGCGGTCAAGCTCGGGCCGAAGGGTCAGGCGAACGTGCCACTTCGACCTTGGTGGAACGGCTGATTCAGCTCCTACCGACCCGTCCCGCGCAGAATCACGCGAGCGGTTTCGACGGGCTGATCCCAGTGCGGGAAGTGTCCGCATTTGTCGAACCAGTGCAGGGTGGCGTCGGGGAATCGCTCCAGCGCCACCTTCGCCTGGCTGGGAGTCGTCACCTTGTCCTGGCGACCCCAGCCGATGAGCAGCGAGCCCTGCAACGACCCCTTCGGTGCACCGAGCTGCTTCGGCCCGTGGATCAAGGCCTTGCGTGCGGCGTCGAGTGACGGCGAGGTTTTGGCCGAGAAGCCCTTCAGCTCCCGCTCCACCAATCCACTCGGCAATTTCCACGGCGCAGCCGAGAACTGGGCCAGCGCAGCCGTTCTCGTCACCGGATTACCGGACAGGAACGGCACCAGCGGCTGCACGTTCTTCATCAGTGCCAGCGACGCGGTGATCGTGGCTCCGAAGATCTTCACCTGACGGTCGTTCCAGAACCCGCCGGGATCCAGTGCCACCATCGAGCCTCGGTGGCCACGGCGGCCGAGCTCGACGACCATGCGTGCGCCCATCGAGCTGCCGACGAGATCGGCGTCGGACAGTCCCTCGTCGTCGAGGTACGTGCGCAGCGCATCGGTGAGCGACGCGATCGAGACCTCGGGCAGCGGCGGAGTCTGCCCGAATCCGGGCAGATCGAGCGCGACGACCTCTCGATGTGCGGCCAGGGCAGGAACGATGGGATCCCAGTTGCGGTGCGAGGACCCGAGACCGTGCACGAGGACGAGGGGCTTGCCGGTTCCGGTTCTGACGTTGTACATACCCCCCGATGTACCCGAAGACCTACGATCTACACCTTCGGGCTGTAGTGCGACGGGTTGGAGCGACGCGTGAGAGGTGGCAGATTACGAGCCGGCGTGTGCACCAGCGGTGAGGTCGCCGGAGTTCGGCCGAGAGCGCGATCCCACCCGGCCCGGCCACGCGGATGCAGCCGACGACGCGGCGGCACCAGCCGGAACGCCAGGTTCACCGCCCTCCCGAACAGCACGAACCGCTGCTCGTCCCGCGCAGACCAGCCGCATCCGAGGAGTGCGCGCACCGGCTCGTCGTAGAGACCGACGGTGATCCACACGAACAACGCAGCCACCGGACGCCGCAGTACCGCCCAGACCCGATCTGGCAGCCAGGCTGCGTACGGCGGTGGTCCCAGCTTCGACAGGTCCAACACCCCGCGCGCGGCCATGTTGTCTTCCAACACGGTGCTGCACATGTGTTCCCAGTATTTCTGGAACTCGGGCCAGGTGGCGGGCACCGGACGCATGCTCATGCCGTAGAGGCGGTACCACTGCACGTGCTCGTCGAACAGCTGCACCTTCTGTTCCTCGGTCAGCCCGCCCATGAAGTGGTCGGCGGTGAGCACCGTGCCCATGAAGAAGGTGGCGTGCGCCCAGTAGAACGTGTCGGGATCGAGGGCGTGGTACTTGCGTCCTTTGGCGTCGATTCCCTTGATGTTCGTGTGGTAGCCACGCACTTCGTGCGCGGTCTGCTCGGCGCGATCTCCGTCGAACACCACCCCGCCGATGGGATACAACGATCGGTACAGACGCTGCCAGCGCTCGTCGAAGAACGTCGAATGCTGCTCGACCCCGGCACCGAGGCCGGGGTGCATGTTCTGCATCGACCCTGCCCAGACTCCCTGCAGCATCCCCCGCCAGTCGCCGAAGTACTTCCAGGTGAGCGAATCGGGACCGAGCGGGACCGGACGATCACTCTGACTACGCATGTTGTCAGACTAGGGTTGACAACATGCGTAGTCAACAGTTGGAGGAGCGTAGATCCAAGCGGTACGACGCATTGCTCGCCGCGGGGGTCGAGCTTCTCGGCTCTCCGGACGGCCCGGCGGTCAACGTGCGCGCGGTCTGCCGAACCGCCGGACTGACCGAGCGGTACTTCTACGAGAGCTTCACCGACCGGGACACCTTCGTCCGGGCGGTGTACGCGTGGGTCGGTTCACGAGCGCAGACCGCGTTGCTCGACGCCGTCACAGCCGCGGCCACCCCCGAGGACACGATCGCCGCGCCGGTCCGGGCATTCGTCGAACTCATCATCGACGAACCGCGAACCGGACGGGTGCTGCTCATCGCGCCGTTGGCGGAACCGGCACTGAGCCGACGCGGTCTGGATCTGCTGCCCGGTTTCGTCGAGTTGGTGCAGTCACAACTTCCCGACACCGACGACCGACAGCTGATCGCCGTCGGAACCGTCGGGGCACTGACCGCCCTGTTCATCGGCTACCTCGACGGCACCGTCACCGTCACCCGCGAAGCCCTCGTGGCGCACTGCATTCGGCTGATTTCCGATGCCTCCGTGCGAGGATGACACCACCTCTAACCGAAGGAGTTTTCATGTCCGATCTCGATCAGTCGTTCGCCGATGCGCAGGTAGACGTCAAGAAGCTCACGTCCAAGCCGAGCAACGACGATCTGCTGAGCCTGTACTCGCTCTACAAGCAGGGTTCGATCGGTGATGCCTCGGGTAAGCGTCCCGGGCGACTGGACATGGTGAACCGCGCGAAGTTCGATGCCTGGGCGAAGCTCGAAGGCACGAGCCAGGATTCGGCGAAGCAGCAGTACGTGGATCTGGTGACCAAGCTCCTCGCCGGCTGAGCCTACGGCTATGGTCGAGTGCGGGGGTAACGCAACGAAGGGACCCGCATGAGACGCACCGACAGCGACGTCGACGAGGCCGAGCTCGACATCGAGAAGCCGAAGACCCACGCGGCAGGCCCCGTCGCCGTCGCAGTGTCGATGAAGCGAGCACTCGGGCACATGGGCCCGAAGCGCACCGCGCAGACGCTGCTCAAGCTCAACCAGGCCGAGGGTTTCGACTGCATGAGCTGCGCATGGCCCGATCCCGATCCGGGCCACCGGCACGCGGCGGAATTCTGCGAGAACGGCGCGAAGGCCGTTGCGGAGGAAGCAACGACAACGCGGGCGACCCCGGAGTTCTTCGCGCAGCACAGCATTGCCGAGTTGGACTCCCACACCGAGCACTGGCTCGGCCAGCAGGGCCGGATCACGCACCCGATGATCAAGCTGCCCGGCGGCAGCCATTACGAGCCCATCGAATGGGACGACGCGTTCCGTCTGATCGGTGACGAGCTGAAGAGCCTGGCCAGTCCGGACGAGGCCATCTTCTACACCTCGGGGCGCGCCTCCAACGAGTCCGCGTTCACCTACCAGTTGTTCGCTCGATCGTTCGGCACCAACAACATGCCCGACTGCTCCAACATGTGTCACGAGTCGACGTCCATCGCTCTGCAGGAATCCATCGGCATCGGTAAGGCCAGCGTCACGCTCGACGACGTTCACACTGCCGAACTGATCATCCTGGCCGGCCAGAATCCCGGCACCAATCACCCCCGTATGCTCTCGGCCCTCGAGCTGGCCAAGCAGAACGGCGCAAAGATTCTGTCCATCAACCCCCTTCGCGAGGCGGGTCTGCTGAATTTCAAGAACCCGCAGACCCCGCGCGGCATGGTGGGACCGGGAACGGACCTGTCGGATCTGCACCTGCCGATCAAGCTCAACGGCGATCTCGCTCTGTTCCAGGCCATCGGCTCGCTGCTGGTGCAGTGGGACGCACTCGATCACGAATTCCTCGACAACTACACCGTCGGCTTCGACGCGTGGAAGGCACACGTTGCCGAGGTCGACTGGGATCTCGTCACCGAGGTCACCGGGTTGTCGGTAGCGCAGATCACCGAGGCCGCCGAGATGCTGCGCGACTCCAAAGCCACCGTCTTCTGCTGGGCCATGGGCTTGACGCAGCACCGCAATGCCGTCGCGACCATCAAGGAAGTCACCAATCTCGCGTTCGCGCAAGGCAATATCGGCAAGGCAGGTGCCGGACTGCTGCCGGTGCGCGGCCACTCGAACGTGCAGGGCGACCGCACGATGGGCATCTGGGAGCGCCCTCCGGTGGCTTTCCTCGACGCGATGGCCGCGGAGTTCGACTTCGAGCCGCCGCGCGAGCACGGCTTGGACACCGTCGATTCCATCCGGGCCATGCGCGACGGCAAGGCGCACTTCTTCCTCGGTCTCGGCGGCAACTTCGTCCAAGCGACGCCGGACAGTGACGTCACGTTCGAGGCGCTGCGCAAGATGCGCATGACAGTGCAGATCTCCACCAAGATCAACCGATCCCACCTCGTCTGCGGTGAGACCGCCTTGATTCTGCCCACCTTGGGACGCACCGAGAAGGACGTGCAAGCCAGTGGAGAGCAGTGGATTTCGGTCGAGGATTCGACCTGCTCGGTGCACTCCTCGCGTGGTCCACTGAAGCCGGCCAGCCCGTACCTGCGCTCGGAGGTCGCGATCGTCAGCGGAATCGCCGAGGCCACCCTCGGTGACCGATACGGTCTCGACTGGAAGGGATTCCGCGACGACTACCGCAACATCCGCAAGCACATCTCCCGCGTCGTCGCCGGTTGCGAGGGCTACGAGGTCAATGTTCGACGCCCCGGCGGCTTCGTCCTGCCACACCCGCCGCGCGACAGTCGGACATTCGAAACCAAGAGTGGCCGAGGTGAATTCGCGGTGTCACCGATCGACGTGCTGCAGGTTCCGCCGGGCCATCTGATCCTGCAGACTCTGCGCAGTCACGATCAGTTCAACACCACCATCTACGGCCTCAGCGATCGGTACCGCGGCATCGAGAACGGCCGACGCGTCATCTTCGTGCACCGAGAAGACATCTCCACGCTCGGCTTCCGCGACGGCGACATGGTCGATCTCGTCACCAAGTGGGACGACGACGATGTGGAACGGTGCGCGCCGTCGTTCCGCATCGTCGAGTACGACACCCCGCGTGGGTCGGCGGCTGCGTACTACCCCGAGACCAATCCGCTGATTCCGTTGGATTCGACTGCGCTGCAGAGCAATTGCCCCACCTCTAAGTCGGTCATCATCTCGATGGTCCCGGCGGGGACGGGTGTGCAGGGCACGGCCGACGGCCATCAGGACAACGAGGGATCGGACGAGGGTCACAAGTCGCACCCGCAGCCGCATCACCTGAGCTGAGGCTCCAACTAGACCAGTGCCCGCCCCGAGCGCATCCGACGCTGGACATCGTGCAGCAGGATGTTGAACGGCAGTGCTCGCACGACCGGCGGCACCATCCGGTTGAGCAGAGACGCGCTGCGCAGCAGTAGCGCAAACCGTTTCTGCTTGACCGGATCCCAGGGCAATTCCATCTCGTCCCGGAATCGCTGGGGTAGGAATCCCGTGGTCACGAAGCGAAAGAACGGCCCGATCAGCGGATGCAGTACCGAGGGTCTGGCGAACGTGGCCGAGGCGATGCCGTGCAGGTAGCGCCGAATCGTCGGATCGATGTGAATGTCGTGCAGCGCTGCTTCCCAGTACTTCTCGAACGCCGCTCGATCTGCGGGCCACATCTCGGGTGGCATCTGCAGTGTCGAGCCGAGTACGTGGCACGCCTGGTACATCTCATCCGCAGTGTCCGGATCGGGTGGCCCGTACAGGGCAACGTACACATCCTCGAAACCGCGGTAGAGGCACGCCGCCACCCACAGCTGCAGGTTGGGATCGAAGGCGTTGTACTTCACCGGACTGTCGGCCGTCGACCGCACGGCTGCATGAGATCTGTTGGTCGCCTTGCGGTATGCAGCCTTGGTCTCGTCGTCCCCCATGCCCGCGACGGCGAGGTAGGACAACGTGGTTCGGGTGCGCTTGATCGGGTGCCGATTGATCTGTCCGGATTCCACGCGGCTCTCGAACACCCCGTACCCGACGGCGGGATGCCCGAGTTGCATGATGACGTTCGCGGACCCGGCGAGCAGGCCGAACCCCGTCATGGACTTGCGCAGAAAGTCGGTGTCGACCGTCATGATGCAATCGATTCCTTCACTGTCGGCAATCTGAGTACATCTGTGTTCAGATCAAGCTAGGCGTGGATGCCCGGGGATGTCAAGATGTATCCATGCCCGATTCACCCCGCATCTACGGCGGCGTCGACGGTTCGGCGCGCATCGCCGAGCGCCGGCGCATCCTCATCGAGACCGGCCTCGATCTTCTCGGAACAGCGAAGCCCGACTTGACCGTTCGCGGGGTGTGCCGCCGGGCCGGCGTCGTCAGCCGCTACTTCTACGAGAGCTTCGCAGACCGGGACGCGTTGATAGAGGCGGTGTACGACCACGTCGTCGACGATGTCGCAGCCATCGCGCTCGACGCGGTCGCCGCAGCACCGAAGGACGACCGCGAACGGGTACACGCCGGGATCCGTGCGATCGTGCGCGCTGTCGCGGAAGACCCGCGCCGTGGGTTCCTCCTCTTCTCCACCACCGCGGTCGGCGACATCCTGGTGGCCAAACGGGCAGAGTCGACGAAGATGTTCGCCCATCTGCTGGCCACTCAGGCCACCGAGTTCTACGGCACGACAAGAGACCACAATCTCGATCTGACAACCCATTTCGTCGTCGGCGGATTCGCTCAGGTCCTCACCGCGTGGCTCGGCGGAGAACTGGAACTGAGCGAGGAAGCCGTCGTCGACCGCTGCGCCGAACTGTTGTTGGCCGCCTCACCCAGGTAGCTGCCTCACCTGTGCAGCCGCCTCACCCGTGCAGCCCTCGAACCAATGTCGCGCCGACGAGGAACTGCGTGCACATCAGGTCTGCGACACCGTCTGCGTCCCGTCGACGAAATGCCTCGATCAGTTCTTCGTGGCTGCTGAGCGCGTGCTCGCACCACTGCCGGTTCGACGCGTACAGCCGGGACGGCGTGTATCTGACGGCACCCAACAGAAACCATGCCAGCTTGGTCCCACCGGCGACTTTGTTGATGTACCTGTGGAATTCGAACTCGCAGGATTCGATGCCATCGAGGTCGCATCGGAACACCGCATCACGTAGTCGGTCGTTCAGCGCGCGCACCGCGTCTATCTGTTCGTCGGTGATGAGGTGAGCCGCGCGGCGAGCCAGTGTGCCCGCAATCGTGCCCTGCAGCCAGAAGATGTCGTCGATGTCCTGCTGCGTCAGTTCGCTGACGCGGTAGCCGCGCCGAGGTACCAGCTCCACCAGACCTTCACCGCGGAGAGACACCAACGCTTCACGAACCGGTGTCGCACTCACACCCAGTTCGGTAGCCGTCTCGTCGATTCGCACGAATGCACCCGGCTCGAGCGCACCCGTGACGATCTGCTGGCGAATACTTGCGGCGACATCCTCCGAGAGCTGCGGGCGACGACGCAACACGATGACCTAGAGTCCGTACGTCTTGCCGATGATGTCACGCTGAATCTCGTTGGTACCGCCGTAGATCGAGGACACGAGAGTCGTCCGAACGTGCTTTTCCATGTCGAACTCGGTGGCGTAGCCGTAGCCGCCCATCATCTGCATGCCCTCGAGGGCCACCTTCTTTGCGGTCTCGGTGAGCTTGAGCTTGGCCATCGAGGCTTCGCGAGGGAACAGCTTCGTCGGGTTCTCGTCGACCAACCGAGCGACGTGGTAGACCAGCAGCCGTCCGCACTCGATCTCGGTGGCCAGATCGGCAATACGATGCCGCAGCGCCTGGAAGGTGCCGACGGGCCTGCCGAATTGCTTTCGCTGCGAGATGAAGTCGAGCGTGTCGTCGAATGCGCGCTGCGCGGTACCGAGCATCATCGCCGCGAGAATGAGGCGCTCGATGTTCAGACCGGTCATCAGCTGAGACCATCCTTGCCCTTCCACCCCGACCACCGCGTCCTCGGGAAGCACGCAATCGGTGAAGTACAGATCGTTGACCTCTTTGCCGCCCATCGTGTCGATGCCGACGATTTTCAGTCCCTCGATGTCGGCCGGGACGTCGAACATCGTCAGGCCCTCGTGCTTTCCACCGCCTCTACCGGTACGTGCCACGAGCAGGATCCGGTCGGCGAAATGCGCGTTGGAACACCACGTCTTCTGGCCGTTGATCAACCAGCCGGAGTCCGTCTTCTCGGCGCGGCAGCTCAGGTTTCCGACATCCGAGCCGGCCTCGGGCTCGGACATCGAAATCGAGTAACTCCGGCCGGCGACGATTCCGCCGAGCACGGTCTCCTTCTGCGATGGCGTCCCGAACTTCTCGTAGGCCGCACCGGTGATCAAGGTCGGGCCGATGCCGCCGATGGGGGCCATGGCCTTGGCGGATTCTTCGAGCAGAATGCACAGGTCGACGGTGCTGCCACCCGCTCCGCCGTGTTCCTCGGAGATGATCGCGCCGAGCCAGCCCAGCTCGGCCATCTTGTCGTAGAGCGCTTGGTTGTGGGTGTGCTTCCCGTGTTCGGTGAGGGCATCCCGCTGGGACCTGGTGCCCGCCTCTTTGGCACAGAAAGACGCGACTGCCTTCGCGAACGACGTCTGCTCTTGGGTGAAGTCGATACTCATGGATCTACTCCTGCACTTGCTCCTGCACGACCGGGCAACGGGGGTTGTAGCAACCGGACACGACGCATAGTGTGTCCTGGACAACATTGAATCACATCAAATATATGTGATGCGATCCGCTGGAGGATAGAGCCCATGACGGACCAGATCGAACGAACTACCGAGAGCACCTTCGAAAGCCTCGACCCCAGAACAGGTGTCGCGCTCGCTACGTATCCGATCGCGGGCACCTCCGACGTCGACGCTGCCGTCGAACGCGCCCGGTCGGCCGCCAGATGGTGGGACATACAAGGCTTCGTCGGGCGCAAGCGGTGGTTGCTCGAATTCAAATCTGCCATCGCGCGTGACGCCGCGAGCCTCGCCGCCGTCATCGCCGCCGAAACCGGCAAACCGGACGAGGACTCCCTGCTCGAGGTGATGTTGGGCGTCGAACATCTCGATTGGTCCGCCCGTAATGCCGAGAAGATTCTTCGGCAGCGCAAGGTCGGATCCGGTCTGCTCGCCGTCAATCAGAAGGCCTACGTCGGATACCGCCCGTTCGGCGTCGTCGGAGTCATCGGGCCCTGGAACTATCCGCTGTACACCCCGATGGGCTCGATCGCCTACGCCCTGGCCGCCGGCAACACCGTCGTGTTCAAGCCCAGCGAGCTCACCCCTGGCGTCGGGGTCTGGTTGGCCGAGAAGTGGCGGTCGCTCGCCGCTCCGCACCCGGTGTTCCAGACGATCACCGGCGACGGGTCCACCGGCACCGCCCTGGTCGAATCCGGCGTGGACAAGATCGCATTCACCGGCTCCACGGCCACCGCCAAGAAGGTCATGGCCACGTGCGCGAAGTCGTTGACGCCACTGGTCGCCGAGTGCGGTGGCAAGGACGCGATGCTCGTCGACGCAGACGCAGACATCGCTGCCGCAGTGGAATTCGCGACGTTCGGGGCGATGGGCAATGCCGGCCAGACCTGCGCCGGCGTCGAACGTATCTACGTCGCAGCTCCGGTGTACGACCGATTCGTCACCGAATTCACCACCGCCGTACGGGCACTGAAGCCCGGCGGAACCAAGACCTCGTCCTACGGCCCGATGACGCTGGGCAAGCAGAGCGACATCGTGCGCGGCCAGATCGAGGATGCCTTGGCCAAGGGCGGCAAAGCTGTTGTCGGCGGTCTCGATTCACTGCACGGGCCGTACGTCGACCCGGTTGTTCTCACCGACGTGCCCGAGGACTCCACTGCGATCACCGAAGAGACGTTCGGCCCCACTGTCGTGGTCAACAAGGTGCGCGATCTGGACGAGGGCATCGAGCGAGCCAACGCCTCCAAGTACGGACTCGGCGCATCGGTGTTCACCAAGGACGGAGCAGTGGGTCGACGCGCCGCCGAGAAGCTCGATTGCGGTGTGGTGACGGTCAATTCGGTCCTCGGATTCGCCGGCGTTCCGGCGCTGCCGTTCGGCGGCACAGGCGACTCGGGATTCGGCCGAATCCACGGGGCCGACGGCCTTCGTGAATTCAGCACCGTCAAATCTCTGACCGTGCAGAGCTTTGCATCTCCGCTCAATCTGCTGACGATGAAAAGGAAGGCACGGGACATGAAGATCTCCGTGCTCGCACTCAAACTTCGGCACGGACGGGGCTGAGCATGGACATCACGCCGAAGAGGGGACGCTTCGGCTGGCTGCGGCGCATCGAGGAACTCGACCCGGTGCGGGATTGCCATACGATCCACCGCATCACCGCCGGCTACGAGTTTCCGTGGGACTACCAGCGTGCGCTCGAGTTCGCGCTGTTCCGCACCTATTGCGTGCCGACCATCTCGGCGTTGCTCGCCCGCACGGGCGAGTTCGAGAATCGCCCGCAGAAGCGCTACGACGACACCTCGCTGCTGATGGCCGAACTGCTCGAGCACGGATACGACTCCGAGCGGGGACGTGAATCGCTTCGGATGGTCAACCGGATGCACGGGCAGTACGACATCTCGAACGACGACATGCTGTACGTGTTGACGACGTTCATCTACGAGCCGATCGAGTGGATCGACACCTACGGATGGCGTCGCCTGCATCCGAAGGAACGACTGGCCACGTTCCACTTCTACTGCGCAGTGGGAAAGCGCATGGGCATCAAGAACATTCCAGAGTCGTACACCGAATTCGCGCAGTTCAAGCTCGACTACGAGGAGCGCACGTTCCGGTTCACCGAAGACAATCGGCGCATCGGCACGTACACCCTCGATCTGTACTGCTCCTGGTACCCCGCTGCGCTGACCCCCGCAGTGAAGCAGACAGTGTTCGCACTGTTGGACGACCGGATGGCCGGTGCCTTCGGCTTCCCCGCAGGCTCACCGACGGTCGAGCGGGTGGCCGTGCGGGCCCTGCGCGCCAGGGCCCGCGCGGAGCGGTTCCTACCCAAGCGGACGCACTCGCGGGCCACCGCCGACGCGTCGAACAAGACCTATCCCGGCTACCCCGTCGGCTACCGCCCTCGGGATCTGGGAGCTGCCGCCTGCCCGTACACCGCTGACTCGGCAGCACCGATCACGGCCACTCCAGCACCGGCTTGACGGTGTCACCGCGGCGGTGGTCACCGAGAGCGGAGTCGATTCGGTCGTACGGGTAGCGGGTGATCAGCCGATCGACGGGGAGCGCCCCCGCAGAGTACATCTCGGCGAGTGCCGGGATGAACTGCTGCGGGACGGCGTCCCCCTCGAGGCATCCGCGAACTCCTCTACCGCTCAACACCGTATCCAGCAGATCCAGCTGCAACACACCGCGACCGAGGGCCACGATCGCCAGCGCGCCGCCCTTGCCGAGAGCAGCCATCGCGTCCCGGATCACCTCTGCATTGCCGGTGGTGTCGAGTGCGTGCGTTGCCCCTCCGTCGGTGGCGTCCAGTAGCGCAGCGCTCGCTTCATCCGACGCCGGATCGATTACCGTGTGTGCACCGACACTCGACGCCAATTCTCTTCTGGCGCTGGATCGTTCCACCGCGACCACGCGCGCACCGGTGGTGATCGCCGCGAGCACGGCTGCCATCCCCACCCCGCCTGCTCCGTACACCACCACGGAATCCCCGGACCGGGGCTTCAGGACGTTCAGCACTGCCCCTGCACCCGTCTGCACGCTGCACCCCAGCGGAGCTGCAACAGCGAGGTCGATATCCCGATCGACGACGACGGTGTTGTCCTGACGAGTCAACGCGAACTCGGAGAAGCTCGACTGTCCGAAAAATCCGTCGAGTACCGGAGCGCCACCGCTCGTGACGATGCGGGACGTGCCGTCCGCGCGTGCGCCGAACTGGTTCAGAGCGTGGCCGTCCAAGCAGTAGGCCGGCCGCCCCTGCCTGCAATTGCCGCACACGCCGCAGTGCCGGAACGTCAGCACCACATGGTCGCCGGGACCGATTCCTCGGACGGACCGGCCCACCGACTCGACCACGCCTGCACCCTCGTGCCCGAGCAGTACCGGTCTTTCGGCCGAACCTGCCCGTCGCGCAACGAGATCGGTATGGCAGATCCCCGTCGCCTTCATCCGGACCAGGATCTCGTTCTCGCGGGGTTCGTCGATGTCGATGTTCTCGACGGTGAACGACTCGGCCGGGTCACGCGAGAGCAGTGCCCGCGCAGCGACCATCAGTCTCGCTCCAACACGAAGTAGAAGTGCTCGCCGCGAGAGAGCACCAGCTCCGGTTTGCCGTTCATGATGCCCATCAGCCTGCGGTCGTCGATCTGTTTGAAGTGATCGAAGACGGCTTTGCCGTCGTACACCATCGTGGCGGTCACCTCGCCCCGAAACTCGATGTTCCACAGCGATGCCTCCCCGGACCCCATCTCGACGTTGGAGAACAGCGAGCCGTCGTCGGCGCGGCAGATCAACGGTTGCGCCTCGGTGACGGAGATGAAGTTCTTTCCGTGCCAATTACTGGCGGGCAGTGCCCGGCACAGTCCGTGGCCGGTCTGGAAGGCGGCACCGGTCCAGCTCCCGAGGATGTCCTCGGCGCGTACAGGGGCGAGCTGCGACCAGAGTTCGTCCAGTTGCGCTGCCGAGACACCCGAGGTCCGTGCCAGCAATTCGTCTGTACGCGTCGTCGTTTCACGATCGGTCATAGCTGTTCTCCGTTTCACGTCGAGTGGATTCATCCCAGAAGTACCGCCGTCATCGCCTGTTGCACCCTGGCCACGGTTCGGTCGGAGCGCTCGAACCGCACCGTACGACCGACGTCGAAGACCAACCCGAGAGCGGCGTGGATCAAAAATCGTGAGACCACCACGCTCGTGTTCGGCCGTGCCTCACGCAGTAGTTGCGCCCAGCCGTCGATGTTGCGGCGCTGGATCCGGCGCAGTGTGGTCCGCCGATCGGCCGGCAGACTTCCGATCTCGGCGAAGTACACGGCCACCAGTTCGCCCTGCCGGAAGGTCAATTCGGTGTACAACCTGGCGAAAGTCCGCACCGCGTCGACCGGGGAGTTCGAGTGCTCGAGCGCACCGGCCAGGGTGTCGGTGAGCTGGGCGTTGGCCCGGTGCAACGCAGCCTCGAGCAGCTCGGCCTTGCTGGGGAAGTAGCGGTACACACTGGAGGCCGTGATCGACGCCGCTGCGCCGATGTCGTCCAGACCAACCTCGTGGTAGCCGTGCAGATAGAACAGCCGAATCGAATGATGCAGCAGCTCTTCGCGTTTCGATGCATGCTCGAGCACCGATTCGCGGTGGGGAGATTCACTGCTCTGCTGCGGAAGTTCGGTCCGCAGTACCGACTGTGCCGCAGCGAGCATCGACTCCTCGATCTGCTTGGCCGACAGCGCCGATCGATGTGCGGTGATGCTGGCGACCGCACTGATCGACGCGGTGGCCAGCAATGCTGCGTCGGCCTCGGGTAGATCGGGGCGAAGCTGTCGCAGCGGATTCATCACGCGTTCGTGCAGCGTTGCCATCGACCGGCGCAGGGCGCGCCGATCCTCCCCCACCAAATAGCGCCCCTCCCACCGATACAGTCCACCGGTTCGACGGTTGTCGATGGTGGTGCGGATGATGGCACCGATGACCGCATCGAGCTGGGCCTCAGGATCCTCTCGAGTGATGACCGCGGGCTCGGTTGCCGCGAGCAACGAATCGGCCAGTCGCAGGACTGCACTGACGAACAGTGCGTACTTGGTCGGAAAATGCCGGTACAGCGCGGGGCCCGAGATGCCGACCGTGGCCGCTATCTCCTCGATACCGACAGGGTGATAGCCGCGTTCACTGAACGCCTCTGCCGCCGCTGTCAGAATCTGCGCTTTGCGATTTCGTGGTCGACGGCGTTCCGTCGCTGTACCTGTGTCAGTCATGACCTGTCCTCGTACCGACGGGACCGAACCCGACGTTCGTTTTCCATCGTAGCGGTAGCCCGAACACGAACGATCTGTTCGACGGATTTCTCTGAAACCCTGACAATCAGTCGATTTGATGCGTTAAGTTAGCGGCAATTCGCAACTGGGTAGCGCCACCGGCCGACGGGAGTTCATCATGACGAACGGCCTGCACTGCAGTTCGGCCGCTGGAATCCTGTCACTGCGCATCGACCGGCCGCACCGAATGAACGCTCTCGACGGCCCTACCGCCAAGGCCCTGATCGACGCACTGACCACAGCCGCGTCCGACCCTGCTGTGCGAGTGGTGGTCGTGACGGGCACCGGTTCCGCCTTCAGCACCGGTGCCGACATCGCCGAAATGGCAGCTGCCGAGCGGATTTCCGACGCACAGGCCGACGCCGAGGAGACGATGCGGGTGGCAGCGGCCTTGGTGCATGCGGTGCTCGACGCGCCGATGCCGGTGATAGCACAGGTCAACGGCATCGCCGCGGGTATCGGGGTGTCGATCGCTCTTGCCGCCGATCTCGTCTACGCGTCCGAGGACGCCCAATTCCTCCTGCCGTTCACGTCGCTCGGGCTGATGCCCGACGGCGGCAGCACCCTCCTGGTCCCGGCCGCGGTGGGACGCGCACGCGCAGGCGCGATGGCGCTGTTGGGTGAGCCGATGAGCGCGGCGGATGCGGCCTGGTGCGGGCTCATCACCGCGGCAGTGGCTCCCCAGGAACTCGACGAGCATGTTCGGACGATCGCAGGCAGACTTTCCCGCGGTCCGCGTCGCGCACTGGAATTGACCAAGCGCGCTCTGACGGCATCGACTCTGGCACTGCTGGACGCAGCACTCGACAGGGAGACCGCCGGGCAGGTCGAACTACTGACGGCACCGGAATTCGCCGAGGGACTCGCTGCCGTACCGAACCACCGACAGCCTCGGCTCCGAAGCGAATCCCCATGAACTTACTCAACGACTGACCTGCAGCAATGCACTCGACAAACTGCAGACAAAGCACTGCTCACTAGGTAAGCTCCACCACATTCGAACCCCGCCTCACGGCTCAGAGAGGAACCGGCGATGGCCGCTCACACGGACTCGACTGCACGCACGATCCACACCGACGAACCCCAACTCTCCAGCCGAAGCAACTGGAACAACCATGTTCGACGGCACGCGACGATGCAGCCGACGAGCGTGGCCCTGCGGTTCCAGGGGCGATCGATCACCTGGCGCGAACTGGACGACCGAGTGGCGAGGTTCGCAGGGGTGCTGAAGGATCGAGGGGTCGGCTTCGGCGACCGAGTACTGATCGTGATGCTCAATCGACCCGAGTATCTCGAAGCGGTCCTGGCGATCAACGCACTGGGCGCTCTGGCCGTCCCGGTCAATTTCCGAATGACTCCACCCGAAGTCACGTTTCTCGCTCGAAACAGCGGCTCCGCCATCGTGATCACCGACGACGCCCTCACACCACTCGTCGACGCAGTTGTGGCACAGTCCGATTCACCGCCGGTCGTCATCACGGTCGGAGAGTCCTACGAGCGCCTGCTCGCCGAAAGCGAACCCGCAGCGGTGGTCGACGTGCCCGACGACGCGTCCGCACTGATCATGTACACCTCGGGTACCACCGGACGCCCCAAGGGCGCCGTTCTCACCCACGCGAACATGCAGGCCCAGGCGTTCACGTGCATTCGCGCACTGCAGATGAGCGAGACCGACGAGGTCGGATTCTGCGCCTCCCCCATGTTCCACATCGCGGCACTGGGCAGCCTCGCCCCGAGCCTGCTGCTCGGCATCACCACCGTGATCTACCCGGTGGGCGCCTTCGACCCCGGCACCCTGCTCGATGTCCTGGCCGCAGAACGAGTCACCAACCTGTTTCTCGTACCGGTGCAATGGCAGGCCATGTGCGCCGAGCAGTCTCGCAGCCCCAGAAAGCTTGCGCTGCGGGTGATTTCCTGGGGTGCGGCACCTGCGTCGGACACCGTACTGAAGGCCATGTCGGCGACGTTCCCGGATGCGCTGAACGTCGCCGTGTTCGGCCAGACCGAGATGTCGCCCATCACCTGCGTCCTCGACGGCTCGGATGCACTGCGCAAGATCGGATCCGTCGGACGCGTGATCCCGACCATCGCGGCGCGGGTGGTGGACGACGAGATGAACGACGTGCCTCAGGGTGAGATCGGCGAAATCGTCTACCGGGGACCGACATTGATGCGCGGCTACTGGGAGAACCCCGATGCCACGGCCGACGCGTTCCAGGGCGGCTGGTTTCACTCCGGCGATCTGGTGCGCCAGGACGAGGAAGGCTTCGTCTTCGTCGTCGACCGGAAGAAGGACATGATCATCTCGGGCGGCGAGAACATCTACTGCGCGGAGGTCGAGAACGTACTGTTCTCACACCCGAGAATTCTCGAAGCCGCCGTGATCGGTCGCCTCGACGACAAATGGGGCGAGGTACCCGTCGCTGTTGTCGCACTTCACGATTCCCAGAACGCGCCCGATCTCACGCTCGACGAGTTGACCGTGTGGCTCGGTGATCACCTGGCCCGGTTCAAGCACCCCAAGGATCTGGTGATCGTCGATGCGTTGCCCCGCAACGCCAGCGGCAAGGTTCTGAAGGTCTCACTCAGGAAGTCCTATTCGCCGACGCCGGCCTGACCGATGAGATTCGAGCCACCGGTCGCGCGAGGTCCGGTTCGCGATCTCGTCGATCAGATCGGTGGCCTGTCGGCGTTCTCGACGACCGCCTGCTCGCGCGCCGTGACCGACATGGTTCGAGGCCGGTTACCGGTCGCCGAGACAGTCAACCAGGCTCTGTTCGTCGCGCGTGTGTGCACGGTTCCCGCTCTGCTGTTGATGCTCCCCATCGGCGTACTGATCGCGGTGTCGGTCGGGTCACTGGCGGGAAGGCTCGGTGCCGGAGCCTATTCCGGCGCGGTCGTGGCGTTCGTGGTGGTCGGTCAGGCTGCGGCGTTGGTGTGCGCACTGATGCTCGCAGGCGTTGCCGGATCGGCGATCTGCGCCGATCTCGGATCGAGAACGATCCGTGAGGAGATCGCCGCCATGGAAGTGATGGGCGTCGACGTCGTCGCCCGACTGGTGGTTCCCCGGCTCGTTGCCTCGGTTGTCGTGGCCGTTGTCATCTGCGCCATGGTCACACTCGTCGGTGTGTCGGCGTGCCTGTTCTACCAGGTACTCGTTGCCGATCAGTCCGCAGGCGCGTTTCTGGCCACGTTCACCGAATACGGCCGCGTCTCCGATTTCGTCATGGCCATGATCAAATCGGCCTGTTTCGCGGTGACGTCGACGCTCATCGCGTCGTACCGGGGACTGCACGCCAAGGGCGGACCGAGTGGCGTCGCCGACGCGGTCAACGAAGCCGTCGTCCTGGCATTTGTCATGGTCTTCGTTGTCAATACCGTTCTGTCGCAACTCTATGCAGTCGTCGTTCCCGCGGTCGGGACGTACTGATGGCGTTCGACACCCGCGTTCGACTCCAGCGCAGAACCCGGGCTGCAACCTCGGCGATGGTGGACGTCGGCCGGCACGTCACCTTCTGGTTCGAGACCATCGCGGCCATCCCGTACACGGTGCGCCGATACTCGAAACACGTTCTGCGCCACGTCGGCGAGGTGAGCTTCGGATATGCATCGCTACTGGCCGGCGGCGGCACCATCGGCATCGTGTTCGCGATGTCGGCCGTCGCGGCGATGATGGTCGGCGTCGAGACCTACCGCGGTCTGGACCTGATCGGTTTGACCTCTCTGTCCGGGCTGCTCTCGGCACTGGCGAACACCCGGGAGCTGGCACCGGTCATCGCCAGTATCGCGTTGGCGGCCAAGGTCGGGACCGGATTCACCGCCCAACTCGGTGCCATGCGAATCTCCGAGGAGATCGATGCGCTCGATTCGATGGCGGTGCGGCCTATTCCGTTCCTGGCCACCACCCGGCTGATCGCGGCAGTGGTGTGCATCGTGCCGATCTACATGGTCGGCCTGATCGCCGCCTACGTCGCCACGCGATTGGTCGTCGTCACGTTCGGCGGCAGCTCGGCCGGTACGTACGACTACTACTTCCACCTCGCGTTGACCCCGAGCGATCTGGTGTATTCGGTCGTCAAAGCGGTCGTGTTCGCGATCATCGTCGCGCTCGTCCACTGCTCCTACGGTTTTCACGCGTCGGGCGGACCGGAGGGGGTCGGCCGCGCCGCCGGCCGCGCACTACGTACCTCGATTCTGGCGATCGGTATCACCGACGTGTTCCTGACGTTCGCGCTGTGGGGAATCGTTCCCACCGTGCCCGGGCTCGGTGCCTCGTGACGGTCCCGAACCAGCCTGCTCCCCGTCGTCTCAGCCCCGGCCGACGCATGCTCGTGTTCCGCGGAGTCGTCGCGTCCTGCACCGCAGTGGTCGCTGCGGTCGCATCGGTTGCCTACAGCTCGGGCACCTTCGACTCCGCACCAGAAGTATCGGTCGTGCTTCCCGCGACAGCAGGATTGCTCACCGGGGAGATCGGCGTCCAGTATCTCGGCGTTCGAGTGGGCGAGGTCGTCGACATCGAGCCGGGTGTCGATCGATCTCGAGTGACGATGCGCATCGACGCAGACCGAATAGATGCGGTGCCGGCATCCGCGCGTGTTCGAGTGGTGCCACGAACTCTGTTCGGAGACATCTACATTCAACTCGTTGCAGTCGATCGACCGTCCTCCGCGGCACTGGCGGACGGGATGGTGCTGCAACCGGACGCGTCTGCCGATGCAGTCCAGGCGAGCGATCTGTTCCGCACGGTGACCGACCTCCTCGACGGCCTGGAACCGGATCAGGCGCAGCTGGCTCTGACCGCGCTCGGCACCGCACTACGCGGCAGAGGTCAGAGCATCGGCGAGAGTATCGACCGGCTCGCCTCCGTCACCGACCGACTCGAACCCGGAATCGAGGCCGCCCTGAGCCGTATGCCGCAGCTGCGCGAGTTGACCGAGAACATCGCTGCCGCAACGCCGGACGTGCTCGCCTCGGTCGCTGCCGCGACCACTGTGTCGCAGACGTTGCTCGATCGATCCGACGGCGTGCGGTCACTGTTGACTGCAGCGGCAGGGACGGCGGAGTCCGCGCACGCCGTGGCGGCCGAGAACCGGAGTGCAGCAATTGTTGTCGTCCGCAGCGGCGGCTCGGCGATCGGTGCACTGGCGCGAAGTTCCGACGGCCTCACTGCGACGCTCGATCGGTTGGGGCCGTTCGGCGAGGCCGGTGCGCGGATCTTCGCCTCGGGCAAGTTCGATGTCACCGCAGTACCCGACTTCTCCGAACCGCTTCCCTACACTGCCGCCGACTGCCCGCGGTATCCCGGTCTCGCCGGACCCAACTGCGCCCTGGCCGAGATACAGGACGCCGCAACCGGCACATCGGTCCCACTGAATCCCGCCAGCACGCTGCTGCTGGCTCCGCTGCTCCGTGGCACCGAGGTGACCGTCCGATGAGTATCCGACCCCCGATGTCGCTTGCCGCCTTCGTCGCCGCAGGTGCGCTCTCGGCCGTGGTCGTCATCCAGACGCTCGATGTCCCGGTCGCCGGTGCCACGACCCGGTACACCGCCGAATTCGTCGGCGTCGAGGGCCTCCGGGACGGCAACGACGTCACCCTCGCAGGAGTCCGGGTCGGCAAGGTCGCCGACGTCCGGTCGACCACCGACGGTCCCACCAGCATCGCCCTGGTGTCGTTCTCCGTGCAGTCCGATGTGCAACTGCCCGGGAACGTCACCGCCGCAATCCGATACGGCGACATGCTCGGTGCGCGGTATCTCGCGCTCGAAACCCCCGCCGACCCGTCGGGCACCCTGGCGGCGGACGAGGTGATACCGCTCTCGCGAACCTCTCCTCCCGTCGACCTGACCGCGTTGGTCAACGGCTTCGAGCCGCTGTTCGACGCGATCGACCCGAACCAGATCAACTCGTTGGCACGCTCGATCGTCGACGCTTTCTCTGGTCGGTCCTCCGCGATCGAATCGTTGTTGGTACGAGTGGCGTCGATGACCCGGGGATTGACCGACAACGAACAGATTCTCGACGAACTGATCGCGAGCCTCGGAATGGTGACGAGCGATCTCGACTCGCATTCTGCCGACATCACGCGCCTGATCGACGGGCTTGCCGAGCTCGCCGACGTGGCAGTCCGACACGGAGATCAACTCGTATCCGTACTGGAGGACGGATCCGACTCGGTGCGATCGTTGGCCGAACTGTTGACGCATGCGGCCGCTCCGCTCGATGCCATCGTTGCCGACAGCACTGCGACAACCGATGCGTGGACGGCGAACACAGAACCGTTCGACCGAACCATGACGTTGCTTCCGGAGCTTGCACAGTCCATCAATCGCATCGGCGACTACGGCGGTTGGCTCAACCTCTACACGTGCAACTTCACCCTGCTGGCAGGTGACTCCGAAGCGAACATCTTCGGCACGACTCACTCGGAGATCTGCCGATGACCACCACCAAGCTCGGTGTCGGCGGGATCGTGATGATCGCCGTGGCACTGGTGTGCGCTCTGGCCGTACCGCAGGCCTGGTATCTGGTCCGCACCCATTCCTACACAGCGCAATTCGAGAATGCCGGCGGGCTCACCGAGTCCGATCCGGTGTACGTCGCCGGAGTACCCGAGGGCCGTGTCGACAGCGTCGATATCGTCGGTACCCACGTCCAGGTGACGTTTCGGCTCGACCGGGACCACACGCTCGGCGACCGAACGCACGCGTCGATCCAGCTGCGTACCATCCTCGGGAAGCGCTACCTACAGATCGTCCCCGACGGCAGCGGTTCCCTCGGAACGGACAACACCATCCCCCTCGAGCGAACATCGGTTCCGTATTCCCTCGACCAGATCTCGGCCGCCACGAACACCACCGCCGCCGACGTGGACGTTCCCGGACTCGAGGAGATGGTTAGAACCTTGCGAGAGTCGCTGCCGGAGAACAGTTCGACACTGCGTGACGCCCTCAGCGGCATCGGTTCGGCATCGGCACTGCTGGCCGAGAACGACGAGCAGATCTCCGGATTGCTCGATGCATCCCGATCTCTGTCCTCGTCGCTCGCCGCGGAAAGTGCATCGCTGTCGTCTCTGGTGAGCAACGCCGAGTTCGTGCTGTCGGTGCTGGCCGATCGACGGACTGCACTGAGCCAGTTGGTGAACGACCTCCGAACCGTCACCGCCACCGCGTCGACATTCCTCGACGACAACTCCGAGCAGCTCGATCGTCTGATCGGCAACCTGCGCGGGGTCACCGACACCCTCGACCGAAACGGGCAGAACATCGACACCCTCATGACAACCCTGCCCGCCGCCTTGCGCGCAGTCACCGACGCCACCGGCAACGGAAATTGGGTGGACGTCTCGGCCCCGGCCGGCCCGATCGCCGACAACCTGCTGTGCACCTTGGGCATTCAGACGGGATGCCGATGAGAAAGACACCGACTGCGCTGATCGCGGTGGCTGCTCTGGTCGGCGGCTGGTTCGTTCTCCACGGCTCCGAGCACTCGACCACCGTCACAGCGGATTTCGCCTACATCAACGGCGTCCATCCCGGAAGCCCGGTCCGGATTCTCGGTGTTCCGGTGGGTACCGTCACCGACATCACGCCCCGGGGCAATGCGGTGCGCGTCGTCATGTCCATCACCTCGGACGACGCCATTGCGGCCGACGCCGAGGCGTACGTCATGAACCCGTCGGTCATCAGCGACCGATTCATCGAGATCGGGCCGGTGTATCAGGGCGGAGAAGAACTCGGCGACAGCGTGATTCCGGTCGAGCGTAGCCATTCGCCCATCAACTTCGACCAGCTCCTCGACAGTGTGGACGTGATCGCCACTGCGGTCGGTCCCGAGGGAGCCGACCTCGGTGCCGCAGCGGCCGAACTCGCCGAATCCACCGACGGGACAGGACCGGCGGTCAACGACGCCATCCGCAACATTGCGCAGGCGACCGCCGTGATCGGCGGGAACAGCGAGAACATCGGCGCACTCATCGAGACCGTGAACCAGCTGATCACCGCTGTCGGCCATCGAGACGGTGCAGTGGAATCGGTGGTGAACTCACTCGATCGCCTCGGGCAGGAGTTCCGCACTCAGGACCTCGACGTGGGCACTCCGATCGCCCAACTGACGTCGATGTTCGACGAACTCGACCGGTTGCTCGCCGGCCGGGGCGACGATCTACGCGCTGCACTCGACAATGCCGCCGATCTGACCGGTCGATTGGCGACGCACGAAGCACAATTCGCCGAACTGATGGACGTCTTGCCGTTGGCGATGCAGAACATCGGAAAAACCATCGGCGACGACCAGCGAGGACGAATCCGTTTGAACGTCTCCACCGATCTCGACCAGTTCGCCTCGACGGTTCCGCTGTGCCGTGACCTGGCTCTGCCGATCTGCACCGGGGCCGGATTCACCAACCCGATACCGGTGCCCATCGGGGCATCCGATCCACTGGGTCTGATTCAACAGTTGGCGCAGGGCCGATGAGAGGCCCCACTGCTCTGGCGAGCCTGGCGGTGTCGGCCGTCCTCGTCGGCACACTCACCGGATGTAGCCTCGGTCTCGGTGAACTTCCACTCGGCCGTTCTGCGGACGGATCCGATTACCTTGTGACCGCAGTGTTCTCGCGGGCCGACCGCATCAGGCTCGGTGCCGAGGTACGGAGCGGGCAGCAACTGGTCGGCCGGGTTCACGATCTGTCGACCGACGGGGGTCGAGCTCGGGTCGGTCTGAGCCTGTCCCGAGCCGTTCCCGTTCCGGCCGATGTCACCGCATCGATCGAAGTGGCGTCGGCGCTCGGGGATCCGTACATCCGACTCGATCCACCGCAGACACCGTCGGGAGATCGGCTGTCCGACGGTGCCGTCATCACCGACACCGACATCGGGCCGGAGCTCGAATCATCGCTCGCCGCTCTCGGTCTGGTGCTGAACGGCAGCGGAATCGGTCAGCTCGACACCATCGTCACCGAGCTCGACACGGCGTTCTCCGGCCGTGGACCGCAGGTCGGGGAGCTGCTGCGCAGCACCGACACCATCCTTGCCGCAGCCGACGCGCAACGCGGCGAATTCGATCGTGTACTGCAGGCCGCACGCGACGTGTCCGCCGCGCTGGCCGACAACCGCACCGTCATCGACGACGGACTCGCGGTGTCCGCGCCGACGATCGAGTTGCTCGTTCAACAACGAGACCGACTGGCGTCACTGCTCGACAACACCGCCTCGCTGGCCACAACGGCTCGAGACATATTGTCGGACAACGGGAAGCAACTCGAGGACGGCGTCGACGATATGGCCCGCGTACTGAGTTCGGTTCAGGGATGGAACGATTCGATCACCCCGACTCTGAACGAGATGAACAACTTCATTGCGGGCTTCGACGGAGCCGTGCGGGGCGACTACCTCGCCTTCGACGGCGCACTCGACCTGCCGGAGACAGTGGGCGAGTTGACCACCGGTGGACGCATCGCCGACGTGCCCTCGGCACTAGGACAGCTGTTGGCACCGGTGCTGCGGGGCCCGAAATGAGGCGGCCCGTCACCGTTCAGCTGATTCTCTTCGCCATCACGGCCGTGGTGGCACTGTTCGCAGGGACCGTCTATGCGCTCGGCCCCTCGGCATTGCAGGGTTCGATCACAGTGACCGCCACGACGACCGATGCCGCGAACCTGGGAGTGGGCGCGGGCGTCACGTACCGCGGAATCGAGATCGGCCGAGTCACCGACGTCGCGCTGTCCGCCGACGGGCTCGGTGCCGACATCGCAGTCTCGTTGGACCCCGATGCTTCCGTTCCCGTCGGCTCTCCGGCTCGGGTGACCGACAGCAATGCTCTCGGCATTCAGACACTCGACATCGTGCCCACCACCGCGGAGGGCCCGTATCTCGTCGACGGAGACACGTTGACCGTCGACGACGCCGATCGGCCCCGTCGAGTCGACGAGGTCATCACCAGCATCTCGACACTGGTCGACTCGATCGACCCCGCCTCGGTGAGTTCCCTCACGCAGACCATGGGAACGGCCCTCGACGGGACCGGGCGGGCACTGGGCCGACTGATCGACGACGTCGACGCCCTCACTCGAATGCTCGACGCGCAGGCACCGGCGTTGGCCAACATCATCGATACCGGGCTCCCGATGCTCGACGCACTCGCGCCTGCATCGGACTCGCTGCCGGCCACCGCGGCTGTGACACGTGATGTGACCGGCCAACTCGTCGGAAACGAACCGTCACTGGTCTACCTGCTCGACCGGTCCCCCGCGATGCTCACCAGAACCCAGCACCTTCTCGACGACACCCGTGGAACGACGGGAGCATTGCTGACCAATCTGGTGTCGGTAACCGGTGTTCTGGGTGACCGCACCCCCGCACTGTCGGCTCTGCTCACCGCTCTGCCCGACACACTGGGCAAACTCACCTCGGTCGTGCACGGAGACCGCGGCGATTTCACACTGGTCGCAACCCAGGGCCCGGTCTGCTGGTACGACACGCCCCGCCGCGCGGTCGGCGACGAATCTCCGCGCGATCCGAATCTGACGTTGTACTGCCCGCCCGGCGAGAACCTGGCCCAGCGCGGGTCGCAGAACGCACCCCGTCCCAACGACCTAGGACTGACCGATTCGACCCGCCCCGGCAACGTGACCGGACCACCGATCGCCGACGATCCGGTGCTGATTCCCACCGGACTCGAGGCGCTCGACTACTGGAAGAAACTGCTCGAAGGAGTACAGCAATGACCATCCGCCGAGGTATCGCCCTCCTGCTGTTCATCGCTCTCGTCGCAGGCGTCGCCGTCCTCGGTTACCTGTATCAGGGCACCCGGACGATGGATGGCCTCCGAGCCGAGGCGCTGGACTCGGCAAAGCAGTACACCGAGCAGCTCTCCACCTACGACTACGCCACACCGACAACGAATCTCGACCGCGTGATCGCATCGTCCACCGAGGATTTCGCCGCCGACTATCGCGACGTGTCGACGAGCCTGACCGACTTGTTGCGCCAGGGTCAGGGCCGAGCGACCGGTCACGCCGTCACGGCCGGAATCGTCGAGATCGACGGTGAACACGCCGTCGTTGCGGTGTTCCTGGATCAGGAGGTATCCAATCTCGCAGTACCCGATGGGCGGACCGATTCCTCCCGGATGTTGATCGGACTCGACCGCTCGGGCGACCGTTGGTTGTTGGCATCTGCAGACCCGGCATGAGCCCTCGAACGCGCCCGTTACATCAGGCCTCGGAGGGCCGATGTGCTGGTCGGGGCACACCGCGAATCGGATAGGACGTAGCCTGGCTTGGAAGGTTCGGTGGTTCGACCGTGAATGACACCCGTGTTGTTCGGTTAGATTGGAAGAGCCACCAGGCACGATGCAAGAGGGTCGAGACCTGTCAACGAGCGACGGGTCACCACAATCGAGGAGAACAGGCCATGGCTTTACCAGTACTGACACCGGAACAGCGCACCGCGGCGCTGGCCAAGGCGGCCGAGGCACGCACTGCGCGGTCGAAGCTGCTCGCATCCGTCAAGTCCGGCGAACTCAGCGTCGCTGACGTTCTCGCCAAGGCGGAGAACGACGAGATCGTCAAGAAGACCAAGGTGTCCGCCCTGATCAAGGCCCTGCCGGGTGTTGGATCCGTGCGCGCCGCACAGCTGCTCGAGCAGCTGTCCATCGCCGATACCCGCCGTATCGGTGGCCTCGGTGCCAACCAGCGCGAAGCACTGCTGGCTGCCGTCGCATCCTGATTCGCAACTTGCGATAACGCGTTACCCGCAGGGCTAGCATTTCGACCATGAACGTCGAAGTGACCCTGCTGCCGGGAATCGGGGTGCGGAAAGATTTCGCCCTCGCTTCCGGGCGCCGCATAGGCGTCATCACCCGCAAGGACGGCGCGAACGAGTTGATCGTCTCGCGCAAGGACGACCCCGATGCGACGCAGGCATCGATCACGCTGAGCAATGAGGAAGCGGCGGCCCTGGGCAATCTGCTCGGGTCGCCGCAACTCATCGCTCAGCTCGGGGAAGAGCATCGTGACCTCCCCGGAATCAACACTCGCCAACTTCCCATTCGCGCGAATTCACGGTTCGTCAGCCGCACACTCGGCGACACCACCATGCGCACCAAAACCGGGGTATCGGTTGTCGCTGTCATGCGCGCCGGCCAGGTACAACCCTCCCCCACCCCCGACTTCACGCTGGCCGCCGGTGACCTGCTGGTCGCCGTCGGTACCGCGGACGGACTGGACGCAGCAGCCAAGTTACTCGGCAATGCCTGAGATCAGTCGGGGCTGAGCAGTGGCCGAGAGCGCACTTGCCCTCACCGAGCTGGGCGCAGTGTTCTTCGTTCTCGGACTTCTCGCTCGTCTCGCGGGGCGAATCGGTGTCTCCCCCATCCCGTTCTATCTGCTCGGCGGTCTCGCATTCGGCAACGGCGGCATCATCGACCTCGGCGGCATCGGCGAGTTCAGTGAGATCGCCAGCGAAATCGGCGTCATCCTGTTGCTGCTTCTGCTCGGACTCGAATACACCGCCGCCGAACTCGTCACCGGGCTCCGCCGATCCTGGATGGCCGGACTGGTGGACATCGCACTGAACTTCGCGCCCGGTGCAGTGGTCGCGCTGCTCCTCGGCTGGGGCGGAGTCGGAGCGCTCGTGCTGGGCGGCGTCACCTACATCTCGTCGTCGGGCATCATCGCCAAAGTGCTCACCGATCTGGGCCGACTCGGTAACCGCGAAACGCCGGTCGTGCTGTCGATCCTGGTGTTCGAGGACCTGGCCATGGCCATCTACCTGCCGATCCTCACCGCAGTACTGAGCGGAGTGAGCTTCCTCGGCGGTCTGGAGGCCCTCGGAATCTCACTGTTGGTCATCACCTTCGTGCTCGTGGTCGCACTGCGGTACGGCAGGTTCGTCTCCGCCATCGTCGACAGTCCCGACCGCGAGGTGGTCCTGCTCAAAGTCCTCGGATCGGCACTGCTGGTAGCAGGCGTCGCGTCGGAACTGCAGGTCTCCGCGGCCGTCGGTGCGTTCCTGCTTGGCATCGCGATTTCCGGTTCGACGGCCGACAACGCCACCCGCATTCTCGAACCACTCCGCGACCTGTTCGCGGCGATGTTCTTCGTGGTGTTCGGGCTCGGCACCGACCCCACCACCATCCCACCGGTACTGGGCTGGGCGGTCGTGCTCGCGGTCACGACGACAGCCACGAAGGTCGCGACCGGATGGTGGGCGGCGGGGCGTCAGGGAATCGGGAGACCGGGCCGACTACGCGCGGGTGCGGCGCTGGTGGCACGCGGAGAATTCTCCATCGTCATCGCCGGTCTTGCCGTGGCAGCAGGCGCGGTGGAGGGCGAACTCGCGGCTCTGGCGACGGCATACGTGCTCCTGATGGCCATCCTGGGACCGATCGCCGCCCGCGTCGTCGAACCGGTCGCGCGGGTAGTACTCCGCACCAAGCCCGCGGTGTGATTGGCTTTTCTACATGGCAGAGAAGCGGACGGCTCTGAGGCGACGGCCCCAGCTGTCGGAGGAGGTGGCGAGCCACGTCCGGCATCTCGTGATGTCCGGCGAAGTGAGCCCCGGAGACTTCATCCGACTGGACGAGACCGCCGCCGAGCTCGGGGTGAGCGTCACCCCGGTACGCGAGGCCCTGCTGACCTTGCGGGGTGAAGGCATCGTCGAGCTCGTCCCACACCGCGGGTACAAAGTGTCACCGCTGACGCCGAACGACATCGTCGACATCTTCTGGCTGCAGGGCCGGATCGCCGTCGAATTGGTGCGCCGCGCGGCACCGAAGATCACCGAGACCGAACTGGATCAGCTCGCTGAACTCACCGCAGCGCTGTCGACCGCCGTCGAGAACGGCCGGGCCGAGGACGTCGAGACCATCGAATTCGAGTTCCATCGTGTGCTGAACCGTCTGGCCGACTCGTCCAAGCTGGCGTGGTTTCTCAACAACGCCACCCGCTACACCCCCACCCGCCTGTACGCGACCGACCGCGAGTGGGGACGAGCAGCAGTGCGCAACCACGAGGAGCTCATCGAGGCACTGGTTCGAAACGACATCGACGCCGCCTGCGAATTGATGAAGCAACAATTCACAGACGGCGCCGAGAGGTTGATCGCTCATCGGGCTTCGCCCTCGTGAGCGTTTTGCGTAGCTGGAGCTACGCAAAACGCGCACGACGGGTCAGGAGCGAAGCGACGCGGGAACCTGGAAGCGATCGCCGTACTTCTTGGCCAATTCGTCTGCACGAGTGACGAATCCGGCCTGACCACCCGGGTAGCCGACGACGTACTGATGCACGCCGCCCGTCCACGCCGGGAAGCCGATGCCGAAGATCGAGCCGATGTTGGCGTCGGCGGTGGTGTTCAGGACACCCTCGTCGAAGCACTTCTGCGTCTCGATGGCCTCGATGAACAGCATGCGCTCCTTGAGGTCCTCGAACGGAATGTCCGCCGAACCCGACTTGAACGCATCACGCAGTCCGGGCCACAGGCCGGCGCGCTTGCCGTCCTCGTACTCGTAGAAGCCCGCGCCCTTGGCCTTCGACGGACGCTCGAACTCGTCGACCATCTTGTCGATGACCTCGCCGGCCGGGTCCTCGGGCGGAGTTCCACCGGCGGCCTTGATGGCGTCGTAGGTTTCCTTGCGGATCTTCTGCATCAGGTTGAGCGTGAGCTCGTCCGAAAGCTGCAGTGGCGCAGCCGGGTAACCGGCCTGCAGACCCGCCTGCTCGATGGTCGACGGCTCGACGCCCTCGCCCAGCATCGCGATGGCCTCGTTGATGAACGTGCCGATCACGCGAGAGGTGAAGAAGCCGCGACTGTCGTTGACGACGATCGGGGTCTTCTTGATGATCTGCACCAGGTCGAATGCCTTGGCCAAGGCCGCATCCGACGTCTTCTCGCCGCGGATGATCTCCACCAGCGGCATCTTGTCGACGGGTGAGAAGAAGTGAATTCCGATGAAGTCTTCCTGACGCTTGATGCCCTGAGCGAGGCTCGTGATGGGCAGCGTCGAGGTGTTGGAACCGAGCAGCGCCGTCGGATCGACGAGGTCCTCGATCTCCTGGAAGACCTTCTGCTTCAACTCTTCCGACTCGAAGACGGCCTCGATGACGAGGTCGGCACCTTCGACGTCCTTGGCATCGGCGGTCGGGTGGATGCGTGCGAGCAGAGCGTCCGACTTCTCCTGGGTGGTCTTGCCACGCGAGAGTGCCTTGGCCTCGATGGCCTCGGAGTACGCCTTGCCCTTCTGCGCCGACTCGATCGCAACGTCCTTGAGCACCACGTCGATTCCGGCCTTGGCACACACGTACGCGATGCCCGCGCCCATCATGCCTGCGCCGAGAACCGCGACCTTGGTGAAGGTGGTCTTCTCGATGCCGTCGGGACGAGACTTACCGGCGTTGATCGCCTGCAGGTCGAAGAAGAACGCCTGAATCATGTTCTTGGACACCAGACCGGTGACCAACTCGGTGAAGTACCGCGACTCGATGGTGCACGCATTGTCGAAGTCGACCTGCGCACCCTCCACTGCCGCAGCGAGAATCGCGCGCGGAGCCGGCATCGGTGCGCCCTTGATCTGCTTGCGCAGGTTGGACGGGAAAGCAGGCAGGATCTGCGCGAGCTTCGGGTTCGACGGCGTACCGCCGGGGATCTTGTAACCCTTGACGTCCCACGGTGCGACGCCACCCTCGGGGTTGGCCTTGATCCATGCCTTGGCGGTGGGCACCAATTCGTCGATGCTGCCGACCAATTCGTGCACCAGACCGATTTCGAGAGCCTTGGCCGGACGGAACCGAGTGCCCTGCGCGAGGACCGTCATGAAGCCGGTCTGGATGCCGAGCAGTCGCGTGATGCGGGCAACGCCGCCGCCGCCGGGCAGGAGACCGAGCGAGACCTCGGGCAGACCGATCTGCACGCCGGGAACATCGGCCGCGATGCGGTGATGCGTCGCGAGAGCGATTTCGAGTCCGCCGCCGAGTGCCGCACCGTTGATGGCGGACACGACCGGCTTGCCGAGCTTTTCGAGCCGACGCAACTGTCCCTTGACTTCCTGGACCTCGTCGAACACCCGCTGGGCGTCCTCGGGCTTGGCTGCGATGAGGGTGTGCAGATCGCCGCCGGCGAAGAACGTCTTCTTGGCGGAGGTCAGCACGACTCCGGTGATGCTGTCCTTCTCGGCCTCGAGGCGGTCGACCGTCGCGCCCATCGAATCCTTGTACAGCTGGTTCATCGTGTTGGCGCCCTGGTTGGGGTCGTCCATCGTCAGAACGACGATGCCGTCGGCGTCCTGGTCCCACTGAATCATGTTGTCAGACATCGTTCTACCTCAGACTCGCTCGATGATGGTGGCAACGCCCATGCCGCCGCCGATGCACAGGGTGATCAAGGCGTACCGGCCGCCGCGGCGCTCGAGCTCGTCGAGCACGGTGCCGGTGATCATGGCTCCGGTGGCACCGAGCGGGTGGCCCATGGCGATGGCGCCGCCGTTGACGTTGAGCTTCTCGTTCGGGATCTTCAGATCCTTCTGGAAACGCAGCACCACGGAAGCGAACGCCTCGTTGAGCTCGAACAGATCGATGTCGTCGACGGTCAGGCCGGCGGTGGCGAGAACCTTCTTCGACGCCGGGGTCGGTCCGGTCAGCATGATCGTCGTATCGGCACCACTGGTGGCCGTCGCGACGATGCGGGCGCGCGGGACCATGTTCAGGTCCTTGCCCGCCTGCTCGCTGCCGACGAGGACGAGGGCTGCGCCGTCGACGATGCCGGAGCTGTTGCCGCCGGTGTGGACGTGATCGATCTTCTCGATCCAGTGGTACTTCTGCAGCGCCACGTCGTCGAATCCGCCCATGGCCGCGATACCGGTGAATGCCGGGTTCAGCTTGCCCAGCGACTCGACGGTGCTGCCCGGACGCATGTGCTCGTCCTGATCGAGGATCAGCAGACCGTTCTGGTCGGTGACCGGAACGACGGACTTGGCGAAGTAGCCACCGGACCACGCCGCTGCGGCGCGCTCCTGGGACTGGACGGCATACGCGTCGACGTCTTCGCGGGTGAAGCCTTCGATGGTGGCGATCAGGTCGGCACCGATGCCCTGCGGGGCGAAGTAGGTGTCGTAGTTGGTGGCCGGGTCCATGGCCCATGCGCCGCCGTCACTGCCCATCGGCACGCGCGACATCGACTCGACGCCGCCGGCGATGACCAGCTCGTCCCAGCCCGAACGCACCTTCTGCGCGGCCAGGTTGACCGCTTCGAGGCCGGACGCGCAGAAGCGGTTGAGCTGAAAGCCGCCGACGGTGTCGGGCATCTTCGCAGCGAGCACAGCCGTACGAGCGATGTCGGCACCCTGATCTCCGACGGGTGAGACCACTCCGAGAATGAGGTCGGAGATCCGGTTCTCGTCCATGTCCGGGAAACGTCGACGAAGCTCGTCGATCAGGCCGGTCACCAGGGAAATGGGCTTCACCGAATGCAGGGAGCCGTTCTTTCCCTTACCTCGGGGAGTCCTGATGGCCTCGTAAATGAATGCCTCTGTAGTCACAGCGCGCAGTTCCTTCCAGATACTCGATCTTCTCGCGGTCGCCGTCGCGGCCGACCGCATCGGTGCGAGGCCATGGCAGACCTCAGCTCATGCCACAGTAAAGCCGCGAGAAGACCCGGCGTAAGGACCGAAACGAGCGTTGTAGATGACCCGACGCTCCGGTTCAGGTTTGAACGACCCGTGCGTGGGACACTCCGAAAGATCAGATTTACCGAGCGTGGAAGAAGACCGACCATGGAAACCGACAACGAATTGACCGTGGGTTCGCGCGTCAAGGTACACATTCGCACCCCCGGCACGGACGAGAACTCCGGCCAGGAAGCCTACGAATCGGGCGCGATCGTCGAGGATTTCGGCGTTCAGGCAGCCGACACCACATCGCGAGAGTGGGCAGTGGCCAGACGCTGGGCCGTGGCACTGGACAGCGGGCGACTCGTGTTCGCCGACAACGAGGATCTCACCGTCGGCTGAATCGGCTGTCGGTCAGGTCTCCTTGAGCGGTACCGCTCCCAATTCACTGACCAACAGCTCCATCGCCACCGTTTCCGGATCGCGGCGAACCGTCGGATCCGCGGGCTCGGCCGCAGCCTTCAGCAGCTCTTCCTCGTCCTCCGGCGTCTCCGGTGGCGGTGGGCCTACCGGCTCCGGCTCGTCGGGATAATCCGGTGCTTCGGGCATCGGTATGTCGGCGTCGCCGGTCGATCCGTCGCCCGCTGATCCGAAACCGTCCGACGTGGGACGGGAAGCCCCTGCCTGGCTCGGCCTCGAGAACTTCGGCAGCGACGCGGGTTTCGCTGCCGGTTCATCTTTTTTTGCTGATGACGCTTCCGGTGGGGCCGCCGCCCCGACCAGACACACCACCGACCACTCCACCCCGAACACATCACGCAGGGCGTCGCGAATGACGTCGGCGTTGCGCGGTTCCTCCAGCCGTTTGGCCAGCGGAGCCGAATCATGGCCGAGCGTGATGGTGCCGTTCTCGACGGTGCGCACCGAAGCGCCGGAGAGCATGACCTCGACGGTCCTGCTCCGGTCTCGCACCTTGGTGCGTACCTCGGACCACACCGCGCGCACCGCAGCCGCGTCGGGCTCGTTCGATGCAGCAGCAGGAGCCGCTGCAGGTTCCGGTTCCGGTTCGAATACGGGGTCAGGTTCGGGGCCGTAATCGTCTTCCGGTTCCGGGGGAAAGTCCTCGTGCGACACGGAGGCAGCTGGGCTCTCGGTCTGCTGCGCTGCAACGGAATCCGAAGATTTCGGTGTCGAATCGGGTTCAGGTGCCGCGGTCGGCTCTGGCTCCGCAACGGGCTCTGGTTCCGCAACGGGCTCGGGTTCCGCGACGGGCTGGGGGGTCGAAGA
This sequence comes from Rhodococcoides fascians A25f, assembly GCF_000760935.2. NCBI lineage: Bacteria > Bacillati > Actinomycetota > Actinomycetes > Mycobacteriales > Nocardiaceae > Rhodococcoides > Rhodococcoides fascians. Next base: position 816,828 of record NZ_CP049744.1, on the reverse strand, counting down.
CGGCTCGGGCGTCGCGACAGGTTCCGGAGTCGGAGCGGCGGGCACCGGTTCCACAACGGGCTCGGGTGCCACGACAGGGGTGGGAGCGGCCGGCGCTGGTGGTGTCGGTGCCGGCGCGGGTGTCGCTTCGGCAGCCGGGGGCCGTTGGGACGGTCGCTGGAACTTGCTCGGCGGGGCTGAACTGGGCGGGGTGACACTCGATGGAGCCGAGTTCGACTGCGCCGAATCGAACGCGGACGGCTCCTCGGCGGCGTGCACCTGCGGTCGCGTCGGATCCGCCGCTGCTTGTGCGACGGCTGCCTGCTCCCCTGCCGGGAGGGTGACATCGAGTCGACGTTCCACACGCTCGAGTCGTTGCAGCACAGCCGACTCCGCGTCGGAGGCCGAGGGCAGCAGCATCCGGGCACACATCACTTCGAGAAGCAGACGCGGCGCGGTGGCACCGCGCATCTCACCGAGGCCCGAGTGCACGATTTCGGCATAACGGGTCAGCGTCGCCGAACCGAGCAGATCCGCCTCGTCACGGAGCCGTTCGAGGACGTCGCCCGGCACGTCGACCAGCCCGCGCTCACCGGCGTCGGGCACGGCCTTCAGCAGGATCAGATCTCGCAGCCGATCGAGGAGATCGACGGCGAAGCGGCGTGGGTCGTGCCCCGCGTCCATCACCTTGTCGACGGTGCCGAACAGTGCGCCGCCGTCGCCCGCAGCCAATGCGTCGACGGCCTCGTCGATGAGTGCGACGTCGGTGACGCCGAGCAGCGACAGAGCCCGTGGGTACGTGACGCCCTCGGGCCCGGCTCCGGCCAGCAACTGATCCATGACGCTGAGCGAGTCACGGGGCGAGCCGCCGCCTGCGCGGATGACCAACGGATAGACCGCATCCTCGACCGGGACCTGTTCCTGGCCGCAGATCTTCTCCAGCAGAACGCGCATCGTCGACGGCGCGAGCAGCCGGAAGGGGTAATGGTGGGTACGCGAGCGGATGGTGGGGAGCACCTTCTCGGGCTCGGTGGTCGCGAAGATGAAGACCAGATGCTCCGGCGGCTCCTCGACGACCTTGAGCAGCGCGTTGAAGCCCGCCGGGGTCACCATGTGAGCCTCGTCGATGATGAAGATGACGTAGCGCGACTCGGCCGGGGCGTACACGGCTTTGTCGCGCAGATCTCGGGCATCGTCGACGCCACCGTGGCTGGCCGCGTCCATCTCGACGACATCGAAGTTGCCGGGGCCGCCGGGTGCGAGTGCAACGCAGGAGTTGCACACTCCGCACGGCGTCGACGTCGGCCCTTCCGCGCAGTTCAGCGATCGGGCGAGGATGCGCGCCGAGGAGGTCTTTCCGCAGCCACGCGGGCCGGAAAAGAGGTAAGCGTGGTTGATTCTGTTGGAATCTAGCGCCACGCTGATCGGCTCGGTGACGTGCTCCTGGCCGACGACTTCGGCGAACGTCGCTGGACGGTACTTCCGGTAGAGGGCCACGCCCGAAAGGGTACCGGCGACCACGGACACACTTGCATCGCGCGTCACCGTGGGCCGGTGGAGACCGCTCTGATGTTCATGATCGCGAAGCTCTCCCTGGTACCGGTGGAATCCGAGAGCGCGAAGAGCCAGTTGCCGTCCTGCAGGGCATCCGAGATCGCGTGCCGCACGATGGCACCCTTGGAGTTCTGGTAGTCGATGGAGACAGGCGTGCCCCGAGCTGCGGCGTCGGTCAACACATCGAGCTCCCTCGGCAGCAATCGGCTGTGATGTTGCAGCGACGCTCGCACTCGGGCCTGGTCGACGCGCCCCGCGTCGCCGGTGCGCAACAGCCGTGCCAGCTCCCGTGGATCGTGTCGAGGCGGTGCAGAGTGGGCGGCCTGATGTGTCGTCCGGTGGGTCACCGCGCGCACCCGAGGTGCGCTCTCGAGTTCGAGCTGCCCGGTATCGGAGTGCCGCACCGGGGAGTATCCGTGCCTACGAAGGACGGCGATCGTGTCGATCGGTGTTGCCGAACTGATCAGGACCGTGGGCGCGAGCCGATGGAACTCGAGCACCGCCAGCGCCTCGTCTTCCTCGATGGTGGTGAGCAGTACGACGTCCTCGGAGACGATGGCGCAGGGAATCCTGCGCACGGCGAGCGCGCCGTAGGTGCGCCAACAATCCTTGATCGTGTACGCCAGCGCTTGGGGGACGTCACCCTCGGCCATCCCGGTCAAGGCCTCGATCAGCTCGTCGCCGGTGCCGCCGGTGTCGAAGAAGCTGCGGATGGTTGCCGGAGTGAACCGCCAGACCGACGCTACTTCCCTCGATTCCGGCTGTGCGGCCGCGCCGAGTATCGACGCCACCTCGGTGCTCGGCGGCCCGGTGACCACTGCCGTCGAATCGGGAAGCAACCGCACCGAGAACGGCACCCGGTCGGCCATGTCCTGTAGCTGCTCGTTCAGAGCCGCAGCGATCTGACGACGATCGCCGTCCCGGCCGGCGGGGAACTTGGTGAGGATGCTGCACAGATCGGTCGGTGCACCGCCGGCCATCACTCCGAGTCGAGTGGCCTCGGTCCAGAGCGCACTCACATGGCCTGAACCCGCGCTCGTCGAGACGACAGGGATGTGCCAGTCGAGGTAGCAGGCGAAGTCGTCCGGACCGGACAGCACAGTCGTCCGGGCGTCAGGACCATCGTGTCGCAGAAGAGCAGTCAGTGCCGTCGCGCGCAGGTCTGCCGCCGCAGGATCGTCGAGCATCTTCTTGAGCACCGGCACGGTCTTCTGCGAGGCTCGAGGCACCCGATGCGTCGGCGTGAACGGCGAACACCACCAGGCGGCCAGCAACGTGGCCGCCTGCTCGGGTCGCGCACTGGTAGACCAGGTTTCGTACGCCGAAGTCAATGCGACGCCGGTCTTCCCCCGCTCGGCGATCAATCCGGCCTCGCACGCCAGCATCAGCATCAGCGCGGTGTCGTGCTCGTCGGCAAATCCCAGGCGCGTCGTCAGCGAACGGAGCTCTTTGGCGCTGACACCACCGGTCTTCATCATCGTCAGGCCGTCGGTGTCGACGGCCGTCAGCAGCGCCTGCGTGTGTTCGCAGAACTGCAGCAGGGCAATGGAACGCGTGCGCCGTACGTCGTCCTGCGAGAGCGTGCGCGCGGCAAAGCTCGGCGGAGCGAGTTCGATGGGCAAGCGCCACCCCTGCCCTCGCAGCGCGATGCTCACCTCGAGCGGCATCTCGACGCGATGCCCGTCCAGTCGATACAGCAATCCCCGCTCGAAAGCGGCGGCACCTGCGGTCGGCGGCACATCGAAGATCAGCGACACCGGATTGCCATCGACGAAGCGAGACAACATCTCTCGCATCTCGACCGGGCCGTCGTCGTACAGGGCGCGGATTCGTTCGGGGGTCATTGCGCCTGCGACGGCGTCCGCGCGTGCAGCCCGGTCGAGCGAAGGATCGACACCTACACGGGTCAGCACGGCCAACCGATCCTGTTCGACGGCGCAGCGCAGGAACAGCTTTCGCTGCCGCAGAGCCAGTCCGAACGGATGCGAGAACACCCCGGACAGATCGACGGGACAGAATTCGACCGTATCCGAGCCTTCTGATGTGTGCGGCCGGATCAGACCGTAGGACATCAGCTCGGCCAGTGCGGCCTCGATGTCCGGCGTGTGGTTCGCCGTTCCCTCGCAGACCCAGTGACCGACCTCGGCGCGGCTGAGATCGACCATGAGGGCGAACAATTCGAGCAGATCCAGCGCACCCCGGTCGAGCTTTCTCGGCAGGGCCGCCACCCGCCACGGTGAGCCGAGCAACTGTGCGAGCAATCCGAACGAGCGCGGTGGCGGGTCGGTGACCACATCCGGTCGACGGCGCAGCAGACCGGTCAGCTCGTCCTCGCCGAGCGAAGCCAGCCACCCCTCGTACGTCCCGATACTCTCGGTCATTTCTTCCCCCCGGTGAAAGTTCTGCCGAAGCTACCGCCGGGCACCGACAGACTTACTTCTTCTTGGCTGCCGCTTTCGCTGCCTTCTTGAACTCGCGCACCTCGAGCAGGGATTTCTCGTCCACGACGTCGGCGATGGATCGACGCGCATCCTCGTCGCCGTACGCTCCGGCGGCCTTGCGCCACCCGTCGGGCGTGACGCCCATCTGCTTGCCGAGCAGCGCGAGGAAGATGCGCGCCTTCTGATCGCCGTATCCGGGGAGCGCTTTGAGACGCTTCAGCACCTCGGCACCGTCGGGGTTCTCGCGGGTCCAGATCTCCTGCGGTTTGCCGTCGTAGTTCTCGACCAGAAACGCAGCCAGCCCCTGGATGCGCTTGGCCATCGAGCCGGGGAACCGATGCACGGCCGGGGTCTGCGCGCACAATGCGGCGAATTCGTCCGGATCGGCGTCGGCGACGGTATCGACTTTCAGATCACCGAGACGGTCGACGAGCTTCTTCGGGCCGGCGAACGCAGATTCCATCGGTACCTGCTGATCGAGCAACATGCCGATCAGCAGCGCGAACGGATCCTCGGCGAGCAGTGCATCGGCCTCCGGATCGCCGACGAGGTGCAGTGTGCGAGACATGGCTCCGATCCTGCCACGGTGGCTGTCGATCCGTAGCCGGGGCGCAACAGATCCGATTCGGTTCCATGCGCTCACCATTGTCCGAACAAGCTCCAGAAGGTCTCGTTCACCGTTTCGCGAAGCGCGCTGCTTCCGTGCGGTTCTGGGCTCCGAGTTTGGTCAATACATTCGACACGTGCACGCTGACGGTCTTGACGCTGATCACGAGGCGCTCGGCGATCTGCTTGTTAGTGCATCCCTCCCCGAGGAGTTCCAGAACGTCCCACTCGCGACGAGTCAACAGGTCCGCGCCCAGGGGTCGACGCGCATCGCCGAGTCTCACGGTGGCCCCGAGCCGATCGTAGATTGCGATGGCCTCATCGGCCGTGTGCGCGGCCGCCGACCGGTCCCCCGCCACCTCGAGGGCTTCGGAGAGCGACTGCAGAGCTCGGGCACGCTCGAACGGCTGAATTGCGAACGCGTCCACGGCCGCACGCCACGCCGCCACCACAGAGGCAGCATCCCCGTATCCGCAGTTGAGACGCAGGTGGCCCAACTCGGCCTCGCCCCGCCGTATCCATGCGGTCGACTCCCAACCGTAGGACGGGCTGGAACTCGCTGTGCGCTCGATGTCGGAGTGCAGGCGTGATCCGATGTCCAGTGCCGCCTGAGCACCGATGACGGTCGACCCGCGACGCGCCGCTTCCATCGCCAGTACCGACAATCTGATGCGTCCCCCGAACCACGGGTTGTGCCATTGCGCGCCCACGGTCGCCACAGCGGCTTCGAGGCAGGTGATCACGTCGCCGAACCGCCCGTCGCACAACGCTGTATAGGCAACAGCTGTGCTCGTCAGAATCGTGATCATGCCGTCCTGAGACTCGAAGGGTCGAACGCGTTCGATGTCGGCCGCGAGTTCCTCGTCCCCGATTGCGGCGCGAACCTGAAACCCTGCACACAGCTGCTCGGCCGAACCCAAAGGTGGTGCGGCCGATTCGATCCGAGCCAAGTCGGCAAGGGCCAGAGTCCAATCACCCGAGTAGTACCGCACGTTCGCCAACTGGACACGCGCTCCGACGCCGTAGGGCGTCCATTGGCGGCCGGCGGATCGGGCGATCTCGACTGCCTCCTCGAACGACTCCTGAGCCGATACGAAGTCACCGTCGTCGAATTCGACCATTCCGAGATTGAACTTGCTGCGCAACAGATTCCCGATGTCACCGCATCCTCGTGCGAGTGCGGCGGTACGAATGAGGAGCGTGCGCGACGCCGCGGGGTCATTGTGGCGTCTGTGTAAGCGTGCCAGGGTGATTCGTGCATCTGCCGACAGCCCCGGGTCGCCGAGCGATTCTGCGATACGTACAGACTCCTCGGCCCAGGCGAGCGACTGATCCTCCCGGCCCAGGGCCTCGGTTATCCGCGCACCGAGACCGGTCAAGTGCACTCTCCATGAGGCGAATTCCTCAGCGGCCGAAATGATCAAAGCGTGCTCGACGGCCGCCAGGGCCGAATCCTCTCGCTCGATCGCCAGGGCCGATGTCGCCTCGGCTTGCAGCAAGTCGAGGCGCTCGGGGATCGTCAACGCATCCCCACCCCGTTCCAATTCGGCACGGACGACGGAGAGCGCCCGCGGGTCTTGCCCTGCTGCCGTCGACGCCGACGCGTATTCCAACACCAGTGCCGTTTCCGTCGGCTCCCATTGCGCCTGTCGCAGTTCCAGTGCGGCGGCGAGGTGGGCCATGGCCTCAGCAGGAGCAGCCAGCGTCATCGCCTCGCGGCCCGCATCGACGTGGGCTCTGAACGCCTTCGGCAGATCGTGGGCCAATTCTGCGTGTCGAGCCAGGTCTGCGGCGGCACCACGATGCCGGTGTTCGGTGAGCGTGTCGACGAAAGAAGCGTGCAACCTCGCACGACGACCGGGCAGGACGTCGTCGTAGATGGCATCGGCCAGGAGCGCGTGCCGAAAGACGTAGTAGAACTCGGTGGTCTCCACGAGCCGGGCGTCGACGATCTCGCGGATCACGTTTTCGAGCCGGTCGTCGTCCAGACCGGTCACCTCTGCCAGAACCTCGTGCGCGACGCGGGGGCCACCCACCGCCATCGTTTCGGCTACCGACTTCGCCTCGGGCGACAAGGCGTCGAGCCGGACCAGCAGTAGCTCGGCAAGGCCCGGCGGAATCGACGATCCGGAACGCTGGCCGGCAGACACGAGTTCTTCGATGAAAAATGGGTTGCCTCCCGAGCGCTCCACGATGACGTCCCGGGATGCCACATCCGTCGCTGCAGGAAGCGAATCGAGAAGGCGATACGACGATTCGACGTCGAGAGGCGTCAAGTCGACTCGACGGACGTAGCTCAGACGTGTCCACTCGGAGAGCGACTGCCGGAGTGGGTGTTTGCGATGCAGATCGTCGCTACGATACGAGATCATCAAGGACACATGCGTTTTCGCGAGTCTCGACAGCAGAAATGTCATGAGCTCACGGGTGGAGGTGTCCGCCCAGTGCGCATCCTCGACGATGAGGAGCGCCGGGCGGTCGGCCCCAGCTGCAGTCAGTGCGACGAGGGCAGCATCGAACAGTTCGGTCCGTGTGGTGTGCGGGAGCGGACCGAACAATTCGGTGAACGCGAGATACGGAATACCTACCTCACCGAGGTCCAAGCACCGCCCGACCAGTACCCGAGTTCCGCGCGCTTCCGCATTGCGTCGCAGTTCTGCCAGCAGCCGCGTTTTGCCGACACCGGCGTCACCGGACACGACGGCCGCGGCAGGTACGCCTCGGGCAGCGTCGGCGACGACCTGTTCGAGCGCCGCGAGTTCGGCGTCCCGTCCGATCAGAGTGCGAGCCACGCCAACAAACTACGCCGCGCTCGTGGTCGGCGGTCGTTCTGTGCGCGCCTGCGCACTCGGCGGTCGTACGCTCGCAGCGAATCGGCGACACGGCGTTCATGATCGGCCAGAACATCGTAGGTGGGGTGCATGGAACCCACTCTGGCTCCGCCGCGCCGTCCACACATCGGACGAGTTCCCTATCTTCGGTCGAACCGTGGTCCGAGACAGCCCTAGGGAACAGCCGACGCGATCACCTTCACAAGGGGCCGGTCAGGTAATCGACACCAGTTGAGTGATGTCGTCGAAGGGCAAGGGCCCGTCGACGACGGCTCCGACGACGGCGCTGTTGAGGATGATCGATCCGCCGTGGTTGTCCAGGAAAGCGGTATCGGCTGCGTCCCGTCCGGTGGCGATGCGGACCAAGGTCGATCGCGGCGCGAGACAGGTCGCGTCCACCACACGCCATTGGCCTTCGACGAAGGCTTCGGCGACCGCGTGGAAGTCCATCGGATCGCAGCCCGGTGCGTAGACCGCTACCAGCCGAGCGGGGACGTTGACCGCACGCAACAAGGCCACCACGAGGTGGGTGTAATCGCGGCACACTCCGGCACCGGCGAGGAGAGTGTCCACAGCGCCGTCGATGGGGTCGCTGCTGCCCGGGACGTAGCTGAGCCGCGCCCCGACCCAGGACGAGACCTCGGCGAGCAACTTCTCCGACGGCGGGTAGGAACCGAATTCGGTTGCTGCGAAGCCGAAGAACTTGTCTGCTTCGGAGTAGCGGCTGGGCCGTAGGTACAGCGAGAGATCGTAATCGGAGACCGGGGCCGGCTCGGTGTTGCCATAGATGGTTGCCGAGTACGACGCCTCGAGCTTGCCGACTCCGGCGTACAGCTTGTGGATCCGGGTGCCGTGCGCGCCGCTGATCTCCTGCGCTTCGACCGGCTGACCGTCGAGTGTGAACGACAGAGCTTCCCACACTTCGGTTCCTGGATGCGGTGCGATCGCGATCTGGAACTCGAGGGTGCTGGCCTCGGTCACGTCGACATCGAGGTACGCGGAGACGTCACGTTTCATCGTGCCGATCCTGCCATCTCCGAGCCGTTCGCGCAGATCATGAATCGTCGGTGAGACGTTCGCCCGTCACCAGGAATATGACTCTCTTGGCGACCTCGACCGTGTGATCGGAATAGCGCTCGTAGAACCGGCCGAGCAACGTGATGTCCACTGCGGCAGGCACGCCGTGCGGCCAATCGGGTGCGGAGGTCAACATGAACAGGCTGCGATGCAGTGCGTCCATTTCCTCGTCCTGAATGCGCAGACTCGCGGCGAGTTCGGCGTCTCTGGTTTCCAGCACGCGTTGCGTCACCTCGGCCTGCGCGACGGCAACTCGACCCATCTGCTCGAACACGCCCTCGACCTCGGGCGGCAGTACGTGCGCGGGATGGCGGCGACGAGCCAGTTCGGCGATATGCACGGCAAGGCCGCCCATTCGCTGTAGATCGGCGACGATGTTGATGCCGGAGACGACTCGGCGTAGATCGTGAGCAACGGGTGCCTGCAAGGCAAGAAAGCCGAACGCTCCGTGCTCCCATTCGACCGCGAGAGTGTCGATCTCCTCGCGGTATTCGATGGTCTGTTCGGCGAGGACGATGTCTGCCGTCAGCAATGCCCGGGTGGCGTCTTCCATTGCCTTCTCGGCGATTCTCGACATTTCGGACAGGTCCGACGCCAAAGTGTCGAGCGCCTCCGTGTAGCTGTCCCTCATGTACTACTCACCCCTACCGAATCAGCCCTCGACGCGGGGCCTGTAGGCCTGTACCCCCAAACGCATCCTTCTACACCGGGTTGGTGCCGTGGGAGCCTTTGTCGCATGAACATTGTGAAGTCGGTCATGTTGTTCGCGGTGGCCGCCCTGTTCGAGATCGGCGGGGCATGGCTGGTGTGGCAGGGAATTCGCGAGCATCGGGGATGGCTGTGGGCCGGAGCCGGGGTGATCGCCCTCGGTGCCTACGGCTTTGTCGCCACGCTGCAACCCGACGCCAACTTCGGCCGCATCCTCGCCGCGTACGGCGGCGTGTTCGTGGCTGGGTCGCTGCTCTGGGCCATGGTGGTCGACGGCTTTCGGCCCGACCGCTGGGACATCACCGGCGCGTCGATCGCCTTGATCGGCGTCGCGGTGATCATGTACGGCCCGCGCTGACTCGCGCGGGCCGTACTTCAGCAGATCAGCAGTTCGACGGCGCAGGCACTCCGTAGAACCGATCCTTGATCCAATTCTGCGCCTCGCCGAGACCCAAGATATCTGGAATGAGGTGTCCTGCACCGGATCCCGGCACAATCGCCGGAACCTGCGCGGAGCTCAGCTGCACGGTGGCACCCTTGCCGCACCAGTCACCGGCCAGACCGACTGCCTGTCCGTGGGGCACGATGTCGTCGGACGTACCGGACTGGATCAGCACCGGTGCATTCGGAGTACGCTCACCGATCTTGTTCTTGGCCAGGATCTCCTGAGCGACGGGCAACCTGTCCAGCACCACCGACAGCGGCTCGCCGGTCTTGGTGTACTCGTTGGTGCGGTGCAGCCCGACGTTCAGAATCGTTTCTCCCACACACTGATTGGCCACCAAATTCAGCATGGCCTTGCCTGCGTCGTTGATGTTCTCGTCGACGATCGGCCGCAGACCGGGGTCGGAATTGAGGAGACCGTTGAGGGTGTAGCCGATGACGCCGGTGAGGATGGTGCCGTCCACCTGCTCGAGAGTTGCCTTCAGATCTGCCGGCGGTGCGCCTGCGTAGGTGCCGACGAGGTTCATCTCCGGTGCGTACTCACCGGCGAGTTCTGCTGCAGCAGCGGCAGCGCCACCACCCTGCGAGTAGCCGTACGCGGCCACCGGACCGTCTCCGGAAATCTTGGTGCCCTGCAATTTCTGGGCCGCGCGGGCCGCGTCCAGCACGGCGTGCGCCTCCGAGGCGCGGTTGACGTACGTGTGCGCACCGGGCGTGCCGAGGCCCTCGTAGTCGGTGATGACGACGCCATAGCCCTGGGACAGCAGCGAATACGCAGCGAGGACCTCGTACTCGACCATGAAGCCGAGCGGCGGGGTGTAGGTGATGACGTTGTTGAGCATCTTCGACGGCGCGCACTGATCGCCCTGACCCTGAGTTCCCGGGGCGAGCACCACCAGCGGACGCGGACCCGGGCCGGTCCATTCCGCGGCAGGATCGATGTAGGTGCCGGTGACGGCATTGGCCGCGTCGTTGGAGTCGGTGCTGCGGTACATGATTCGAGTCGCGGCACCGGGCAGCGGGCCGCTAATCCCGGGGACCGACAGAGCGAGATGCGAAGGCTCCGAACGGATGACGTCACCCGGCGAACCGGCAGGAAGCGGACTGGGCGGAACGTAGAAATCGGATTCGACGGTCGAACCCGTCGAGGGTGCCGCCGATACTGCCGGAGCGAGCGCTGTCACCCCGATGAACACAGCTGCTACCGCCACAGCCGAACCGAACACACGCTTGGAACGCACGTACAACCCCCAACGTCGACCACTTGTCACCAAGTGAGCACTACCCCGCGTAGCACTTATCGTGACGCACCTTACGTGATGCGTCACACAACGCATAGGGCTAGTTTGGATTCCTCACGATCAGCGTCGACGCCGGTGCATCGCGGCTTTGGCCGCGTCGACTTCTTCGCTGGTGAACGGGCGCCCCGGCAGCGTCGATCGCGGGACACCGTCACCCCGCAGACCGTCGAGCAACACGGTGAAGTAGCGACGCCAGTTGGCGGCGTCGACAGCGCTGGAGAATTCGACGCTCGCGCCGATCATGCCGAGCAATGGATAGAAGTCGTTGACCGCGACGTCCGGTCGCAGCTGCCCGGATGCCAGCGCGCGATCGACGATCTTCTCGAAGAACGGATCGATGCGCGAGCGAACCTGTGCGATACCGCGGCAGCCCTCGTCCGAGCCCAGGACGACGTCGCCGAGACCACGATCCGCCGACATTCCCTCACAGACCTGGGCCAGGAACTGCACCAGCCCTTCCCATGGATCCTTCGCCTCGAGCGCCCGCTTTGCGGTTGCGAGCATGTCCTCGAGTCGCTGCTCGAATACACCGTCGATCAGTTCTTCCTTGCACGAGAAGCGTCGATAGACGGTTCCGACGCCCACCTTGGCATGCGCCGCGACGTCGTCGAGCGTGATGTCGATGCCATGTGAGGCGAACAGCTCACGGGCCGCATCCACGATGCGACGTCGATTGCGTTCGGCATCTGCCCTTAGGGGCTTCGATGCCGCTGTGTCCGCTCTCACACTCATTCGATGTCCGTTTCACCCGATAAGCGGAGGACATTCCTCCACTTAGCTGCTACCTTTGCTCTACAACCGGAGGGTACACCTCCGCATAGTCGAACCGAGGACACTATGACCACCATTTCATCGGAGAACGTGGGCGACGCCACGTCGACCACTTCGCCGGTCGACGAGCGCGCGCATCGGAATCGTTGGCTGATTCTCGCGACGCTCGGACTGGCCCAGCTCATGGTCGTGCTCGACGCGACCATCGTGAACATCGCACTCCCCGCCGCCCAGCTCGACCTGGGCTTCGACAACGCCGACCGCTCCTGGGTCGTCACCGCGTATGCACTCGCGTTCGGCAGCCTGCTGCTGCTCGGCGGCCGCCTCAGCGACCTGTTCGGACGACGCAACACCTTCCTCATCGGACTCGTCGGCTTCGCGCTGATGTCGGCGGTGGGCGGCGCGGCCGTCAACTTCGGCATGCTCGTCGCCGCCCGCGCCGGTCAGGGCGTCTTCGGCGCTCTCCTCGCGCCCGCGGCTCTGTCTCTGTTGGCCACCACCTTCACCGATACCAAGGAACGCGCCAAGGCATTCGGCATCTTCGGTGCCATCGCCGGCGGCGGCGGCGCACTCGGCCTGCTGCTCGGCGGCATGCTCACCGAATGGGCCAACTGGCGCTGGAGCCTGTACGTCAACCTGATCTTCGCCGCGCTCGCATTCGTCGGCGGCTTCCTGTTCCTGGCCAAGCACAAGGTCGACGTCCGACCTAAGCTCGACATCCCCGGCACGATCGCCGTCTCGGCCGCGCTGTTCTCGATCGTCTACGGCTTCGCCCACGCCGAGTCCGACGGCTGGGGCAACTCGGTCACCCTCGGATTCCTCGCCGCAGGTGTCGTCCTGCTCGCGGTGTTCGTGACCATCCAGATGCGCGTCGAGCACCCGTTGCTGCCGTTGCGGATCGTGCTGAACCGTACTCGTGCGGGATCGTTCCTCGCTGTATTCGTCACCGGCGCAGGCATGTTCGCGGTGTTCCTGTTCCTGACGTACTACCTACAGAACACCCTGAAGTACACACCCATCACCACCGGGTTCGCATTCATGCCGATGATCGCGTCGCTGATTCTCACGGCGACACTGTCCACGGCACTGATCCTCCCACGCTTCGGACCCCGCATCCTGATGACGACCGGCCTGATCGTGGCTTCCGTCGGAATGGGACTGCTGACGCAGATCGACATCGACAGCAGCTACGTCACACACATCCTGCCCGGCCTGGTCATCATGGGCCTCGGACTCGGAGCCACCATGGCACCGGCCATGCAGGGCGCGATCTCGGGCGTCGACCCGGACGACTCCGGCGTCGCGTCGGCCACGGTGAACACGATGCAGCAGGTGGGCGGCTCGATCGGCACGGCGCTGCTCAGCACCGTCGCCGCCAACGCGGCCACCAGTTACGTCAGCACCAACATGGCAACGGCAACCGATGCGGCTCTGCTGCAGGCCAATGCCGAGATCGCCAGCTACACCACCACGTTCTGGTGGGCGTCGGGAATCTTCCTGCTCGGTGCAGTGCTGTCGGCCACGCTCCTGAAGAAGGGACCGTTGCCCTCGGCTCCCGAAGGTGCGGTTGTCGTCGGGCACTGAGTGCGCTAGCGCAGTGGTGTGGTTATGTGCCCCCTGAGGCACATAACCACACCACTAGCTTTCGAGCAGTTTCTCCGTCGCGGCCAGCAACACGCAGGTCGCGACGCCGTCCATCGACTTCTCCAGCTCACCGAGCGAAGGGAAGCTCGGGGCGAGGCGAATGTTCTTGTCTTCCGGATCTTTTCCGTACGGGAAGGCCGAGCCGGCGGCTGTCAACGCAATTCCGGCGTCCTTGGCCAGCGCGATCGACCGCGCGGCCGTTCCGTCGAGCACGTCGAGGCTGATGAAGTAACCGCCCTTGGGTTCGGTCCACGAGGCGATCTTCGACGCACCGAGCCGATCTTCGAGGATCTGCTGCACCAGAGCGAACTTGGGCTTCAGGATCTCGCGATGCTTGGCCATGTGAGCCCGCACCCCATCGGCGTCGCCGAAGAAACGCAGATGGCGAAGCTGGTTGAGCTTGTCCGGACCGATGCTCTTCTTGCCGAGGTGCTTCTGATACCAGGCGAGGTTCTCCTCGGAACTGCCGAAGAAGCTGACGCCCGCACCGGCGAACGTGACCTTCGACGTCGAGGCGAACACGAACGCACGATTGGGGAAACCTGCCTCGGCTGCCATCCCGATGACGTCGTAGGACGGCGCGAACTCCTCGGTCAGCGGGTGCACCGCGTAGGCGTTGTCCCAGAACAGACGGAAGTCGGGTGCTGCAGCGGGCATGGTGGCCAGCGCGCGAACGACTTCCTCCGAGTAGACGGCACCGGTGGGATTGGCGTAGTTCGGCACCACCCACATGCCCTTGATCTGCGGATCCGACGCCACCAGAGTGGCGATCTCGTGCACGTCCGGGCCGTCGGGCCCCATCGGAACCGGGATCATCTCGATGCCGAAGCTCTCGGTGATCGCGAAGTGCCGGTCGTAGCCGGGTGATGGGCAGAGGAATCTGATGTTCGGCTCGGCCGACCAGGCGCGGGGCGAATCGGGCAGACCGTGCAGCAGAGCCCAGACCACCAGGTCCTGCATGATCTCGAGGCTCGCATTGTTGCCGGCGAGCAAGTTCTTCACCGGGATACCGAGCAGTTCACCGAAGATGGCACGCAATTCCGGCAGACCCGCGAGGCCGCCGTAGTTGCGGCAATCGGTGCCGTTGCCGTCCTTGAAATCCGCGCCGGGAAGCGTCAACAGATCGGCAGCAAGATCGAGCTGCTCGGGTGACGGCTTGCCGCGGGTGAGATCGAGCTTCAGATTCTCGGCCTTGAGCTGCGTGTACTTCGCGCTCTGCCGCTCGTGCTCGGAGGCGAGCTCCTCATGGTTCATCAGACCCAACTGGGTTTGCGCTGGCATGCGGAGCGGCCTCTCGGTGACTGGGTTCCCCGGACAGTGTTGATGTCACTGAAATAAAGGGGACCCCGCGCACCCGGCAGAGCCCATTGACCCTTGCTGCCTTCCGGCCCTGGGGGAGTTCACAGGATGCGCGCCGCGCGGGATCCGTTAGGAAGTGTAGCCGTCCCCGCGGCGTGGTCGCATCACCACCCTTCGCGCCTCCCGATTTGGGAGATGGTGGGGGTAACCGGGTAAGCTCCCCCACGGAGGATTCGCCTAGTGGCCTATGGCGCTCGCCTGGAACGCGGGTTGGGTTAACGCCCTCAGGGGTTCAAATCCCCTATCCTCCGCCAGAGAAGCCCCCGTGACATGTCACGGGGGCTTCTTGCTGTTCGAGGGAGTTGCCATTCGCGCGCGGGCCCGATCGCCCGCCCTGGTTCGTGCCCACCCCGTTCGCGCGCCCACCCCGTTCGCCCGCCCACCCCGTTCGCGCGCCCACCCCGTTCGCGTCAATGGACCCTTGCACCGGTCAGACGTATGCAAGGGTCCATCCACCCAGTTCGTGATTCCGCGTCGATGGCACATTGACGCGCTCAGACGTGTGCAGTGGTCCATTGACGCGGAACGGGCGGCACCGAACCTAACGAGCCGACCAACCACCGTCCATCGTGTACGACGCCCCGGTGACCATGCCCGCGTTCTCGGAGGTCAACCAGCCCACCAGTGAGGCGACTTCGGCCGGTTCGACGAGTCGCTTGATGGCAGCCTCCGTCAGCAGCACCTTTTCGAGTACTTCGTTCTCGGGAATCCCATGTGCCTTGGCCTGGTCTGCGATCTGCTTCTCGACCAATGGCGTACGTACGTATCCCGGGTTGACGCAGTTGCTCGTCACTCCGTGGGCTGCGCCTTCGAGGGCCGTCACTTTCGACAGTCCTTCGAGTGCATGCTTGGCGGTGACGTAGGCGACCTTGAATTCCGAGGCCCGCAGTCCGTGCACCGATGACAGGTTGACCACCCGCCCGAAGCCGCGAGAGTACATGTGCGGCAACGCAGCCCGAACCAAAAGGAACGGAGCCTCGACCATCAGCGTCTGGATTCTGCGGAACGCGCCTGGGTCGAAGTCGACTATCGGTGCGACGGTTTGGATACCCGCGTTGTTGACCAAGATGTCAATGTCCAAGCGAAGATCGTCCAGCGCGGTGGTGTCGAGCAGATCCACCGACCACACCTCACCGCCGATCTCCGACGCCAATTCCTTTGCGGCAACGTCGTTCACATCGGCGACGGTGACGCGTGCACCGCGGCCGGCGAGCTCTCGCGCACACGCAGCCCCGATGCCGGACGCTCCCCCGGTGACGAGGGCGGAGCGTCCGTTCAGGTCGGTCACCGCTGTGCATTCTGATCGAGCAGACCGGCCTTCGCCAACTCGGCCTCGGTGGCCAGGTTCTTGGCGTCGGCGATGTCGATGCTTTCGAGCGCGAGTCCCTTGGTCTCCCGAGCGACGACGACGGCAACCACGGTGATGGCGCAGGCCACGGCCAGGTACACCGCGATCGGTACGGACGAGCCGTAGATGTCGAGCAGCTTGACCGCGATGATCGGGGCCAGCGAACCGGCGACGATCGAGGTGACCTGATAGCCCAGGGACACACCGGAGTACCGCATACGCGTCGGGAACATCTCGGCCATGATGGCGGGCTGCGTGGCGTACATGAAGGCGTGGAACATCAGGCCGATGATGATGGCCAGCAGGATGACGACGTTGTGTCCACTGTTCATCATGGGGAACGCGAAGAAGCCCCACGTGGCCGCGGTGAGCGCACCGGCGAAGTACACCGGACGACGACCGATGCGGTCGGCGAGCCTGCCCACCAACGGAATCGTGCAGAAGTGGATAGCGTGGGCGATCAGCATCCACCACAGGATCGTGCTGGTGTCGGTACCCACCTCGACCTTGAGGTACGTGATGGAGAAGGTGACGACGAGGTAGTACATGACGTTCTCACCGAAGCGCAGGCCCATCGCGGTGAATACGCCACGCGGGTAACGCTTGACGACCTCGAAGACGCCGTACGACGCGGCCTTGATGACCTCGGCCTGCTTGTGTGCCTCGAGGAAGATCGGGGCGTCGGAGACCTTGGTGCGGATGTAGTAGCCGACGAAAACGATGACGGCGGAGAGCCAGAACGCGACGCGCCAGCCCCAGCTGAGGAAGGCTTCGTCGGACAGGGTGGTCGTCAGGACCAGCAGCGCGACGGTGGCGAGCAGGTTACCTGCGGGCACACCGGCCTGCGGCCAGCTGGCCCAGAATCCGCGAGACTTGTTCGGGCTGTGTTCTGCCACAAGGAGAACCGCGCCTCCCCATTCGCCGCCGACGGCGAAGCCCTGAATGAAGCGCAACGTCACCAGCAATGCCGGTGCCCAGTAGCCGATCGCCTCGAACGTCGGCAGGCAGCCCATGAGGAACGTGGCTCCGCCGACGAGGACGAGGCTGAACTGCAGCAACTTCTTTCGGCCGTACTTGTCGCCGTAGTGGCCGAAGACGATGCCGCCCAACGGTCGAGCGACGAAGCCGACGGCGTAGGTGACGAAAGCCGCGAGGATCGCGTCGAGCTCACTGGTTCCGGCAGCGAAGAAGATCTTGCTGAACACCAGCGTTGCGGCGGTGCCGTAGAGAAAGAACTCGTACCACTCGACGATGGTGCCTGCCATCGACGCTCCGACGACCTTCTTCAGGCCTGCGGGGGTGGCATCGGGATCCGGTGGTTCGGGTCGTTCGGTCAGCGGCTGATCGACGCTCATAACTTCTCCTGTGTTGCTCGGCACTGCGTGCTCGTATCTGTGACAGACCACACATGTAGCGGGGTTGCTCTGAGTATTGGTGCAGATGTTTCTGGGCGCAAGAGCCATGAACGCAGGTGGGATCTGCAAAACTGCACACATGACACGCGGTGGCGCGAAGATCCCCAGTGCAGACGACCTGCTGGTGCTGCTCGCCGTCAGTCGAACCGGTCGTTACAGCTCCGCAGCCGACGACCTGGGCATCAACCACACGACCATTTCCCGACGCATCGCCGCACTCGAGGACACGCTCGGCGGCCGAGTCCTCACCCGTGGAGCCGGCGGCTGGGAGCTGACGCAACTGGGCCACGGGGCGCTGGCCGCCGCCGAGGCTGTCGAGGATGCGCTGCGCACCCTCGTCTCGAGCGATGCAGGCGCGCTGGAAGGCGTGGTCCGTATTTCGGCGACCGACGGATTCAGTGCCTACATCGCAGCCCCGGCCGCGGCGCGGGTGCAGCGCGCTCATCCGCGGGTGTCCGTGGAAATCGTCGCGGTCACCAGACGCGCGTCGCAGCAACGATCGGGCCTGGACATCGAGATCGTCGTCGGACAACCGCAGGTGCATCGCGCGGAGGCCATCCGGCTCGGGGACTATCTACTCGGCCTCTACGCCTCCGAGGCGTATCTGAAGGAACACGGAACACCGCAGGTGCCGGCCGACCTCTCCGCACACCCGTTCATCTATTTCATCGACTCGATGCTGCACGTCGACGATCTCGATCTGGCCCCCAACTTCACCCCGACGATGCGCGAATCGGTCACCTCCACCAACGTCTTCGTCCACGTCGAAGCCACTCGAGCATCAGCAGGAATCGGACTGCTGCCGTGCTTCATGGCAGACCGTCACTCCGACCTTCACCGAATCCTGCCCGACGCCATCGCCGTGAAACTGACCTACTGGCTCGTCACCCGCACCGAAACCCTGCGACGACCGGAGGTGTCGGCAGTGGTCGACGCGATCCGCGCGGTCGTCACCGAGCAGCGCTCGGCTCTGCTGGGAGAGAGCTGACTAAAAGGCCGCGTCATATTTGTGTCATGACTGAATTCCCAGGCGTAAAGGATCCGTAAGGATCGTCTTCGGGCCAATTTCGACGGCGTAAACATATCGATGACCGGAAGCTCTAGAGCCTCCGACCAGCGCTGATGATGCGTTGGACCACACTATGTCGAAGAGGCTTGAACGTTCATGGCTGATTTGGGTTATCTCCTCGTCACGGCCGCGGGGTTCGGTGTGTGTGCACTGATCCTGCGGGCGTTGGCGACCACTGCCACTACGAAGGCGAAGGCGAAATGACGCTCGACGGAACCATCAACGTCGTACTCGTGGTGATCGCCGCCGCGGTGGTCATCTATTTGTTCGTGGCACTGCTCGACCCGGAGAGGTTCTGAGACCATGACCGCAGCTCTGGCAGCATCGCTCCAGATCCTCGTGGTCGTCGTCGTTCTGGCGATCGCGTACGTACCTCTCGGTGACTACATGGCGAAAGTCTTTGCCACCGAACATGATGTCGACTCGAGAACAGAGAGCCTCGGTGCCGCAGGGAGTACAGCCACCCTGCAGCGCACCCGCGGCGGCACCACCGTGTGGGCAGATCTTCGTATCGAAAAGCTCATCTACCGCCTCTGCCGAATCGACCCGCGCTCCCAGCAGACCTGGGTCGGATACGCGCTCTCGCTACTCGGTTTCTCCGCTGCGAGTGTCCTCTTTCTCTATGCGCTGCAACGAGTTCAGGGTGTTCTCCCGCTGAACGGAGGACTGTCGGGAGTGAGCCCGTCGGTCGCGTTCAACACCGCGATCTCCTTCGTCTCCAACACCAACTGGCAGTCGTACACACCCGAGACCACGATGTCGAACCTGACGCAGCCCTTGGGCTTGGCGGTGCAGAACTTCGTTTCTGCCGCAGTCGGCCTCGCTGTCGCCATCGCCGTCGTGCGAGGTTTCGTGCGCGTACGGGCCGGCGGTGAGATCGGCAACTTCTGGGTCGACCTGGTCCGCGGAATCCTCCGTATCCTGCTACCGCTGTCTTTCGTCATCGCACTGATTCTGCTGACGCAAGGCGTAATTCAGTCCTTCAGCACAGGTTTCGCCTCGACGGGACTCGACGGGTCGTCGGTCTCGAACGCTTTGGCTCCTGTCGCATCGCAGGAGGCGATCAAGGAACTGGGCACCAACGGTGGCGGGATCCTCGGCGCGAACTCCGCGCACCCGTTCGAGAACCCGACCCCATTGACCAACGTCGTGCAGATCATCTCGATCCTGCTCATCCCGGTGGCACTGACCCGTACGTTCGGGACGATGGTGGGCGATCGTCGTCAGGGCCTGACCCTGCTCGCGGTCATGGCGGCACTGTTCGCAGCACTCCTCACGGTCACTGCAGTCGCAGAATCCGGTGCTCGCGGCGTCGCCGCGCAGGCAGCAGGTTCGATGATGGAGGGCAAGGAAGTTCGGTTCGGCATTCCCGGATCGACCCTCTTCGCTGTTGCGACAACGGGAACTTCCACCGGCGCAGTCAATTCCGCGCACGACAGCATGTCTCCCCTCGGCGGAGGAGCCGTCCTGCTGAACATGCTCTTCGGCGAAATCGCTCCTGGCGGTGTCGGAACCGGTCTGTACGGACTGCTGGTGCTCGCGATCATCGCGGTGTTCGTGGGTGGACTCCTCGTCGGCCGCACGCCCGAGTACCTCGGCAAGAAGATCGGGCAGCGCCAGATCACCCTCGCCGCGCTGTCGGTACTGGTGATGCCCGCATTGGTTCTGATCGGCACCTCGATCACCGTGATCCTGTCCTCCACCACCGGCTTCCAGGGCAATTCGGGTGACCCGGGTACGCCAGGGTCGATACACGGATTCACCGAGGTCCTCTACGCCTACGCCTCCGCCTCGAACAACAACGGCAGCGCGTTCGGCGGGTTGACCGTCACCAGCGACTGGTTCCAGACGTCCCTGGGTATTGCGATGCTGCTCGGACGCTTCCTTCCGATCATCTTCGTATTGGCACTGGCCGGTTCGCTCGCCACATCCAAACGCACCGCTCCGAATCCCGGCACCCTTCCCACGACCGGACCATTGTTCACCGGACTGGTACTCGGAACCGCCGTTCTTGTTGCGGCACTGACATTCTTCCCGGCCCTGGCTTTGGGCCCGATCGCAGAGGCACTGCAATGACCGTCACCTCATCCAGGCTCGTCGACGACGAATCCGACGTCGACGACTCCCCTACCCCGGTCCGATCCGGGTACTTCAGCCCCCGGCAGATGTGGACGTCACTGCCGTCCGCGTTCGCCAAACTCGACCCTCGGCATCTTGCCCGCAACCCGGTCATGTTCGTCGTACTCATCGGCTCCGTCGTCACCACTGTCCTCGCAATCCTCGACCCGTCTGTGTTCTCGTGGCTCGTAGCGGCCTGGCTGTGGTTCACGTTGCTGTTCGCCAACCTTGCCGAGTCCGTGGCCGAAGGCCGTGGCAAGGCCCAGGCCGCGAGCCTGCGTGCGGTCAAGCGAGATACGGTCGCGCGCCGTCGGACATCGAACGGGACCATCGAAGAGGTTCCCGGCACCGAGTTGAAGGTCGGTGACGAGGTCGTCGTCTCCGCCGGCGAGATCATTCCGGGAGACGGCGATGTCATCGAAGGCATTGCGAGCGTGGACGAGTCGGCGATCACCGGCGAGTCTGCGCCGGTCGTCCGCGAATCGGGCGGTGACCGTTCCGCAGTGACCGGCGGCACCGGAGTGCTCTCCGACGAGATCGTAGTCCGTATCACCGCGGCTCAGGGCCAGACTTTCGTCGACCGGATGATTGCCCTCGTCGAGGGTGCATCGCGCCAGAAGACCCCGAATGAGATCGCGCTGAACATCCTGTTGGCTTCGCTGACGATCATCTTCATGCTGGCCGTCGTCGCGATCGGACCGATGGGCGCGTACGGCGGCGAGCAGCAAGACCCGATCAAGCTGATCGCGCTACTGGTGTGCCTGATTCCGACCACCATCGGAGCGTTGTTGTCCGCCATCGGAATTGCCGGTATGGACCGACTGGTTCAGCGCAACGTGCTGGCGATGTCGGGCCGCGCCGTCGAGGCAGCGGGCGACATCGACACGCTCCTGATGGACAAGACCGGCACGATCACCTTCGGCAACCGTCGTGCGACCGGGCTTCATCCCGCGCCGGGCACGACGGCAGGCGAACTCGCCGCAGCAGCACGGTTGTCCTCCCTCGCCGACGGCACACCCGAAGGCCGCAGCATCGTCGATCTGTGCGGAGTCGAATACTCGTTGCCCCTGCACGCCACGGACACCGAGAAGACCGGCGAGTTCGTCGCCTTCACCGCCCAAACCCGCATGAGCGGAATCGATCTCGACGGCACCCAGGTCCGTAAGGGTGCTTCGGATTCGGTGCTGGCGTGGGTCCGCAGCAACGGCGGCCCCTCGATCTCCCTGGAGATCGACGACATCTCGAACAGCATCGCCGAGATGGGCGGCACACCGCTGGTGGTCGCTACTGCGCCCCAGGGCGGTCCCGCGCGCGCACTGGGTGTCATCGAACTCTCCGACGTCGTCAAACCCCACATCGCGGAGCGATTCGCTCAATTGCGGGCCATGGGAATCAGGACTGTCATGGTCACCGGCGACAATCCGCGGACCGCGAAAGCCATTGCGGCCGAAGCAGGTGTCGACGACTTCCTCGCCGAGGCCACACCCGAGGACAAGCTTGCTTTGATTCGCAAGGAGCAGGAAGGCGGCCGCCTGGTCGCGATGACGGGCGACGGCACCAACGACGCCCCCGCTCTGGCGCAGGCCGACGTCGGTGTCGCGATGAACACCGGCACGTCAGCAGCAAAAGAGGCCGGCAACATGGTCGATCTCGATTCCGATCCGACCAAGTTGATCGAGGTCGTCGAAATCGGTAAGCAGCTCTTGATCACCCGCGGAGCGTTGACGACGTTCTCCCTCGCCAACGACCTCGCGAAGTACTTCGCGATTCTGCCGGCGATGTTCAGCGTCGTCTACCCACAACTCGACGGCCTCAACATCATGCGGCTCGCCACTCCCGAATCGGCGATTCTGTCTGCGGTCATCTTCAACGCTCTGGTGATCATCGGGCTGATTCCGCTGGCGCTCAGAGGTGTTCGCTACGTCCCGTCGAGCGCTTCGACACTGCTGCGCCGCAATCTGCTGCTCTACGGAGTGGGCGGCGTCATCACCCCGTTCATCGGAATCTGGCTCATCGACCTCGTCGTTCGTTTCATCCCAGGGATAGGCTGACATGCGTTTCGTACAGAGATTTCTCGGTCAGATCGTGGCAGGACTGTCGGTGCTGCTGGCGCTGACGGTCATCGTCGGTATCGGGTATCCAGCGGCAGTGTGGGCGGTGAGCCGCATCGGATCCAGCGCAGCCGAGGGGTCGCCGCTGCGTGACGCGAACGGGTGCGTCGTCGGTAGCAGTCTGATCGGTGTCGACCCGCAGGTCGAAGCGGGAGCGCCGGATCCGTTCTTCCACAACCGAGTTACCGGGTCCATCTCCGACGAGGATGCTTTTGCCGCGAGCGACCCGGCCGCGTCGCTGCCGACCAACCAGGGCCCCAGTAGCGAAGCACTGGCGGCATTCATCGAGGAACGTCGTGCCGTCATCGCCGAACGTGAAGGCGTCGACCCGGCCGCTGTACCGGTGGACGCGGTCACCGGATCCGGCTCGGGTATCGATCCTGATATCAGCCCCGCCTACGCGGCGATCCAGATCCAACGCGTCGCGCAGGTCAACAACATGAGCGTCGACGCGGTGACGGCTCTGGTCGCCGAACACACCGACGGCAGGCAGCTCGGGTTCCTCGGCAACGAGACCGTGAACGTGCCGGAGCTCAATGTTGCTCTGGGACTGACGGCACCGGGGTGCGGAACGAGCTGAACCTCGACGGTCCAGGGCAGCAGGTAGAGACATGGGAAAAAAGACCGGCAAGCGGGGGTCCGGCGGACTCGATCGCGGTGAATTGCGCATCTATCTCGGGGCCGCGCCGGGGGTCGGTAAGACGTTCGCGATGCTCGGTGAAGCGCACCGTCGACAAGAACGTGGATGCGATGTGGTCGCGGGCGTGGTGGAAACCCACGGCCGCGCCCGCACCGCCGCCTTACTGGACGGCATCGAACTGGTTCCTCCGCGGATAGTTCACTACCGCGGATCGATCGCGCAGGAACTCGATGTCGCGGCGATCATCGAGCGCGAGCCTTCTCTGGTGCTCGTCGACGAACTCGCCCACACCAACACCCCGGGTAGCGCCCATGAGAAGCGCTGGCAGGACGTCGAGGAATTGCTGGCAGCGGGAATCGATGTGGTCTCGACCCTGAATGTGCAGCATCTGGAGAGTCTCAACGATGTTGTCGAGCAGATCACCGGTGTACCGCAACGAGAAACCGTCCCGGATTCGGTGGTGCGGGCAGCGGAACAGATCGAATTGGTCGACGTGGCTCCAGAAGCGCTGCGCCGCAGACTCTCCCACGGAAACATCTACGCAGCCGAGAAGGTCGACGCAGCGCTGAGCAATTATTTCCGCCAAGGCAATCTGACTGCCCTGCGCGAACTGTCGTTGTTGTGGATCGCCGATCAGGTCGACGCCGCGTTGGCGAAATACCGCAGCACACATGACATCACCGACACGTGGGAGGCCCGTGAGCGTGTTGTCGTCTCGGTGACCGGTGGACCGGAGTCCGAGACCCTGTTGCGTCGCGCAAGCCGGATCGCCTCGCGGTCCAGCGCGGAACTGATGGTGCTGCACGTGATCCGCGGTGACGGCCTCACCGGCGTCTCGGCACCGCAGATGGGGAAGGTCCGCGTACTCGCAGCGAGTCTCGGCGCAAGCATGCACAGTGTCGTCGGTGACGATGTGCCGACCACGCTGCTCGACTTCGCACGAGGGGCCAACGCAACCCAGCTCGTCATCGGAACCTCGCGGCGGTCTCGCTGGGCCCGAATACTGGACGAGGGCATCGGTGCTGCGGTCATTCAGAACTCGGGCAAGATCGACGTGCACATGGTCACCCACAACCAGACCAGTCGAGGTTTTCGGCTCGGCCGGCTGATTCCGCCCAATCCGAAGCACCGACGAATTCTGTCCTGGGTCGCCGCTGTTGTCGTACCCGTCGTCTCGGCCCTGGCGATGCTGCTGGTGGATCCGTATCTCGATCTCGGCGGCGAGAGCGCCCTGTTCTTCATGGTCGTACTCGCCGTTGCGCTCCTGGGCGGCGTTGCGCCCGCAGCACTGTCGGCGTTGATCGCAGGATTGCTGCTCAATTATTTCTTCGCCGACCCGCGGTACAGCTTCACCATCGCCGAACCCGACAACTTCGTCACCACCGTGGTGCTGCTCATCATGGCAGTGGCAGTGGCATTTCTCGTCGACGCGGCCGCCCGACGCACCCGCGAAGCTCGGCGAGCGTCACAGGAAGCCGAGCTCCTGACACTGTTCGCCGGAACGGTGTTGCGCGGCGGCGACATTCGAACGCTGTTGGAACGAGTCCGCGAGACGTACTCCCAACGTGCGGTCTCGATCATCAGAGGCGCTGGTGTCATCGTCGAATCTGTCGGTGATTCTCCACCCGCCGTGCCCGATGACGCCGACACCGCGATCGACACCCCCGACGGTTCCTTCACGTTGCTCCTGTCCGGTACCAAGACCGGCGCCCACGATCGACGTGTGCTCAGCGCAGTAGCCAACCAGGCAATGGGTCTGATCAGGCAGACCGAACTCGCCCAGGAGGGCAGCGCCGCAGCAGGATTGAAGGAAGCCGACCGTCTTCGGCGGGCGCTGCTGTCTGCGGTCAGCCACGACTTACGAACGCCGCTCGCCGCGGTCAAGGCTGCGGTGTCGAGTCTGCGTGCGACCGATGTCGAATTCTCTGCCGAGGACACCGCCGAGCTGTTGGCGACCATCGAGGAATCGACCGACCAGCTGACGGGCCTGGTGGGCAACCTGCTCGATTCGTCACGGTTGGCGGCGGGGGTCATCCAACCGAGCCGGTCCATCGTGTACGTCGATGACGCGGTTGACGCAGCGCTCGTCGGAACACACACAGGTCGCGAACTCGTCATCGTCGATGTCGACGACGTCGCTGTCTCTGCCGACGCAGGTCTGCTCGAGCGCGTGCTGGCGAATTTGATCGACAATGCGCTGCGACACGCCCCCGGATCGCCGGTGCGGGTCGGGGCCGCCTACATCGGCGACCGAGCGGTGATCACCGTTGCCGACAGCGGCCCTGGGATCGCTCCCGGAAGCGAAGAGGCCGTGTTCGAGTCCTTCCAACGATCGGGCGACCGCGACAACACCACGGGCGTCGGGCTCGGACTCTCCGTTGTGCGTGGGTTCGTCGAAGCCATGGGAGGCTCGGTGACGGTGTCCGATACTGCAGGCGGCGGGGTGACCATGACCGTCGAATTGGCCCGAGCGGAATCGACTGCCAGAAGCGACTTCTCCGGGCAGACCCATGGGTGAATCCCGTTCCGCGATCAAGGTTCTGGTTGTCGACGACGAACCGCAGATCGTGCGCGCACTGCGCATCAACCTCACCGCCCGCGGTTACAACGTCGTCACCGCGGCCACTGGGACCGGCGCGCTACGCGCCATTGCGTCCGAGCACCCCGATGTCGTCATCCTCGACCTCGGACTGCCCGATATCGGCGGCCTGGACGTGCTCGCCGGCTTGCGAGGATGGAGCGAGATTCCGGTGATCGTGCTGTCCGCGCGCACCGACAGCGGCGACAAGATCGAGGCCCTCGACGCCGGTGCCGACGACTACATCACCAAACCGTTCGGGATGGACGAATTTTTGGCCCGGCTACGCGTCGCCGTCCGCAGACGAGCCATCAGGACGTCGCCTACGGACCCGCTCGTGACCACCTCGTCTTTCACCGTCGATCTGGCCTCCAAGAGGGTGACCAGGGACGGCGAGATCGTGCATCTCACGCGTACCGAATGGGGAGTCCTCGAGATGCTGGCCCGCAATGCAGGCAAGCTGGTGGGGCAGAAAGAACTACTCCGAACTGTCTGGGGCCCAGGGCACGATCACGGCTCCAACTATCTGAGGATCTACATGTCTCAACTTCGACGCAAGCTCGAAGTCGACCCTGGCAAGCCTCGGCATCTCATCACCGAGACGGGTATGGGGTACCGACTCGTGGAGTGAAGCGGACCGGAGCAGGCATCTCGGGGAGCAGATCCAGATGGTGGGCTTGGCCGTCGGACAGCGTCAGGACGCTCGGGCAGTCCTCGGGACCGTCTGCGATCGCGAGAACGTCACCGACCCGAACATCCGCCGGAAGCGACACTTCCGAGACGATCACGCACCGGCGCAGAGGATCACTGCCGTCCGCGAGTACGAACAATTCCTCACCGCCGAGGCTGTGGCGGTTGACGATGACCGCCGCGGCCGGACCGGCCGGGGCGCAACCGGTTCCACCGTCCACCACCACGACGGCTCGTTGCGAATTCGTCCGGTCGATCGACCGGACACGGCACACCGTCACCATGGACGCGTCGGTGATCGACTCCCCGGTCTCGACGGCAAGCTGCGGACGCGGAAAACGATGCCGAATGCAGCCTTCGTCGACGGCGTCTTCGACGACGTCGGACGGGAGCGCAGTATCGAGTCCCGTCCGAGAATCGATCCGCAGATGCAGTCGATTGCCGAGCACACCGTGGTCTCGGTAGGCCTGAGCCATCACCCCGAGAGACTCGACGATCCGTGCGAACACCCCATCGAGAGTGGACGCGCTGCATTCGACACCGTCGAATACCGTTGCAGGACAATCGACAACCTGAGCGATGACATTCTCCGCGTATTCACGATTGCCATCGGTGCTGACCAGAGTCGACTGCGCGGGGGCTACGGCACGGTCCACATCCGGAACCCGGTAAAGACCTGCGGCGACGACGATTCGGCCCACTCGCTCACCCGGCGGGAGTGACAGAAGGAGACCTGCAGCCTGCGCGCTCTGCGCACGGCCGACGATGTGCGAGGGATCGACACCGAGTTGCCGAGCTGACGACAACGCTGCCATCGAGTCGACGACCAGCGTCAAGTGCTGCTCCCCTATCCAGCGCGCGACAATCGGGGCCAGCACACTGCCTGGCTTGTAGAGCATTTCGGCTGTGAACGACCCGAGCGAGATGCGATTGCACCTACCGCGCAGGCTGGTTTCGTCGATCACGCACACCGGCGTCGAGTAACGATCGGCGATGTCGTCGAGGAACATTCCTGCCACCGTCACTCGACCGTGTCGATAGTGCGTCGTACTCGGCCACACGGCATGATCCAACCGCGGCGATAGAGCACCTCTGAGCGACGGCAGATAATCCAACAGAGTCATCGAACACATCTCCTCGTCGATACTGGGCCGAGTGCGGGCCTACCAGACGATCATCGTCCCGAATCCAGGCGAATGACCCTGCCTTGACGGGAAATTGACGCTGCGGACGATGACCTTGACGCCGCGGTAACAGATGCGCCTCGACCATCTGCACGCCGTAAGAATCTCGGTACGTCGCATCAAAACTCCGTCAACGAACCGCCCGAGCGGTTCGCGCGGGCGTATATCTGAGTGCATGACACTCTCGCTCGAAGCGCCCGATTACTCGACACAACTGCACAATTCGATTCACCTCATGCGTCGGGTCATTCCAGGGGTCGGCTTCGGTATCCGCGCGGCCGAGCTCGGCGACCGAGCTCTGGCCACCTGGGTACGGAACTCCGGTGTCACCGTCCTCGCGCACGATGACGACGAGCTCGATCGTGCGCAGCTCAGCGGGATTCGACCGAACCACATAGTGTTTCGATGCGGGGCCGGCACCGACGGCATCCGCAGTGCCGTGCACCGCGGGGTGTTCCGTTTTGTCGTCGGTACGGAGCCGCAGATCGCTCGATTGACACAGTGCGCGCAACGAACCAAATACGTCTACCTCGACAGCGATGCGCCGGCAGCACTCTGCGGTCACCGAGTGCAGGTGGTCGGCCTCCACAGCGACGTCAGCAACTCCGGCGACCCGGCCGAATGGGCTTCGGCCGCCGAGGAAGCGCTGCGCCGCACGTGCGTGTCCACGACGTGCGGGTCGCCGGTGCACCGCATCATTCTGAGCGGCGGATCGACCGAGGAGTGGATGAACTACTCCGTCCCGTACCTGACGTCCGTCGTGCGCGCTGTGGACGCTGCGCTGGGTGAGGGGTGCAGTCGGTGGAACCTGCCCCGGCCTGCCGTCTCGGTGATACCGGCGCAGGCGGCCCGCTGATTGCTCCGGGAGGCGGCGTATACCGTCGAGTGGACAGAACTTCCGTCCCGAGAAGGAGCGTCCACTCGATGGCCGATATCGATTTCTATTTCGATCCGGTGTGCCCGTTCGCCTGGATGACCAGCAAGTGGGTCCGCAAGGTCCAAGCCCAGCGCGACTACACCGTCGACTGGCGGTTCATCTCGCTGCGCCTGCTCAATTCCCACATCGACTACGACGCGCACTTTCCACCCGAGTACGAGGCCGGCCACACCGCAGGTCTACGACTGTTGCGGGCCGCCGCCTCTGTTCGTCGTGAGCACGGGTCGGCCGCGATCGGGCCGCTGTACGACGCCCTCGGAACGCACATCTTCGACACCGAGGTGGTGCCCGACGACGCTGCGAGCCACGGACATCGCGGCACCGCAGAATTCCTGGGGCCGATCCTGGAAGAACTCGGGTTGCCCACCCATCACACTGCAGCACTGGATGATTCGTCTCTCGACGACGAGATCCAAGCCGAAACCGATCACGCTCTCTCGCTCACCGGAAAGGACGTCGGCACGCCCATCATCGCCTTCGAGCCGCCGGACGGCGTCGCGTTCTTCGGTCCGGTGATCAGCCGACTCCCCAGCGACGAGGAGGCAGTAGCTCTGTGGGACAACGTGATCGGCCTCGCTCGATTCCCCGGCTTCGCCGAGATGAAGCGCAGCCTGCGTGAGCTCCCCCAGCTGAAGGCGCTGGGGGTTCAGGGGGACGAGGCAGGAGTGCAACAGGACTGGCACGCAGGTAGCCGACGACAGAAGAAGTGATGTGTCGGCCGGATCAGCCGCCTCGCACGTCGTCCATGTTGCCGACTTCCGGGGTTCCGGCGTCCAGGCCGTAACGCAGGTAGACGGTGCCCTTCCCGCCGACGGCCGGTGGCTCGAGCAGCGTCAGGTTGCTGGGCACGGTTCCGTCGGCGAACACCCTTTTTCCCGCCCCGAGAACGATGGGATGCACCCATAGGTCGAGTCGATCGAAGAGCTTCTCGCGCAACAGAGTCTGTACCAGATCGAGACTTCCGACGACCTTGATGTTGTCGTGTCTCTCTCGGATCTCACGCACCGCATCGACCAGATTCGGTCCGAGTTGGGTCGAACCGTCCCACAGCAGATCGGGTGTGCCACGCGAGGCCACGTATTTGGGGATCGCGTTGAACAACGTTGCAAACGAATCATTTTGGTTCGGCCAGTACGCAGCGAAGATGTCATAGGTGCGCCGACCGAGCAAGAGCGCATCCGTGCCCTCGTATGCGGCGACAACTTGCGCCCCGGAGACCTGGTCGAGCAGAGGAGCCTGCCAGCCACCGTAGGGGAAATTCTCGGGATCTTCTTCGGGGCTTCCGGGTGATTGTGCGACGAGGTCGAGGGTGGCGAACAGCTCCAACGTGATGAGGCCCATGATTACTCCTGGTTCGATAGTGGTTTTCGGTGTGCCGAAACCTTATTCAGCCCAATGCCTTTCGCAGAGTCTCGGCAAATTCTGTCGGCTTTCCGGTCTGACCGAATTCGCCGCCGAGGAATCCCGAGTGGCCGCCGGGAAAGATGGTCGGCTCCAATCCGAGCAGCGCCGCAGTCGAATACGCTGCGCGAGCAGCGATGTGACCGTCCTCGGAACCGCCGGATTCTTCCCCTACGCCGATCACCACCGTCGTAGGTGCTGCACGCAACGCATCGACGTCCGGTGCGAAGTCCACTCCGCCCCCGCGCATGTTGGACATCAGTGCGTCGTCTCGGGTTCCGTCGTCCTCGGTCGGGAGGCCGAACTGCGCCGGGTCCGATGCCGGGCGTGCGAAGAACGCGTCGTCGATGGGTCCTGCGTGCATGAGCAGCGACATGAATTCGGCCATTGCCGGCCCGCGGCCGTGAGCGTCGTAGGTTGCCACCATGTTCGCGCACACTGTCGCGATGTTCTCGCGGTCCGGCAAAGTGCCTCCGGCGGGTGGTTCGTGAGCCACCAACGTCCGAATATCGGACGGGTACTTGCCTACGAGCACCAGCGCATTCACCGCACCCCCGCTCGAAGCGAACACATCGACAGGCCCGTGGCCGACGGCGGTGAGCACTGCATGCAGGTCGTCGGCATGTTCGCCGAAGGTGACCGCGGCGGTCGTGTCGTCTCGGCGACTACGTCCGACATTTCTGGGGTCGTACGTGACGACCACCCGGTCGCGGAAGTGCGATGCCAACGTGCCGAACCCACCCGCATCCATCGGCGAGCCGATGAGCAACAGGGGTGTGACTCCGGGCTCGAGCTCGCCGATCACGTCATAGGTCAGGGTTGCACCGGGAACGGAAACTGTCTGTGTCGTCATGCTCGTGTGGACCTCGGTCCGAGCGAAAACTCACCGGTCGGTGTCGCCTAGTCGTAGAGAACCGCCGTGCCCGTCTGTCTCAACTTCTCGAGACCGTCTCGGAAACGCTGCAGGTATTCGGGCGAATGTCCGACCCAGTCGGTCGTCTCCTCGACTATCCGCACCGGTTCTGCGCTGCGATACGAGTGCGTCGGGTTGCCGGGAAACTTCTTGTCCGTCACGTTCGGGTCGTCCTCCACACTGCCGGTCGGCTTCACGATGTAGACCCGCGGATCCCCCTCGCCGACGGCCATCTCCGCCGCGAGCACGGCACCGTCCAGCACCTTGGTCATGTAGATGTAGTTCGAGATGTGCTCGGGACGGTAATTGGAGCAATAGCCCGGGACCAGAAAATCACCGGCCTCGAGATCAGCCTTGGTGCCATGAAAGTAAGCACCGGATTCGTGCACTCGAAAACGCTCCGGTGTATCGGCCATGTCTGCCATAGAAACTCCTCCGTGTCGGTAGCCGGAAGAGTGTGCATGCTCGACGGGGTCTTGCCGCAAGCCCCCACCCCGGCGATACACTGAAGGCAACGCAGACGAGTTCGTTCATGAATTCGGCTCTGCCAGGCGAGGGCTCACAGTCCCGACTCGAACCTGGATGTGGCCGCCGCGAACGGCTCGAGTCGATAGATCCTGAAGCAGTGGCGTCATCGCCGTCCACGGATGAGCCACATCCTTCGGAAGTCAAGACCGCCTACACCCGCCGGAGCACGCTGCGATACTGACCCGATGCACGATCTCGAAGTCCAGTTTTTCATCGATCTCGAGTCTCGCGTCTGGGACGCGCTGGCCAACGGCGACGCAGACGCCGATCTCGAACTGCTGTCTGCCGACTTCGTCGGCGTGTATCCCACCGGTTTCGCCAATAGGGCGGACCACGCAAACCAACTAGCTGACGGGCCCAGCATCGCGTCCTACTCGATCTCGGAAGCGAAACTGATCGAAGTTTCTGGGGATGCGGCGATGCTCTGCTATCGCGCTGACTACCTCCGGCCTCATCGCAGCGCGGGCGAGGCGATGTTCGTCAGCTCGCTCTGGTTCCAACGAGATGGCCGTTGGCAGAACAAGTTCAGTCAAGACACACCTGCCAACTCCTGACTGCGCTGCCTAGCCAACTGCAGCGGGCGTCCTACAGCACCCGGCGGTCTCCGAACCCGTCACTGGCAACGGCAGCGGCTTGCGCAATTGCTGGTCCACTCGCGATGAAGAGAATGTCGATACGGTCGGGTGAGCCTCGTCGTTGCCCGAGGAAAAGAGAACCACCACAAGGAGCTCAGTTCGTGAACGATCCCGACAACCCGAACGAGTCGCCTGCACTGCGTCGACCACGCGTCATCGTCTTCGATGTCAACGAAACGCTGTCCGACATGTCTCCGTTGTCGCATCGCTTCACCGACGTGGGAGCCCCCGCCGAACTTGCATCGCTGTGGTTCGCGAGTGTCCTGCGTGACGGATTCGCCCTGACCGCCGCTGGCGCGGCGCGGCCATTCGCGGACGTCGCATCCGGGCTGCTTGCAGTGATGCTGCCGCCCAAGACGCTGGATCGAGGGATCGACGATGCCGTCGAGCACATCATGGGCGGTTTCATGGGCCTGGACGTACATCCCGACGTAGCGGACGGCATCAAAGCACTGACTGCGCTCGACATCCGGTTGATCACCCTGAGCAACGGCGCGGTCGGCGTCGCTCGAAAACTGCTCGAAGGTGCCGGAGTACTGGAACACACAGAGATGCTGCTGTCCGTCGACCAAGCCGGGGCATGGAAGCCCGCCGCACAGTCGTACCGATACGCGCTCGATCGGTGCGGCGTCGAACCCCACGAGGCCATGCTCGTCGCCGTCCACCCGTGGGACATCGACGGTGCCCACCGTGCCGGACTGTCCACGGCCTGGATCAACCGAACCGGCACCGCCTACCCACAGCACTTCACCGCACCGGACCTCGAGGCGACGTCACTGCTCCACCTCGAGCAACTACTGCAGCACGCGACCTAGAGTTGTCCCCATGCCCGCCGGACGTTTCGCCCCCAGTCCCTCCGGCGATCTCCATCTCGGGAATCTGCGAACCGCATTACTGGCCTGGCTCTTCGCCCGCTCCACCGAGAGACGTTTCGTGATGCGCGTGGAAGACCTCGATCGCGTGAAAGCCGGCTCCGAGCAACGTCAACTCGACGACCTCGCCGCCGTCGGACTCGACTGGGACGGACCGATCATGCGGCAATCCGAGCGTCGGGAAATCTACGACGCCACGATTCGCACGCTCACCGCCGCCGGGCTGACGTACGAATGTTTCTGTACGCGTCGGGAAATCCTCCAGGCCGCATCCGCGCCGCATGCTCCCGACGGCGCGTATCCCGGAACCTGTCGCAATCTCACCGCAGACCAAAAAGCAGCGAAGGACCGCCCACCTGCCATTCGATTACGTTCGCAGGTAACACAATTCACCATCGTCGATCAGCTGCACGGCCTGTTCCGAGGGCAGGTGGACGACTTCGTCCTTCGCCGATCCGACGGTGTGCCCGCATACAACCTTGCCGTCGTCGTCGACGATGGCGCGCAAGGCGTCGACCAGATCGTGCGCGGCGACGACCTTCTCACCTCCGCCCCACGGCAGGGCTACCTCGCTCAACTCCTGGGCCTCACCCCCGCTACTTATGTCCATGTTCCCCTCGCTCTCAACGTCGAAGGCAAGCGTCTTGCCAAGCGGGACGGCGCGGTGACGCTGCGCGAACGACCCGATGCGTGGGCGCTCATCACTGCTTCCCTCGGTGTGCCGAATACGAAGAACGCAGAGGAACTGCTGGAGCGGTGGAAGCCGACGCAGGTGCCACGCGATCCGTGGGTGTTCGACCCCTCGATCGTCTGACCACGAGCCGATCGAGATCACGTTGCAACGCGACAGGCCCCAACTCGGGATCAATCGGACGTACAGTGACCGCGACAAACTTATCCCGAGGGAGAAGGACATCATGACCTCAGGCGGTTACGACCCCGACAAGGATCCACAGAACCCCGGCGGGTTTCCCCCGCCGCAGGGCGGCTATCCGCCACCGGGCAACTACCCACCACCCGCGCAGGGCAACTACCCGCCTCCTCCCGGCGACTACCCCCAGCAAGGCGGCTACCCACCACCCGGTGGATACCCGCCTCCCCCACAGGGCAGTTACCCACCGCCTCCGGCGTTCGGTGAGGCACCGATGCCGACGCAGCTGTCCGTGGGAACGGCCATCGGCTACGGCTTCGAGAAGTTCAAGCAGAACGCACTCGTCTGGATCGGCATCGTCCTGATCGCCGCAATCATCCAGGGCGTACTGAACTACGTGTTGAGCTCCAACAGCTTCTTTCTCAGCCTGATCTTCAGTGTCGTCATAGGAGTCGTCGCACTCCTCATCCAGGCGGCACTCGTTCGCGGCGCACTGCACGAGGTCGACGGAATCAAGCCCGCATTCGGGTCCTTTTTCCAGTTCGGCAACGTCGCGTCCGTCATCATCGCCGGCATCCTCGTCGGCATTGCAACCGGCATCGGCTACATCCTGCTGATCATCCCCGGCATCGTCATCACGTTCTTCACGTGGTGGACCTTCCAGTTCGTCATCGACCGCGGTGACGAGCCGATTCCTGCAATCAAGGCGAGCGCGCAGGCAATCGCGTCGAACGGCGGAACCCTCTTCGTGCTCGCCCTCGCCCTGGTCGGCCTCAACATCGTCGGTGCGATCCCCGTCGGCCTCGGTCTGCTGGTGACCATTCCGATCACGATCATCGCCGGTACCTACGCTTACCGCGTCACGGTGCGTGGCCGCGTCGCCTGACCTGTAATCCGCCTCGATGGGCGCGCATCCCTCACCTCGGGATTCGCGCCCATCGTCGTCTCGGTGCTTGGATCCAGAGGTGACTACTACCGAACACACCGCCCCCGACGGCGGCACCGAGTCTGGGCAGGCCACGTTCGCTCACATCAGCAAGGGTTACTACGCCCCCATCGTCGCGCTCTTCGTGGCGACGCTGCTGATCTCGAACGTGGCCGCCAGCAAAGGTGTCGCCTTCTTCGCCTCGTCCGACGTCATGCTCGGACCGTTCCAAATCCTGCCGATCAATACCGACGGCGCATTCTTTCTGTTCCCCCTCGCCTACATCCTCGGCGACGTACTCAGCGAGGTCTACGGCTTCAAGGCCACGCGCCGCGCGATCTATCTCGGTTTCGGCTCCCTGCTGCTCACCTCCGTGTGCTTCTGGATCGCCATCGAACTCCCCGCCGCCTCGTTCTACGAGAACCAGGCCGCCCTCGAGAGCGTCGTCGGCGTCGTCCCCCGACTGGTCCTCGCCGGTCTCGCCGGCTATACCGTCGGGCAGCTCCTCAACTCCGTCGTCCTGGTCAAGATCAAGGAACGCACCAAGGAAAAGCACCTGTGGGCGCGACTGATCGGGTCCACCATCGTCGGCGAATTCTTCGACACGCTGATCTTCTGCTCCATCGCCGCCGGAGTCATCGGCATCAGCACCTGGACCGACTTCATCAACTACGTCATCGTCGGATTCCTGTGGAAGACGCTGGCCGAGGTCATCGTCATGCCGATCACGTACCGCGTCATCTCCTACATCAAGAAGCGCGAGCCGTCGTACCAGGATGGCTAGGACGCGACCCATTCCATACTGAGGTCGAAGTAGCGCTCCCGGGCCGTCTCGAACGTGGCGACGGCCCGGGTGCCCGGCCAGTCTTCCGGTGTCATGGACGGCGGAAGACCAGGGTCGACGTAGGGAATGACGCGCCATTCGTCGAGCAACGGCACGAAAGTGACGAACGCGTCGCGGGGGTCCCCGGCCGGGACCTCGGAGTCGTAGGCGGCCAAGAATGCTCGATGCCGATCGGCGATGCCGGCCAGATCCCACCACTGCGCGGCGCTCTCACGCAGCGTGGTCGGCGCCGCGACCTCGGAGGCGACGAACGTCGTCACGTAGGGCGAGAGCTCCAACGCGTCGACGATGGCACCGGCCTCGTCCGCGAGATATTCGGGTGCGATCCACAGACCGGGTGAGACTGTGCCGCATCCTATTCCGGTGAGTCGACGCCTCAGTTGGTGGCGCGCGGCGCGTTGGGTCTCGGGGATGGTGAACGAGATGAGCCGAAACGGATCGCCGTCGGCCATCCGCCGGAACCCGAAGATCCGACCGTCGCCGCGCGCGAACATCGCGTCGGCCTGCTCGGTGATGCGATAGCCGGTGCGGCCGTCACGATTACTCGATTCGACGACGCCCTTCTTCTTCAACCTGGCCACCGCGATGCGCGTGCTCTCCGGTGGCACCCCGAGCGCGTCCATCCAGACGACAAAATCGGCGATGGCGAACCAACCTCCGAGAGGGCGGACGTAAGCCCCGAGCACGGTACGCACCAAGGAGGTGGCGCTTCCCGGTCGAGAGTCGAAGTCGTCGAGGATGGCCCCGGCAGTGCTAGGCGCGGAGTTCGTCACGGATGGCCACGATTCCCAGATACACCTCTCGGTACGAGGTACTCAACGGGCTCAATCCCAGGCGAATACCCTGCGGCGCGCGGTAATCCGGGATGACACCCTTCTCCCACAGGTGAGCGGTGATCGCCTTGAACTCGGGATGGTCGATGGTGACGTGACCGCCGCGTCGATTCGAGTCCTCGGGTGAGGCGATCTCCACCCCGAGCGGAACCAGCATCTCGCGAACGAGCTCGAGGGCGTATTCGGTCAACGCAACGGACTTCGCGCGTATCGCGTCCATTCCCACCTCGGCGATCATCTCGATGGTGTCCTGCATCGCGATCATGCCGAACACCGATGGTGTGCCACTGATGACGCGTCGAATACCCTGTGCGGGAACGTAGCCCTGTGCCATCTCGAAGGGATCGGCGCGACCCATCCAGCCCCAGATCGGTTGGACGAAATCGCCCTGCAGATCACTGCGCACGTACGCGAAGGCCGGTGATCCGGGTCCTCCGTTGAGGTACTTGTACGTACATCCGACGGCCAGATCCACTCCCCAGGAATCGAGTTCGAGCGGTACCGACCCGACGGAGTGGCACACATCCAGCAGCATCAGCGCTCCGGCTGCGTGCGTGATGCGCGTCGTCTCGGCCACGTCGACGAGGACGCCCGACCGGTAGGCAACGTGAGTGATCACCACCAAGGCGGTGTTCTCCCCCACCACCTCGGCGAGTTGTTCCGGTGTGACGCCACCGCGGCGGTCCGTCTCGATCCACCGCAGCGTCATGTTCGACTCTGCCGCAATACCTTCGAGCAGATAGCGATCGGTGGGGAAGTTGTCACGGTCGATGACGATCTCGGTGCGGCCCGGTCGCATGGCGATCGCCGCCCGCGCCAGCTTGTACAGCAACACCGTCGTCGAATCGCCGATGGTGGTCTGGCCGGGCGCTGCACCCAGGGTGGCGTCGGCCAGGGCGTCGCCGATGGTGATGGGCAGGTCGAACCACTGCTCGTCCCAGCCGCGGATGAGGCGTCCGCCCCACGCGTCGGTCATGAAGGCGTTGATCCGTTGGACGCTTGCCCTGGTGGGCCGGCCCAGCGAGTTGCCGTCGAGATACGCGGTGATCGACGGGTCGTCACTACCGAGGAACTTGTCGCGATAGCTCCGGAGCGAATCCTTCTCGTCGAGCTCGAGTGCACGTTCCATCATCGTCCGATGTCCGTTCTGACAGCGAGCAATTCGGGAAAAAACGTGAGTTCGAGTGCCTTCTGCAGAAATCCGACGCCGCTCGACCCTCCGGTTCCGCTCTTCATTCCGATGGTGCGCAGCACCGTACGCATGTGACGGAAGCGCCAGAGCTGAAAGTTCTCCTCCAAGTCGACGAGCTCCTCGAATGCCTCATACACCGCCCAATGTTCGGTGTGATTCTCGTAGACGAACTTGATCAGCGGCATCAGGTCCTCGTTGAACGTGTATGCCGTCGTGACATCACGGTCGAGGGCCGATGCCGGTACGTCGTACCCCTGCCGCGCCAACGATTGCCAGAAGGCGTCGTACAGGCTCGGTTCGTGCAGCAGAGTCGAAAGCTGTTCGTGAGCAGCAGGATCCGACTCGAAGACCTTCAACATGCCCGCATTCTTGTTGCCCAGCACGAACTCCACGGCCCGGTACTGATACGACTGGAAACCCGAGGAGTTGCCGAGGAAGTCACGGAACTGGGAGTACTCCGTCGGGGTGAGCGTGGCCAGCACCGACCACTGCTCGGTCAGTGTCTTCTGAATGTGCTTGACCCGGGCCACACACTTGAGCGCGGTGCCGATGTCGTCGGCATCCAGAGCCGCACGCGCGGCCAGCGTCTCGTGCAGCACCAGCTTGAGCCACAGCTCGGTGGTCTGGTGCTGAATGATGAACAGCAGTTCGTCGTGATGCTCCGGGGTGCTCACCGGCTTCTGGGCGCTGAGCAACGTGTCGAGGTCCAGGTACGAGCCGTAGCTCATGCGGTCACTGAAGTCGGTGACGACAGTCTTCTCTATCGCGCGAGTATTGGCTTCGACGCTCATCGCTGGTCCTCGAGGTGGTGGGCTGGTGAGTCAACCGTATTACATATCCGTGCCGACCGCTAGGTATTCGTAAGCTATCGAATTCCGCGGATCCGCACTGCGCCGATGAGCGCAGCAATACTGACCAGGGACACCGCGAGGATGTAGTAGCCCGGGGACACTGCTTGTCCGGTCGCGGCAACCAGAGCGGCCGCGATCGTCGGGGTGAATCCACCGAAGATCGCCGTGGTGACGTTGTATCCGAACGACAGTCCGGTGGCCCGCGAATGGACCGGGAACGCGTCGGACATCACCGACGGCAGCGCGCCGAAGTAGAGCGCTTTCAGTAAACCCAGAATGGTCATGACGAGAGCGAGCGTGAGGAACGACGGCACCGCGATGAGCCACATGAACAGCGGAACGACGCTCACGCCGATCGCAATTGCCGACGGCAACATGATCTTGATACGGCCGACCTTGTCGGACAACTGACCGACGAACGGCGTCACCACCGTCAGGATCACACCGGTGATCATCAGTGCGACGAACGACAGCGAGTTGTTCAGTCCCAGTTGCTTGATGCCGAAGGTCGGCAGGTATTGCAGAATGAAGTTGAGCGCGGTGGACACCACCAGCACACCGCCGGCAATGAGGATTCCTCCCCATTGGTTCTTGAACAGATCGCGCACAGGCGATTTCGGCACGTCCGACGTGGCGACCACAGCCGGTGATTCGTCGACGTGCCGGCGAATGAACCACCCCACCGGGCCCACCATGAGCCCGAAGATGAAGGGGACGCGCCAACCCCAGTCCACCATGCTGGCCTCGGACAACACCGCGGTCAGTCCGGCTGCGAACGAGGCCGCCATCAGCGTTGCCAGCCCCTGGCTGGCGAACTGGAAGCTGCCGAAGAATCCGCGACGTTTGCCATTCTGTTCGACGAGAAAGGATGTGGCCGCGCCGAATTCGCCGCCTGCAGCGAAACCCTGAATCAGGCGCGCCACGATGATTCCGATGGGCGCGAGGATGCCGATGTCGTCGTAGTTGGGCATGAAGGCGATCAACGCGGTACCGAGCACCATCAGGCGAATGCTCATCACCAGAGCCTTCTTTCGCCCTTTCCGGTCTGCGTAGGACCCGCGGATCAGTCCGCCGAGGGGACGAATCAGATACGAGACTCCGAACACTGCAAACGTCTGAACCAGCTGCACGCCGGGGTCGGCCGAAGGAAAGAAGTTCTGGCCGATGTAAATGGCGAACAGCGCATAGATGGCGATGTCGAACCATTCGAGTGCGTTGCCGATGGTGGCGGCCGCGATGGCACGGACCGGATTCTTCACGGACACAACGGCTTCACCCGCGCCGTCACGATCGGGGGTTCGATGGACGTGTGCAGTGGACATGTCGGATTCTCCGGTGATGTTCAGGAGCGCGAGGCGCTGGCGGATTCGAGCGGTGTGTTGTGACCACCGGCGACATTGCCGATGTCGTAAAACAGGCCGGCGGCCATCGCGAGACCTTCACGAGCGATGGAAGCGAGCATGTGCTCGTCGGGTGCGTGCTGACGGCATCCCGGGTAGGAGTGCGGCATCCAAACCGTCGGAATGCCGAGAGTGTCGGTGAACACGTGGTTGGGCAGGGACCCACCGATGTTGGGCAGCACAGTCACCGGAGATCCGACTGTGCGCTCGACCGACCGCGCGACCGTGCGGACCCAGCCATCGTTCGGGTCCGTTCGGCTGGCGGGAAACGAGATGCCGAGTTCGACGGAGACCATCGAGTAGCCGTGCGCATCGAGGTGGCGTCGTAGCCGCGCGTCCAGATCGTCGAGGTCGGTACCCACGACGTACCGCAGTTGCAGCCGCGCTCGCGCCTGGCCGGGGATCGCATTGACCGGTTCGGCGATGTTGCCTGCGCTCATGGCGATCACTTCGAGGGTGTTCCATCCGAAAACCCGCTCGGCGGGCGACAATTCGGTAGCCGACCAGCCGGAGTCGACAACCGGATCGCCCGGGGTACGGCCGACCTCCACGTCTCGCAGGGCCTCGACGATGGACTCCGGAATCTGATTGGGCACCAGGCTGTCCAACAGAATGCGGCCGTGGCCGTCGACGAGCGTTCCGATGGCACCGGCCAGGGTGGTTGCCGGGTTGCGGAGCAGTCCACCCCAGTTGCCCGAGTGGTAGCCGCGCTCACGCAGGTCGACGACGAGATCGAAGTCCACTCCCCCGCGGGCACCGAGAAACAGAGTCGGCGTCTGGGCATCGAGACGTGGCCCGTCCGAGGCGATCAGCACGTCGGCGATGAGTTCTTCGCGGTGGTCGGACGCGAATTGCTCGAGCCCGGGTGATCCGATCTCCTCCCCCGTCTCGAACAGGAGCGTCAGATTGAACCCCAACGAGCCGCGGGCATCGAGAACGGTCCGCAGTGCGGCGAGGTTCACCAGATGCTGGCCCTTGTTGTCGGCGGTTCCTCGGCCGTAGAGCCGTCCG
The DNA here is from genome assembly GCF_000760935.2 of Rhodococcoides fascians A25f. Lineage (NCBI taxonomy): Bacteria > Bacillati > Actinomycetota > Actinomycetes > Mycobacteriales > Nocardiaceae > Rhodococcoides > Rhodococcoides fascians. The sequence goes on along the minus strand of NZ_CP049744.1, from coordinate 775,747 downwards.
TCCCGTTCTACGAGAGTCCACGGCGACAGACCGTCCGACCAGTCCTCGGCCATACCCAGAACCACATCGGCGTGGCCGTAACAGAGCACGGTCGGCAAGTCGGGGCTCTCGTGACGGGTGGCGATCAGAAAGGGACCACCGTCCCCAACCGGGTTGGGGTGCGTCTCGACCGCACACCCGAGCGCCTCGAGCCGCGGCACCAGAAGGTCCTGGAGATATGCCGACAACGCAACCCGCCCGGCCGCCGACTGACTCTCCGACGGAACGGACACGAGCTCGGACAGTTCGCGGTGGAACTGGCCCGAATCGTAGAAGTCCTGGGCCTGCGCGATCACATGCTCGCGTTTCATCGAATCTCCCTCGCCGTCGGCCTGGTGTTCGCCTGACAGTAGCGAGCCCGATACCGTCTACACCATTGCCGATTGGCGCTCCCTGCGTTGCCTCAAAAGCAACGCTCGGACCCGGAGAGGCTCGGTGACGATCACGTGTCACCGCTGTGACCGTGCTGTGAAAGAAGGAGCGATCTCGTTGCATTTGATGCCCTCCGCGCTCACGTACTTCTGCGAAGTAGCCCGAACCGGGTCCGTCACCGAGGCGGCCGCGGCGCAACACTTGGCTCCGTCAGCAGTCAGTAGGCAGATCGCCAAGCTCGAACGCGACGTCGGAGTGCCGCTCTTCGCGCGCCACGCCCGAGGAATGACGCTCACCGAAGCCGGCCATCGCCTCCTCGCCCACGCACGCCGACACGAAGTGGAGTCCTCGACCCTTCTCGCCGAAATACGCAGCGTCGACGCCACCGAGCACGGAACCGTCACCGTTGCCTGTACCGAGGGGTTCTCGCAGTCCGTGGTTCCACGGGCCATGGCGTCGGTCCACCGGACTCACCCGTCCGTCACGTTCACCTTGGATGTGGTGGGGCGAGAGGAGGCCAGTCGACGGGTAGTCGACGCCCGAGCGGACGTCGCGGTCACCTTCTCGCTCGGTCGCCGCACCGACGTGACGGTCGAACACTCCATCACGGTGCCCATCTGCGCCGTCGTCGCGCCCGGCCACCCCCTGACCGACCGAGAAAGCGTCGACCTGACCGACATCTGTGCCTATCCTCTTGCGCTGTCGACCACCGGTTCGAGTCAACGCGAACTGTTCGACGCGGGTGTGCGGCTGGAAGGTCTGTCGCCGCACGTAGGCCTGCAGTGCGAGCGGCTGGCCCCGATTCTGGAGTTCGCACGATCGAGCGATGGCGTCGCGCTTGTCAGCGACCTCGGCGGCGATCGTAAACTGGGCCTGACCTACATCCCGCTCGTGCATCCGGTGTTTGCCCAGCGTCGCGCCGAGATTCACACCATGCAGGGCCGACCGCCGTCACCGCGCACGGTTGCCTTGATCGACGCGTTGACCGATATTCTCGAGGCCGCGGGATAGTGAAGGGACATCGAACTGGCCTATCCTCGAAGTACCCGACTCGAGTGAGGAATCGCAGTGCGTAGAGCGTCCGGACAGTTGGAGGAGTCGATCCTCGAGCTGCTCGGCGAGCACACGGAACTCTCGGTGGCCCAGGCGCGCGAGCATCTGGGTTCGGAGCTCGCTCACACCACTGTCATGACAGCGCTGGTGCGCTTGCACGGCAAAGGCCTCGTCGATCGCGAGCGGCGCGGGCGTTCCTTCGTCTACACCCTCAATGCCCCGGTCGATGAGATCCCCGCACTGCGGGCCGCGATGCGGATGCGTACCGAGCTCGGCGCGAGAGCCGAACGTGCGGACGTGCTGGCCAACTTCGTGGCCGCACTCGACCCCGAGGACGAGGCCACGCTGCGAGAGCTACTCGCCAAATCTGACGCAGCCGAGCAGCATCGATGACCCTGCTCCTGATCGTGGCCGTGCTGCCGTGGGTGCTGTCGCTGCTGCTGGGATTCGGAGCAGCCCACATCGACCGCCGACTCAACCCGTCGACCGCAGTCGTTCTGCTCCCCATCCTGTCGATGGTCACCGCGTTCGCGGTCGCCGCGTCCCTGGCCGCGCTGGCCGCGGTTCTTCTGGCGTCGGCTCAGATTGTGTGGGTGCTGCTGGGAATTATCCTCTGCGCGTTGATGTTCTGGCGCACGGTCGAGGTGGCGCGCCATGTTCGACGCGTTGTGGTCAGCACGTCCATCGCATCCGAATTCGGTGACGAGGCGCGAGCGACAGGCGGCATCGTTGTGGTCGACTCCGACGTTCCCGACGCCTTTGCCGTCCCCACCGGCGGAGGTACCGTCGTGATCACGACCGGCCTCGTGGAAGCTTTGTCGGACAACGAATTACGCGCGGTGATCGAGCACGAGCGCGCTCACCTGCGGCACCGTCACAGCGTGTGGATCCAGATGTGCGAGATCGGGGCCCTGATCGATCCGATTCTCAGGCCGCTGTCCGCCACGGTACGACATGCCGCGGAGCGTCAAGCAGACGAGAACGCGGCCGCTCTGGGCCGTCGAGATACGTTGTCTGCCATAGCCAGAACTGCTTTGCTGCGGGCCCACCTCGACCATGGAACCCGCGCTCTCGCCAGTACCGGGGGCGACGTCGTGCGCCGAGTGCAGGCCCTCAGCGAACCACCACGGCACCGTCCCGACCGCGGAATCCTCGCCGCCGGGCTGGTTCTCGTCCTCGCATTCACCGTCATCTCGGTGGCGTTGTTCGACGTCGTCCAAGATGTGGTGGCACCCGAAACCGGAGAAGCCGCCACCTCGATTTTCCGCTGATCTCAGATACCCGCGACGCCCGCGAGTTGGCCGATCGCATAGGTGACAGCCATCGCGATTGCACCACCGATGACTACCCGGCTCACTGCCGGCCGAGCGGGCGCACCGCCGAGACGTGCGCTGATACTGCCGGTCAGGGCCAGAGCAACCAGTACCACGACGAATGTCACCGGGACGCGCAGCGACGCGGAAAACAGCAGGATGGACAGTAGCGGCAGAAGCGCGCCACTGACGAACGACACCGCCGACGACCCGGCCGCCTGCCACGGATTCGTCAGCGCATCCGGGTCGATTCCCAATTCGACGTCCACGTGCGCGGCAAACGGATCGTGTTCGGTGAGTTCGCGTGCGACGGTCTGCGCGGTGTCGGCCGAGAGCCCCTTGGCCTCGTACAGAGCCGCGAGCTCGGCCAATTCCTGCTCGGGTTGTTCTTCCAACTCCCGGCGCTCTTTGATCAGCAACGAACGCTCGGCATCACGCTGCGTGCTCACCGAGACGTACTCACCGAGTGCCATGGATACGGCCCCCGCAACGAGACCCGCGAGACCGGCAGTCAGCAGCGATCCTCGGTCGGTGGTGGCGGCGGCGACACCGACGACCAGACCGGCGGTGGACACGATGCCGTCGTTCGCACCGAGGACCCCGGCCCGTAGCCAGTTCAGTCGACCGGACAGATCTCCGTGCGGTTCGTGCTCGTGCAGGCTCGGCTCGGGCTCACTCATCGCCGGCCGTCGCCGATACGTCGTCCCACGCGGCGCGAGCGCCGGACTCACCGATTCTGTACACCTGGACGATTGTGGTCGCTCCGATCACCACGGCCAAGACCACCACCGCAATCGACTGCCACCGAACCGGCGCGTTGCCGCGACGCTCCCGCAGATGCAGGAACACCAGTGCTGCGGCGACGACGACCAGACCGACGGAGAAGTAGATCATCCAGTCACCGATCTCGGTGTGCTGTTCGACCGCCTCGGTCTTGGGTACGCGCTTCTCGAGCCACTCGCCCGCCTCGGTCGTCAGCGGAGTCAGCACCAGCGTGAACGCCGCCAGGGCTGCGATGAGCCACACGAGCCTGCTGCGCACACCGGTCCAGATGCTGGCGGCGATAGCGAGGATCGCGGTGAGCGGTGCCAGGACCACGATGAAGTGAACGAGCAGAATGTGGGCCGGTAGACCGTTGAAGGTGGGCATGCGTTCTCCCGCTGGCTTCGAAGTCGCGTGCGCCTCACGCACCGCACATGCTACACACCATGTAGTAGTTGCGTCGACGGTTCGAGTGCTGCCAGAGCTCGCCACTCCGAGTGGGGTTCTGCGACCATCGCATGCACGATCTGCTCGAGACGCCGCCCCAGTGCCACAACGGTATTCGCGTCGAACAATGCTGTGGGATAGACGATATCGATGTCCGTACAGATAGCGCCCCTGGGTCGTTCCGCGGGCTCCACTCCTGTCTTCCCTTCGCCGTCTCGATGTTCGGTGACGTGAAAATGAAGGTCACACTTGGCGATGTCGATCGGCCGCGGCGTGATCTCGAAGCGCACGTCCCCCGTAGTGAGGGTCTGGGTCGCAAAGACATCCAACGACAGCGCCACCTGAAAGATCGGGTGCCGCCCATCCGCCGAGTCCGCAGCGAGATCGGCGACGACATCCTCGAACGGCACCGACGCGTGGTCGAAGGCCCGTAATTCACTCGCTCGGGCCGACCGCACGACGTCCTCGACGGTCGATGCGGCCGCGATGTTCGTCCGGATCGCGACGGTGTTGGTAAATGTTCCGACGAGTTGCTCGAGTCTCGGGTCGTCGCGACCGGCTACCGGGGTTCCGATGACGATGTCGGTGGATTCCGTCGTCTGCGCGAGCAGAATCAACAGTGCTGCGCGGAGAACGGTGAATCGTCCGGTCCCGCAACGCTGTGCCAGATCGGTCATTCTCTCGGTGGTGGCTGCGTCGAACCGAAGCGACGTGCGAGCGCCGGAGAAGTCCCAGTCACGCGTACGAGGGCGGTCCAACGGCACGTTCCTCGAGCTGCGTATGTCCGCCAATTCCGCGCGCCAGAAGTCGAGGTCGGCCGACGCGTCGCGGTCCGCAGCCCAGACGCTGTAATCGGCGTACTGCAAGGGTAATTCAGGCCACGACGGCGCGGTGCCGGCAATTCTGGCGTGATACGCCATGACGAAATCCGACGCCAACAACCCGAGCGACCAGCCGTCCACTGCACTGTGGTGCACGGCGCACGCGAGCACGTGGCGATCGGGTGCTACTGCGAACAGTCGAGCTCGGATGGGGAACTCGGTGCGCACGTCGAAGGGGTGCTCGAGAGTCTGCACCACTGCGGCGTCATCGAAGTCCACAACATCGAGATTCGGTACCGCCCTAAACGAATCGGGCTCGACTGCCTGCACCGGAACCCCGTCGACATCCGGATAGCGCGTCCGCAACGTGCTGTGCCGATCGATCAGATCGGTCATCGCCTGTAAGGCTGCTGCTGCGTGGAACTCCCCGGAAATCGTGACCGTGAACGGCAGGTTGTACAGCGGAAGCCGTGCGCTTCGATCGATGTGGCGTTGCTGCGGCGCGAGCGGGATAGCGACTACGCCCTCCGACATTCCACGTTCGGGACGCGAATTCTGCTGCCGCCCAACCAGACGACGCTCATCGATACATGTAGCCAAGGCCTGAACGGAGGGGGCACCGGCGAGGTCTCGCACTCCGATGTCCACCGAGGCCTCGGCCCGCACCGATGCGACCACTCTGGTCGCCGCCAGCGAGTCGCCGCCGAGGTCGAAGAACGAAGCGGCGCAATCGATGCCGTTTATTCCGAGCACGCGCGCGAACACTGCCGCCACCATCTCCTCGGTGACACCGGACGGCTCGATCGGAGTACCGGTCGTCGGAGTGGTCAGCCTCGGAACAGGAAGGGCACCGCGGTCGACCTTTCGATTGATCGTCAGCGGAATCTCCTTGAGGACTGTGAGGGTCGCCGGCACCATGTGGGCAGGCAATCGCCCGGCGAGATCCCTGCGGATATCCTCGGTGTCGAGCACATGTTCGGTGAGTGCGGCAACGACGTACCCGTCGATACGCAGGTCCCCAGCTCGACTGCGGCGCAAAGCCGATGATGCCGCTGCGACGTCCGGATACGCCCGCAGCGCGGCGTCGACCTCGCCCAGCTCGACGCGATTTCCCCGGATCTTGATTTGATCGTCGGTGCGGCCGAGGAACTCGAGCGTGCCATCACCGCGCAGCCGCGCCCGATCTCCGCTGCGGAACATCCGACTCCCATTGCTGCCGAACGGGTTCGCAACGAATCGCGCAGCTGTATCCGCGGTCCGACCGAGATATCCGCGTGCGACACCGGGCGTCTCGATGTAGATGTCGCCGACTGCCCCCGACGGAACGGGCCGCAGCGTGCGATCGAGAAGGTGAATCACCGCCCCCACCATGGCTCGACCGATTCCGTCCGCGCTACCCAAAGTCAGTGGCGCGGTCATCGTGACACTGCAGGTCGTCTCGGTGGGGCCGTAGGCGTTGAACAGTCGGTGACCCACCGACCAGCGGTCCACCGTGTCCTGCGGTGCCGCCTCACCGCCGATGATGATGGTCCCGACACCCGACAGTGCTGCGGGATCCAGCGTCGCCAGCACCGAGGGCGTGATGAACAGATGCGTAATTGTCTGCTGCGCAATCAGGTCCGACAGTTCAGCGCCCGCGTAACTACCTGCCGGCGCAATCACCACTGCCGCGCCCGCGGTTGCTGCGGCCAGCACCTCGACGATGGCGGTGTCGAATCCAGGCGAGGCGAGGTGACAGACTCGTGAGTCGACATCGAGGTGATAGCTGCTCCTGATCTGTTGCACCAACGCGGCAATGCCATCGTGGGTGACAACCACGCCTTTGGGGGTGCCGGTGGAGCCGGAGGTGTAGATGACGTACGCCGCGTGGTGTGGTGCCGTCGGCGCGGCTTCGTCACCCGGGTCACCCTCCGCGAGAACGTCATCGAGGTTCAGCCACTCCCCGTCACCGAACTCGCCCCCGCCCGTGCACAGGCCCAACACCGCTCCGCTGTCCCGCACCACGAACTGTGCCCGCTCGAGGGGGTGATTCGGGTCGACCGGAACATACACCGCACCCACTCGTGCGATGGCCCAGAACGCGACGACCCCCTCCACGGATCGGCCGATGCGCACGGCGACCCGGTCCTCGGTACCGATTCCTCGGGCACTCAAGACGGATGCGAGTGCGGCGACTCGTGCGGCCAATTCTCCGTAGGTGATCGAGAAGGCCGCATCCTGGATCGCAATTCGGTTGCTGTACTTGGCGATTGCCGCGGCCAGCGTTTCGTTCAGAGATCCCTGCTCGGTCACGGCCGCGCCCACCGAGGCTGGTGTCGTTCGTGGCTCCTCGGGCAGGAATAGGTCGAGGTCGGCCACTGCCGTATCGCCGCAGCTCGATTCGGCGAAGCGGTCGAGAAAGTGCAGGAAACGTTCGTGGCGGCACGCAAGGTCGCTCGGCGTGTAGGCGGCAGGGTTGGCCTCGAAGTCGATGCGCGGACGAGCACCGCCTCGACCGGGATAGATGTTGACGGCAAGATCCGACACCGGGCCTGTGGTCAGAATGTTGATCTCGCCGTCGAAGTCACCGACGGCCACGGTGTTCGCGAACATCATCACGTTGATGGTCGGACCGAAACGCCCTGCGTGCAGGGCATTCCCGCTCTCGGACACCGGCGGTCTGCTGCGCTGGTGTCGGAGGACAGCCCCGATTGCGACCTCGGCCGACTTCACCACGTTGTTCACCGTCGCCGATCCGACGCTCGGCAACCGCAGCGGCACCACATGCGACAACGACGACCCGGCCCCGCGCAGCAGTGCCGTCGGCCGTGCCGAGACCGGCAGCGAGAGATCGACGTCGTCTACAACGTTCATGCGTGCGAGGAAGGCCGCGAATGCCGCGATCACCACGGTCGACGTGGCGTGGCCGGGGGCGGAAACAGAAATCGACCGATCCTCCCCGACGACGATCGGCACCGACGCAGGCTGAGCACTCCGGCCCCACGGTGCGCCATAGCCCAGATCAGCGGACTCCCAGTGCGCCCGATCGCGCCGCGCGCGGGCGGATGCGTGGTAGCGCTCGTCCTCGGCGAGAAGTGCCGCCGGCGTCGTCGGATCGATCTGGGGCGGCTCGACGCTGCCCTGCACCGCGGCATACAGGGCAGCCGCCCGCTCGAGCACCTTCATCGAGGCATAGCCGTCGAGCGCGATGTGGTGGGCTCTGGTGTACCAGAACACGCGATCGTCCCCGACGCGGAGGACGCGGAGCCGCACCAGCTGGCCGTAGATCGACAAGGGCGTTCGACAGTCGTCGTTCATCCACTGCATTGCCGCTTCTTCCGGACGGTCCTGTCCACGGAAGTCGAGAACCACCACCGCCTCGGTCTCCGCGTCCACGAATCGCTGCATCGGAGTGCCGTCGACCTCGAAAATCCGCATGGTCGACGACGAGAACTCGCGATGCGCTCTGCTGCCGCAGGCGGCCAACGCGTCGACGTCGACGGCACCGACGATGTCGACGTAATACGCAATGGTGAAGGGCACGTCGGGCATGAACTGCTGGGCAATCCAGATGTCGGCCTGGGACGAACTCACAGGTAAGGCGTCGTCGAACATCGTGGTCCCCCCACTGCAATCCATCTACTACACAATCAGTAGTAATAGGCTACCTCGGCAATTCAACGGAGGCACTCCGCCCCGACCTCGTCCAGCCCCGCACCGTGTTCTCGGTGCGGGGCTGGATTCGTATGCGTGGGCTTACGCGATGTGGGGGCCGGCTCGGGCGTGGGATTGCCGGGGTTCTCGGTAGGGGTCGACGGTGGCGGGTGGGACGAACCAGGGGTGGTTGTCTGCGGCGATGAACACTTCCCAGTCGGAGTGGTGGATGAGTCGGTGGTGGAATCCGCACAGTAGGACGAGGTTGTTCATGTCGGTGGGTCCGCCGTCGGTCCAGTGCCAGATGTGGTGGCCTTCGGTCCACGCTGCGGGTTTCCCGCAACCGGGGAACGCGCAGCCGTGATCGCGGGCGGTGAGCGCGCGTTTCTGTTTCGCGGTGACGGTGCGGGCAGTGCGAGCGAGATTGATGGGAGATCCGTGCTCGTCCATGACGATCGCGGTGAGAAGACAATCGCAGGCGAGTTGGCGGGACGTCTCGCGGGAGAGCGGTCCCATCCACGGCAGCCACCCGACAGTGGTGCCGTCGCCGAACAAATCCCTGTACGCGCGACGATCGGCGGCCGGTCCACTGTCACAACCCTCAGCATCACCGCCTCCGGTGCTGCTGCTCGCGCCATCGGATTCGGTTGCGGTGCCAGTGTTCTCGCCACTGCCACTGCCACTATCGCCTGCTGCAGTACCGCGCAGGTCGGTGAGGTCGCGCAGGCTGATGTGCAGGTTGACGTGCGGTTTCTCTCCGCCTTCGGTGGGGCGATTACTCGACGCGATGTAGCGGTCGAGGATGTGCCCGAAGGCGTCGGCTCTGCGTTTGGCGGGGCTGCGGTCGTCCTGGGTGCCGTCGGCTGCGGGTCGGGGTTCGGTCAACGGTGAGAGCGCGGCGAGGAGTTTTTCTCCGGTGATCGCGTCGAAGTCACCTTTGAGCGCCAATCGCCCGTTCAGGGTTTTCGAGGCGAAGAGTTCGTTGCGGTCGGTGTCCTCTGGTGGTGGCTTGTTGCCACCGTAGGTGTCTTTCAGTTTGGTGATCGCTTCGCGGATGCGGTCGGTGCGTGCGCCGGGTCCGGTGGCGGCGGTGATCATGGCGGCGCGGGCGATGTCTTGGCCTTCTTGGGGGAGGTTCTTGGGTGGGGTTTCGGCGAAGGTGAGGATCAACGCGGCGTGGTCGACGGACATGACGCCGGTGTTGACGGCGTCGGCGATGTCGGGGAAGTTCTTCAGTCCGCGGGCGAGGGCGACGATCTTGTTCGCTTTGCTCGGGGTGAGCAGGGTGGTGGAAGTCAACCACCCTGCGGGTCCGGGGAATCCGAGTTTCTCGCGGGCCACGCGAGTATCGATCTCGGCGACGAGGGCGATCCGGTGGGCTTCCATCAATTGGATCTGGTGGGAGACATCGGCAGCGTCGGCGAGGAGTTCTGCCTCGCTCAGTTGCCAGATCTCTGCGGTCATGGGGGTAAGTGTATCGAATGCATGTTCGATACACAATGATAGTGCAATCGAAAACTATTGTCTTGCAAAATGATTCGGGAAAGCAAACCTGTCGGTAGCACGTGGTAATGCCTCAGATTCTCGCACTATGTCCTCCATCGATGGGCAGAATCGCACTGAGCATGTGGCTCGTGGTTGAGAGACACTCTGTCCCAGTCTCGTGGCTGGGACAGAGCACATAGAATTCATTCGTGCCGCAGAGCAACCACTATCACCATTTGATGTTCGGTCCTGCTGCAATTGCGCGGCAGAAGGTCGACGGCAGCTACACCGCCTACGGCTCACAGACCGAGCGCCCCGACGACGGTCCGATGTCTCTCGACACTCGCGAGAAGGCCATGATCCGCGCGGTGGATCAGTTCCAGATCGCCACTGTTGCCGAGACCGGCTGGCCCTACATTCAGTATCGAAGCGGCCCCAAGGGGTTCCTGCAGGTCCTCGACGACCGCACACTCGGCTTCGCCGATTTCGCCGGCAACCATCAGTACGTCACGGCGGCCAATCTCGATCACGACGATCGCGTCGCCGTGTTCTTGGTCAATTACCCTCTGCGCCAACGCCTCAAGCTCTACGGCCGGGCACGAACCGTCGAGGCCGCAGATGATCCCCAACTACTGGACCGACTGAGAAAGATCGGCGACCTGACCGTCGCCGCCACGTGCGAGCGCAGCGTCGTCATCGACGTCGAGGCCTTCGACTGGAACTGCACCCGCAGCATCATCCCCCGCTACGACGCGGCATACCTCGCGGACCTGTCCGAGGTGTACCAGCGCAAAGCTGCAGAGCGGGAACAGGAACTGCTACAGCGGATTTCGGAGCTCGAAGATCAACTCACGCAGTCTTCGGCGCATAGAAGCGACCCAGAAACTCCGTCTTGAATTCGGCGAAACGTCCCTGCTCGATCGAGGCTCGAATGTCGTCCACCAGTTTGACCGTGAAGCGCTCGTTGTGGATGGTGCACAGCGTCGACGCGAGCATTTCCTTGGCCTTGAACAGGTGATGGATGTAGGCCTTGGTGTAGTGCGCGCAGGTGTAGCAGTCGCAGTTCTCGTCGATCGGGGTGAAGTCGCGTCGATGCTTGGCGGTGTTGATGTTGAAACGGCCCGACGGCACGTAGATCGCTGCATTGCGTGCCACGCGTGAGGGATTGACGCAATCGAAGGTGTCGGCGCCGTTCTCGATGGCGGTGAAGAAATCGTCCGGTTCGCTGATCCCGAGCATGTGCCGCGGCTTGTGTTCGGGCAGTTCCTCGTTCACCCACCGAGTGATGGTGCCGAGGTTCTGCTTCTCGAGCGCACCGCCGATCCCGTAGCCGTCGAAGCCACGGCCTGTTTCGCCGGTGATCGTCTCGAGATCGTGGGCGGCCTTGCGTCGTAGATCCTCGTACTGCGCGCCCTGCACCACTCCGAACAGCGCCTGGTACGGCTTGTCGGCGCGCTCGACCGTGAGCCGTTCGTGTTCGAGGACGCATCGCTTCGCCCACGCCTGGGTTCGGTCGACCGACATCTCCTGATAGCCGCGGGTATTCATCAGCGTGGTCAGCTCGTCGAACGCGAACATGATGTCGGCACCGAGCCGATGCTGAATCTGCATCGACACCTCGGGAGTGAATCGATGCTTGGAGCCGTCGAGATGGGATTTGAACGTCACGCCGTCGTCGTCGACGTGAGCCAGCCGCTCCTTGCCCTCGGCGATGACGTCGTCGGACTGCACGCGCGTGGCGTCCATCGAGATGACCTTCTTGAACCCGACACCGAGCGACATGACCTGGAATCCGCCGCTGTCGGTGAACGTCGGCCCGTCCCAGTTCATGAACTTGCCCAGCCCACCAGCCTCGTCGACGATGTCCGAGCCCGGCTGCAGGTACAGGTGGTACGCGTTGGCGAGCACCGCCTGCGCACCGAGTTTCTTCATCGCCTCGGGCAGCACCGCTTTGACGGTCGCCTTGGTGCCCACCGCGATGAACGCGGGGGTGGCGATGTCACCGTGCGGGGTGTGGATGGTGCCGGTGCGCCCGAGCTCACCGTCGAGCCGGGTGCCGATATCGAAGCCGAAACTGGAGGAACTCACCTGGTCAGTATGCGGCTTCGCCGCTTGTGAGCGGAAATTCGTAGCCCGCTACGAATTTCTATGCACCTGCGGCGAAGCCGCTCCAGCCGCATTGAGGCGGAAGTACGCACCCCTGGCCTCGAGAAGTTCCTCGTGATTGCCCTGCTCCACGATGCTGCCGTTTTCCATCACCACGATCGTGTCCGCGTCCCGGATGGTCGAGAGACGATGCGCGATAACAAAACTGGTGCGATCGCTGCGCAGTTTCGCTGTGGCCTTCTGCACCAACAGTTCGGTTCGAGTGTCGACGGAGCTGGTGGCCTCGTCGAGGATGAGGATCAACGGCTTGGCCAGGAAGGCGCGGGCGATGGTGATGAGCTGCTTCTCACCGGCGCTGACGTTGTTTCCCTCCTCGTCGATGATCGTGTCGTAGCCGTCGGGCAGGGAGTGCACGAAACGGTCCACGTAGCTCACCCGCGCGGCCTCGAGGATTTCCTCTTCGCTGGCGCTCGGGTCGCCGTAGGCGATGTTGTCGCGAATGGTTCCGCCGAACAACCAGGTGTCCTGCAGCACCATGCCGGTGCGAGCGCGCAGTTCTTCGCGGGTCATCTTCCTGGTGTCGACGCCGTCGAGAGTGATGCGGCCCGAGTCGATCTCGTAGAACCGCATGATGAGGTTGACCAATGTGGTCTTTCCCGCACCGGTGGGACCGACGATCGCGACCAGGTGACCAGGATCGGCCACCAGCGAGAGGTTTTCGATCAGCGGGCGGTCGGCCGAGTAGCCGAAGGAGACATTCTCGAATTCGACGCGTCCCCGTCGCTCGATGGGCCGCACCGCATCGGCGGGATCTGCATCCTCTTCCTCGGCGTCGAGCACCTCGAAGATGCGCTCGGCGGAGGCGACACCGGACTGGATGAGGTTCACCATCGAACCGACCTGAGTGAGCGGCTGTGTGAACTGACGCGAGTACTGGATGAAGGCCTGCACTTCACCGAGACTGAGCGTGCCGGACGCGACCCGCAGCCCACCGACGACGGCGATGACCACGTAGTTGATGTTTCCGAGGAACATGATGACGGGCATGATCATGCCGGAGATGAACTGAGCTCGGAAGCTGGACTGGAAGAGCTTTTCGTTGCGATCGCCGAACTCGCGCTCCACCTCTTCCTGTCGACCGAAGGCCTTGACGATCTCGTGGCCGGTGTACGTCTCCTCGATCTGGGCGTTCAGCTTTCCGGTGTGCTTCCACTGTGCGACGAAGTGCGGCTGCGAACGCTTGGCGATGACGGCGGTCACCGCGAACGACGCCGGAATGGTCAGCACCGCAACGAGAGCCAGCAGTGGCGAGATCCAGATCATCACACCGAGGATGCCGAGCACGGTGAGAATGCCGGTGATCAACTGACTGAGTGTCTGCTGCAGGCTGGTCGAGACGTTGTCGATGTCGTTGGTGACGCGGCTGAGCGTCTCACCGCGCGCATTGTTGTCGAAGTACTTCAGCGGCAGTCGATGCACCTTGGCCTCGACGCTAGCGCGCAACAACAGGATTCGACGCTGCAGCGCGATGTTGAGAATGTAGCCCTGCGCCCAGGCGAGCAGTGACGAGAGTACGTACAGCACGAGGACCCACATCAGGACGGTTCCGACAGCACCGAAATCGATACCGGCACCGGGGATGACATTCATGCCTGACAGCAGATCGGCCGTCGAATCGTTCCCGGCTGCCCGAAGCCCGTCGATCGCTTGCTCTTTCGTCTGACCGGGCTCGAGGCCCCTGCCGACGACGCCGTCGAAGATGAGGTCGGTCGCGTGGCCGAGCACGGTCGGCGCGGCCACGGTGAGCACGGTGCTGGCGATACCGAAGGCCAGCATCACCGACAGGAGCACCTTCTCGGGAGCGAGCAGGCCGACCAACCTCTTGAACGAACCCTTGAAGTTACGGGCCTTGGTACCCGGCACCACAGCCTTCGCGACGGGTGCGTCGTCCTTCTCTTCCGTCTTCTCCACCTGCGCGGTCACAGTGCACCGGCCACGGCGCGCTGTGAGTCGACGATCTCGGCGTAGGTGGGGCAATCGGCCATCAATTGGTCGTGGGTACCCACACCTACCGGCTTTCCGTCGTCGAGTACGAGTATCTGGTCGGCGTCGATGATGGTCGAGACACGTTGAGCAACAACGATCATGCACGCATCTCGCGTCACCGGCTTCAGTGCCGCCCGCAGATTGGCATCGGTCGTCAGATCCAGTGCGGAGAACGAGTCGTCGAACAGGTAGATGCTGGGTTTGCGCACCAGCGCACGAGCGATGGCCAGGCGTTGACGCTGACCACCGGAGACCGTCGTACCACCCTGTGCGACGGGTGTTTCCAGTCCCTCGGGCATGGCGCGCACGAAGTCGGCACCCTGGGCGATCTCGAGTGCCTCCCACAGTTCCGCGTCGGTGGCGTCGGACTTGCCGTATCGCAGATTGCTGGCGATGGTGCCCGAGAACAGGTACGGCTTCTGCGGAATCAGACCGATCTCGGAACGCAGCAGATCCAGATCGAGTTCGCGGATATCGACTCCGCCGACGCGTACCTCACCGCCGGTGACGTCGATGAGTCGCGGAATCAGGTTGACCAGCGTGGACTTTCCGGAGCCGGTACCGCCGATGATCGCGGTGACCTTGCCTGCTTCGGCCCGCAGGTTCACTCCGCAGAGCACCGGATATTCGGCACCGGGAAAGGAGAATTCGGCGTTGACGAGCTCGACCGTTCCCGGCGAGGATGCGAAAGTCTTGGGCTTGTCCGGCAACACGACCGACGATTCGGTGGCCAGTACCTCACTGATGCGGTCGGCACACACCGACGCGCGGGGCACCATCATTGCGATGAAGGAGGCCATCATCACCGACATGAGGATGAGCATGATGTAGCTGAGAAGGGCTGTGAGAGACCCGATCTGCATGGTGCCCTGATCGATGGCATGGCCACCGAACCAGATGACGGCGACGCTGGTGACGTTGCTGATGAGCATGACCGTCGGGAACATCAACGCCATGAGCCGCCCGACGCGTAGTGCGGTTTCGGTGAGTGCGGTGTTGGCCGCTCCGAACCTGTCGACCTCGAAGTCCTCTCGGACGAACGCCCGCACCACGCGAATTCCGGTGATCTGTTCACGCAGAACACGATTGACGGCGTCGATGCGCTTCTGCATCGAGCGGAAGGCCGGCACCATCTTGACGATGATCAGGCCCATGGAGATCGCCAACCCCGGTACCGCGATCAACAGGATCCAGGAGAGGCCGAGGTCCTCGCGTAGCGACATCACGATGCCACCGACGCACATGATCGGAGCCATCACCACGATGGTGAACCCCATGACGATCACCAACTGCACCTGCTGAACGTCGTTGGTGTTGCGGGTGATCAGCGACGGCGCACCGAACTGGCCGACCTCACGAGCCGAGAACGTGCCGACGCGGTGCAGGATCGCGCCACGCAGATCGCGTCCGACACCCATGGCCGCGCGAGCACCGATGAACACCGCGGCCACCGAGCTGATGATCTGTACTGCCGAGACCGCCAGCATCAGTCCGCCGGCAGAGAGGATGTAACCCGTGTCGCCCGTGGTGACGCCCTTGTCGATGATGTCGGCATTGAGGCTGGGCAGGAACAGCGCCGCCAACGTGGCGACGAGTTGCAGCAGAACCAACGCGACGATCGGCAGCTTGTACGGCGCCAGATACGTGCGCAGCAGGGGAATCAGCATGATGGCCGAAGATTACTCGTACACATGGATGACAGTCTCTCCGTTTTTCGAGTGTTGCGGGCAATCTTCGGCCGACCGGGTGCAGCCCTGGAACTACAGGGTCTTCTCCGGAGCCGTCTTCAGCTTGGCACCTTCGATGTCCACGTTGGGCAGGATCTTGTCCAGCCACTTCGGCAGCCACCAGGCCTTGTCGCCCAGCAGCGCCATCACCGACGGAATCAGCACCATGCGCACGACGAACGCGTCGAAGAACACGGCAGCGGCGAGCGCGAAGCCGATGGACTTGATGAACGAGTCCGGCTCGGCGATGAACGCAGCGAACACCGAGATCATGATGACTGCGGCCGAGGTGACCACGCGTGCGCCGTACTTGAAACCGTTGACGACGGCATCCTTGGCGGCCGCGCCGTGCACGAACTCCTCACGCATACGCGAGACGAGGAACACCTGGTAATCCATCGCGAGACCGAACACCACACCGATGAGGAAGATCGGCATGAAGCTGACGATCGGCTGCGGGTTGGAGATCAGGCCGAGTCCACCCTCTTGGAAGATGAACACCGTGGCACCGAAGGTCGCGAGCACGCTGAGCAGGAACCCGAGCGTTGCGGTGAGCGGCACCAGGATGGAGCGGAACACCAGCATCAGCAGTACGAATGCCAGGCCGACCACCACTGCGAGGTACGGGATCAACGCGTCCTGCAGTCGTTCCGAGACGTCCAGTTCGAGTGCCGTCTGACCGGTGACTCCGTAGGAGACGCCGTCGCTGGCCACGACGCCGGGTTCGGCGTCGCGCAGATTCGCCACGAGGTTCTTCGTCTGCTCACTGTTCGGCGAGGACGACGGGGTGACCAGGATCTGTGCGGTGTCGCCGGCCTGGTTGACGGCGATGATCTGGGCGTTGGTCACGTCGGATTGCCCGGTGATGGTCTCGACGACCTTGCCGAACGACGCCGTCCGATCGGCCTCGGCGACGTTGGACGCGTCGGCGATGACCAGTAGTGGGCCGTTGCGTCCCGGCCCGAAGCCCTCGTCGACGATGTCGTAGGCCTGACGGGCGGGCGTCGACGGGTCGGCGGTAGCGGTGGACGGCAGTGCCAACGACAGACCGGTGGTGGGTCCTGCGATGACGCCGAGCAGGACGATGCCGCCGATCAGTCCCAGTGCGGGCCTCTTGACCAGGAACCGAGCCCAACGCAGTCCGTTGGTGGGGGTGGCGTTGGGGTCTTCCGGGTCGGTGGTGTTGACGAACTTGATCTTGCCTGCGAAGGCCTTGCCCTTGTACAGACCGAGCATCGCCGGCAGGAAGGTGAGCGCGATCAGTACCGCGACGAACACTGCAAAACCTGCGGCGAGACCCATCTGCGACAGGAACGGAATGCCGACCACTCGGAGTGCCACGAGGGCGATGAGCACCGTAGCACCGGCGAACACCACGGCCGATCCCGCCGTTCCCACAGACCGTCCGACGGCTTCCTCGCGGTTGTCGGTGAGCGTCAGCTCGTGTCGGTAGCGGGCGAGGATGAACAGGGAGTAGTCGATCGCGACGGCCAGGCCGATCATGATCGCGAGCACCGGAGTGAACGACGACAGGCTCGCGAAGCCGGACGCCGTGGTGATCGCGAGGCTCGAGATACCGATTCCGACGATGGCGGTGATGAGCGGCAGGCTGGCAGCCGCAGCGGATCCGAACATGATGAGCAGCACGACGGCGGCGACGGCGAGGCCCACGATTTCCGAACTGCCACCGGGCGAGACGTTCTCCTGCGCGACGGTACCGCCGAGGAGGACGGTCAGTCCGGCGTCACGAGCGGGCTGTGCCGCCTCGTCGAGCTGGGTGCGGATCTGGTCGGTGACGTCGGCGAGTTCGACGTTGATCGGCACGGTGATCGTGCCGACGTTGCCGTTGGGGCTGAGCGGGGAGGTGGCCGCTGCGTCGGCTGCTACCTGGTCTGCGGGAGTGCCCGCGTCCGTTGCCGCCTGGGTGTATCGCTCGATGATCGACTGGTTGGCTGCAACCGGATTCGCCAGCGGCTGACCACCTTCGGCGGGTTTGGCGGCGTCGACCTTCTCGATCTCGGCGATGGTGGCGTCGATCGCCGAGGTGTACTGCGGAGTGTCCAGCGACTGCCCGTCGGGTGCCTGGAACACGTACTCGGCGCTGACCGCGGTCAGCGGATCCTCGGCGGTGCCGAAGCGCTCGGACTGCAGGTCCAGTGCAGCCTGCGCGGGTGTACCCGGGATGCTGAACGAGTTCGCGGTGGGACCGGACAGCGTCGCCGCGCCCACTCCGGCGAGGACCAGAATCGCCAGCCACAGTCCGAGGACGATGCCCTTGCGTCGGTACGCGAATCTTCCGATTCGGTAGAGATAGGTGGCCACTGTCAAGCTCCTCGGTTGTGTTCGGACGTGTGGGGGTGAGGTTCGGGTTCGGGAGTGGAGCCTGCGGAACGACCCTTGGGCTCGGGCAGTCCTGCTCGGAGTTGGTCGAAGGCCTCTTCGATGAGGGCCTTCGGTGTCGACGCACCCGAGGGGTCGGTGATCCAGATGTTCAGTGCGGACGTCACGGCACCACCGACGGCCATTTGCAGCAGGTTCGGGTACAGGTCGGTGTCGATATCCGTTCCGGTTCGCTCGGCGATGGCCTCGCCGAGTTTGCGGGTCAGGGAGTGATGCATTTCGAGCTTGCGGGCCATCAACGCGGGGTTGGCCTCGATGAGGCGGGCCGCAGCGAAGGTATCTTCCAGGTCCCTGCCGGGATCAGCGACAAGGTTGATTGCTATGTGCCGCAACGAGTCCCAGATCGGCTCCGTCGACGGCCGCGCACGCAGCAGCTCGAACCATTCGAGTGCCGAGACCTCGATGTGGTGCAGAACCGCTTCTTCCTTGTTGGAGAAGTAGTTGTGGAACGTGCGGGTGGAGACTCCCGCTTCGTGCGCGATGGCGTCGGCGGTGACCGCGTCGAAGCCGTGCTGCTTTCCCAGACGCACGGCCGCCAGACCGAGAGCGTCGCGGGTAGCGGCCTTCTTGAGATCACGAAGGCCCGTCGGGGAAGTCACGAGTACCAAAGTACGGAACTTGCACGCTTCTGCAAGTTTGCAGAGACGTGCAATATTGTCGATCCCGCCACACCTGACCGCCGGTGTGACTCAGATCATCGGCGAGCCCATGCCGTCGGCTCGCTGACCAGCTCTTTCACAAAGCCCGGCAGATCGTCCTCGACGATATCCGCCAGCGACACCGCCTCGAGCACCGCGCGCAGATTGACGCGCACCGCCAGCCACACCCGGGTGAGCGGCTCGGCCGGGCCTGCATACTCCGCGTCCTCGGGCCGTTGACCACGCACCGACGCCAGCGGCCCCTCGACGGCCCTGATCACATCGGCAACGGAAATGTCCGACGCCTCCCGCGCCAACCAATAGCCGCCGTCCGGCCCCCGCCGGCTGCAGACCAGATCCGCGCGACGCAGATCCGAGAGCACCGATTCGAGAAACTTGTGCGGTATACCTTGCGCAGCGGCCAGCGCCTCGGCTTTCGCGGGGCCCTGCCCGTCGACCGCCGCCAGTTCGATGAGCGTCCGCACCGCATAGTCCGCCCTCGCCGTGATGTGCACCGTCAATTCCTATCATTTCGGTAGGAAATTAGCGAGCAGTCGACCGTCAGGAACCGTCCGGTACCACCACGACCACCTCGTTGCGCCGCAGTGGTGCCACGGTCCAGGGCGGATCGTAGAACCAGGTCATCGGCTCACCCAGCATCTCGATGCCGTGTGCGCGCAGCGCTGCGGTCAACGCCGCCATCTGCGGTTCGACGTCGTCTCGGCCGCGCCCACCGCTGAAACGCAGCACGGCCACCGTCTCCGCCGGAACCGACGTCAACGTCACGCGGTCGTCGTCGGGCTTCGGCAGTGTGTCCATCGTCCACTTCGACGGCATGAAGAACCGAACGACCCAGCCGTCGCTGCCGGGCGTGCTCGACACGGGAGCCGTCATCGCGATCTTCTGGGAGCCTGCGGACGACTGACTGACGGGAGCGGTCATCGCGACCTTCTGCTTGCCCCCGTTTCCACCGAAAATGTACCGGGCCAGGCGACGGAAACCCTCTTGACGTGCCTCTTCCTCGTCTGCGTCGACTGTGGTCTGCGCCGCGATCCGTGGTTCGTAACGACGGATCTCCACTGCATCGGTCAGTCGCCGGCTCGTATGCGGCGGCTCCTCGGTGCCGACCCGAATTCCGACGACACCCAACGCGGCCTCGCCCACCTGCCCGATCATGGACGTGATTTTCTTCAACAAGTCCGACTCCGCTCTCTCGGCCGACAGTTGCGCCCTTCCACGGTACGAGCCGTGGGAAAGCCGGACAGGCAGCGTTACACTTAGTCCCTTACTGTCACGCGGGAGGTTCGATGGACAACTGGATCGGTTCGGCGTGGAATGCCCTACCCGAACCGCTGCGAGATCCCGTCGCGCTGGCCATCCCCGCGTTCGCGCTGCTCCTGACGATCGAATGGATCGCGGCCGCGAAGCTCGAAGACGGTGAACGCGGCGGCTATTCCGGCAAGGACGCGCGGGCCAGCCTGAGCATGGGCTTGGTGTCGATCGCGACCACCACGGCGTGGAAGGCGCTGGCGTTGGTCGGCTACACGGCCGTCTATGTCTACGTCGCGCCGTGGCACCTCCCCGCGGACGCCTGGTACACCTGGGTGATTCTGATCCTGGGCGTCGACCTGCTCTTCTACGGATATCACCGCATCGCGCATCGAACTCGACTCATCTGGGCGACGCATCAAGCCCACCACTCGAGCGAGTACTTCAACTTCGCCGCGGCGCTGCGACAGAAGTGGAACAACAGCGGCGAGGTCATCATGTGGCTGCCACTCCCCCTGCTGGGCATGCCGCCGTGGATGGTGTTCGTCGGATTCTCGATCAACCTCGTCTATCAGTTCTGGGTGCACACCGAGCGCATCGACCGGTTGCCACGCCCGTTCGAGTACGTCTTCAACACGCCCTCGCATCACCGCGTCCATCACGGCCGCGATCCGCAGTACCTCGACAAGAACTACGGCGGAATTCTCATCATCTGGGATCGGCTGTTCGGAAGCTACGCCGAGGAGGTGGAGCGGCCGAACTACGGATTGACCAAGCCTGTCGACACGTTCAACATCTGGACCCTCCAGACACACGAATACCGCAACATCGCACGGGATGTTGCGGCATCGCGGTCATGGAAGGAACGCGTCGGATACCTCGTGGGACCGCCGGGATGGACGCCGCAGGCCCCACGAGAACGAGCTACTGCCGACTCAGATTGATGAGGAAGTCGACGGTGCCCGAATCCTCGACGGTGACGAAGCCGAGCGACGGCGGTTCGACGCCGTAATCGGCCCACGTCGTCGGAATGGCACCCGATGCGATGAGCGTGTCACCGGATTGCAGTACCTGCATCTCCACCGAGATGGGTCGCGTCTGATCCTTGAGCGTCAATGTGCCTTCGGCCGTGACGGTTTCGGTGGTTCCGTCCTTGGGGAGGCCGGCCAGATCGATCGGCGAGTCGATCGTGAACGTCGCCGTCGGATACGTCGCGGTGTCGAAGATGTTGCCGCGGAACTGGCTGTCTCGACGATCGCTGTCGGTGGTGATCGAATTGGTCTGCACCACAACCTCACCGGCGGTCAACGAGTTGTCTGCGATGGTGACCGAGCCGCTGACCTCGGACGTCGACCCGACAACGGTCACGTCCGAGCCGTTGAGAACCTCGTCGACGGTGTAGCCCGCCGCGGTGGTGTTCGACGCGTCACCTGGGGTGACGGTCCATGTTCCGTTCAGATCCGCGGTGGTCGCGGCCTGCGCGCCCGAGGTGTCGACGGTCGCCGCTGGCGCGGCATCTTCTTGGAACGACGCGTAGATCTTGGGCCCGAAGTACAGCCCGAGCGCCACGAGCACAACGACAACCACGCCTACGATCCACCATTTCTTGGTCATGACCGCCGATGATAGTTGCAGCTTCAAGCCCATGGGAGATGAGAGACCTGGCAACTCCCTGAGAGTTTTGTCCGTTTACCCCGTGAACACGTGTCGGCACCGACAGGCACAATGGAACGCATGGATCCGGTGGACGCACTTCGAGAGATCGGGTACTGGCTTGAGCGCTCACGCTCGGACACCCACCGCGTCAAGGCCTATCGGCGAGCCGCCGATGTCGTCGAATCTCTCGGTCCTGCACAACGATCCGAGCACGAGAAGGCCGACAGCTGGTCCTCGCTGGCCGGCATCGGAGCCAAGACCTCGCTGATTATCCGTCAGGCTCTGGCGCAGGACGTCCCGGA
Organism: Rhodococcoides fascians A25f; assembly: GCF_000760935.2. Classification (NCBI taxonomy): domain Bacteria; kingdom Bacillati; phylum Actinomycetota; class Actinomycetes; order Mycobacteriales; family Nocardiaceae; genus Rhodococcoides; species Rhodococcoides fascians. Next base: position 753,678 of record NZ_CP049744.1, on the reverse strand, counting down.
TTATCTGGCCGAGCAACGAAACGCTGCCGAACCCATCGGCAACAATGCCCTCCGCGCTGCGCTCAGGGGTGATCTGCACACCCATTCCAGCTGGTCCGACGGCGGTAGCCCCATCGAGGAGATGATGCGCACCGCGGCCAGGCTCGGCCACGAGTACTGCGCGCTGACCGATCACTCCCCGCGCCTGAAGGTAGCGAACGGCCTCACCGCCGAGCGTCTGCGCGCCCAACTCGACATCGTCGCCGAACTCAACGAACGGCTCGCACCGTTCCGCATCCTCACCGGGATAGAGGTCGACATCCTGGACGACGGGTCACTCGACCAGGACGAAGGCCTGCTCGCCGAACTGGACGTTGTGGTGGCGAGCGTGCACTCCAACCTCCGTGCCGATTCGAAGGCGATGACCAAACGCATGGTCACCGCCATCGCGAACCCGCACGTCGACGTCCTCGGCCACTGCACCGGACGGCTCGTCGAGGGCGGTCGCGGCACCAGGCCCGAATCGACGTTCGACGCGCCCGTGGTGTTCGAGGGCTGCCGCCAATTCGGCACCGCAGTGGAGATCAACGCCCGACCCGAACGACAGGATCCACCCGAGCGCCTCATCGACATCGCGCTCGAACGCGAGTGCCTGTTCTCCATCGACACCGATGCGCACGCACCAGGCCAGCTCGACTGGCAGGGGTACGGCTGTATCCGCGCCGAGGCCCGCGGTGTGCCCGCGGAGCGAGTGATCAACACCTGGCCGCTCGACGAACTGCTCGATTGGACGGATCGCCGCGCGTGAACCGTCGTCACTTCCTCTCCGGCCTGCTCGCGGTGGCGCTGGTCGGCTGCAGCTCCACCGACACCGATTCCTCACCGAGTACGGCCGAGACGTATTCGGCTGCGCTGCAACCGGTCTCGGGCCCTGTCGGCGATCCCGTCCGATTGAAGTACGGATACGATCCGGACAACATCGGCGATCTCTACCTCCCCGACAACAACGCCACCTCACTCCCGGTGGTGGTGATGATTCACGGAGGCGGATGGCAGGAAGATCTCGACCTGTCGTACTTCGAGCAGATGTCGGCGGCCATCGCCGACGAAGGCATCGCCGTCTGGAACGTCGAATATCGGCGCGGGCCGAACAACTGGGCCAACACTCTCTCCGACGTCGACGACGCCACCGAGGCGCTGGCCACCGTCGTACAGGACGCAGCAGGCGGGAGGCTCGATCTCGATCGCGTCCACGTCGCCGGGCACTCGGCCGGCGGTCAGCTGGCCGCATGGGTGGCCGCTCGACACCTGATGCCCGTCGACGCGCCGGGAGCGGAACCGAAGATCAAGCCGCGTAGCGCCACCATCATGGCCGGCGTGTTCGACATGAAGCGGGCGGCCACACTCGGAAACGACAAGTTCGTGCCGGTCTTCCTCGGCGGCATGCCGAACGAGGTACCGGGCCGCTACAAGATCGCGTCGCCCATCGAATATCTCCCCCTCGACGTTCCGCTGACTGCGCTGCACGGTGACGCCGATCAGACGGTGTCGGTCAATCAGAGTCGCGTTTACGTCGATGCAGCGACCAAGGCGGGCAGCACCGACACCGAACTCGTCGTACTGCCCGGAGCCGGCCACGGCGCGTTCCTCGACCCGAAGAACCGGGCCTGGTCGACAGCATTGAGCACCATCACCGGACGTGCGCAGACCCTGCTCTGACGTCGGTGGTTCCGCCGGGGTGGTACACAGTTGCGATGAACGGAAAAATCGCGACCGGATTGCTCGGGCTGATCGTGGCCGTCTCGATTGCCGGATGCAGCGACGATGCGTCGACCGAGGCCGCGTCGACCACCTCCGCCGCGGCCAGCACAACGACGTCTGCCGCGGCCTCCACGACAGTTCCCGCCAGCACCACGCTCGACGCCCCGGCACCCGCGGACACTCCTGAGTCCGAGGCACCTGCTGCCGAGCCCGCCGCCCCCACCGATCCAACCTCGGGCGTCACCGGCGAAGCGCTGTACCAGCAGACCTGCACCCAATTTCTGCCGTCCATCGATGCACTCGAACAAACCGGAATCTCCGATCGCGCCAAGTCGGTCGAGGGTCTGCGCAACGAAATGACCACCGCGCCGAGCTGGAACACCGTGCCGCCGAGCGATCAGGAACAAATTCTGCGTGGACTCGCCGCCGCGGGTACGGGGCAATGCTGAGCGTCTGAGTCCCCAGTGATCGCGCAAACGCGCGCGCACTTGCCAAGTGCGCGCGGTTTAGACACCGAATCGGTGGCGAATCCGCGCGCATCTGACGAATGCGCGCGCGTTTGCGGCAGAACCCCAACCCGGCTGAGCCGCACACCCCGCGCCCACCTCCGCCCGGTGATCCCACCCCGGTGATCCCGGTGATCCCACCCCGGTGATCCCGCAAACGCGCGCGCACGTGCCACGTGCGCGCGGTTTAGACACCGAATCGGTGGCGAATCCGAACGCGTCTGACGAATGCGCGCGCGTTTGCGGCAGAACCCCAACCCTGCCGGCCCCAACCCTGCCGGCCCCAACCCTGCCGGCCCCAACCCCAGACCTGCGAACACAAAAAAACTCCCCACCTGCGTGAACAGGTGGGGAGTTTTTGGCGGTGGCGGAGGGATTTGAACCCTCGGACGGGGATTACCCGTCACACGCTTTCGAGGCGTGCTCCTTAGGCCGCTCGGACACGCCACCGCAGAAGACTGTACCGGAATGACGGCCTGAGGCTAAATCGCCTGCTCAGCACATAAAACTAGTTGCCGGTGAGCTTGTCCTTGATGTTCGAGGCTGCGTCCTTGACCTTCTCGGCACCGTCTTTGAATGCTGCCGAGGTCTGGTCGCCCTTGCCCTCTGCTTCGAGGTCCTTGTCTCCGGTGGCCGAACCTGCGGCTTCTTTCGCCTTGCCGCCGAGGTCTTCGGTCTTGTTCGAGATCTTGTCGCCGAGTCCCATGAGTGTCTCCTTCGCAAGTTCGGAGCGCAGCGTTGCGCTCTGCCCTCCACCCTCCACAAAATTGGACATCGGGGCCACCGTGTGACGAGATCGTTATCTCTGGCGAGCGAAGAACCTGGTCAGCACGTCGGCGCATTCGGCTTCGAGTACTCCGCCGCGAACCTGCGGCCTGTGAGTGAGTCGACGATCCCGCACGACGTCCCACAGCGAGCCGACCGCTCCGGTCTTGGGTTCCCACGCGCCGAACACCACAGCGCCGACGCGGGCCAACACCAGCGCCCCCGCGCACATCGTGCAGGGTTCCAGCGTGACGGCCAGGGTGCAGCCCTCGAGTCGCCAACCGTCACCGTGCACCGCCGCTGCTCGCCGCAATGCGATCACTTCCGCGTGTCCGGTGGGGTCGCCCGACGCCTCGCGCGCATTGCAGGCCCGGGCGATCTCACGTCCCGAGGCGTCGAACACCACGGCTCCGACGGGTACATCGGCGTCCGATGCCTCGGCCGCGGCCGAGAGCGCTGCGCGGATCATGTCCGCGTCGGACACCACCATCGGTCAGCGTCGCAGCTTGTTCACCGCTGCGGCGAACTCGTCCTCGAAGCCAAGGCGTTCGGCGATGGATTGCAGCTGCTCGTCCGGGTAGTCGTCGGTCTCGGCGACGATGATGCCCAGCACGGCCTCGGGTAGTCCGAGATCGGCGAGTAGGGCGAGGTCGCCCTCTTCGTAGGGTTCGATGTCGTCGAGCTCGTCGGGGTCGACGTCAGGAATCTCGATGTTCAACGCATCGAGAACGTCTGCGGCAATTTCGTAGTCCACTGCGGCCACCGCGTCGGACAGCAGCAGGCGCGTGCCGTTCGGTGCCGGACGCAGGATCACGAAGAATTCCTCGTCCACATCGAGCAGCCCGAACACGGCACCCGAGCTGCGCAGTTCACGCAGTTCGGTCTCTGCCGCCGACAGGCTGGTCAGTGCATCGTCGGACAGCGGCGTCACGGTCCACTTGCCGTCCTCTCGGACAACTGCAACGCCGAATCCCTCGAGGTCGTCGTACTCCGATGCGGATGCGCGATCGTCTTTCGCGCGCTGTGCGGCCATGCGCGCAACGGTAGTCCGGTATGGGTCGGTATTCGAAGTCCACCTCCCATCGACAGCACCCACCTGTGCCAATCTGATCGGGTGACTTCTTCCTCGGTGTGCGTTCTCGGTCTCGGACTGATCGGTGGGTCGATTCTGCGCGCGGCACACGATGCCGGCCGTCCGGTGTGGGGGTGGAACCGATCGGCCGACGCGATCGCCGGTGCTACAGCCGACGGATACGACGTCGGTACCGACCTGACAGCTGCTCTGACCAGGGCATCCGAGGAGGATGCGCTGATCGTCATCGCCGTCCCGATGCCCGCTGTCGATTCAGTTCTGGGCGCGGTCGCCGAGCACGCGCCCTCGGCTCCGATCACCGATGTGGTCAGCGTCAAGGCCGAGGTCGCTGCCGCTGTGACTGCTCGCGGACTGCAAGCGCGCTATGTCGGCGGGCACCCGATGGCGGGCACCAATCATTCGGGCTGGTCTGCCACCGACCCCACGCTGTTCGCCGACGCGGTGTGGGTGGTGTCCACCGACCCCGGAGTCGACGCCGACGTGTGGGTCCGCGTGGCCCGGCTCGCCCTGGACTGCGGTTCGGTGGTGGTGCCGGCCGAGAGCGTCGAGCACGATCGCGCCGTGGCCCGGATCTCCCACCTGCCGCATCTGCTGGCCGAGGCACTGGCGATCGTGGGAGCGGCCGGCGGGCCGTTGGCGTTGGGCCTGGCTGCGGGGTCGTTTCGCGACGGAACGCGGGTGGCGTCGTCGTCGCCGAATCTCGTCCGGGCGATGACCGAGGGCAACGCAGCCGCGCTACGAACTGCACTCGACGAAGCGATGCATGCGCTCACCGAAGCGCGCGAAGAACTGGACAAGAACTCGACGAAAACACTGGTCGACGCCGGAAACGCAGCGCGGCTGCAGTACGAGCAGCACCAACGTTTCGAGATCACCGACATCACCCCGGGTGAGCCGGGGTGGCGAGAAGAACTGCAGGACGCGGGTCGACGCGGCGGCGTCGTGCGTCAGATCCGTTCGGCCAGTCCGGGGTAATCGAGAACGAATCCCTCGGCATCGACCGTGACGGACGATGTCGACACCGGCGAGATGACGTGGATGCCCTCGGAACCACTGCTGTAGGTCAGCGTGGCCTCCTGGATGCTGAGGTCGAGGAGATTGACGTACACCGTCGGTACCTCGAGGTCCTGGACCTGGGTGTGCAGACCGAAGCGACGGATGGGCAGCGTGTTGAAGAACGGACTGAGCACCATGTCGACGTCGAGCGCGCCGCTGTAGGTCGAGCGCTGATGGCTGGCGCTGTTCTCCACCATCCAGTAGCCCTCGTCGTCTCGACTCACTGACGCCTGCCGGTCACCGGAGGCGAGCGAGGTGCGCACCGACAGCCGCTTGGTGACGCCGTATTCGTCGGTCACCAGGTCGTAGGAGGCGCTGAAGGCGGGATGATCGGCACACGCGGCACCGATGATGCGTCCGGCAGCCTTGATTCGGTTGCCGGAGAGCTGGACGCGCACGGACTCCATGCGGGGAACATCGTGCGCTCGCCACGTCAGGATCGAGGGCCAGGTTTTGGCGTCGGTGGAGTCAGACGCAGGGACGGAGGCATGCTCGGCACCCGATGCTTGAGTGATCACCCATCTACGGTAGGCGACGAGCCCCCCTCGAGAACAAGCGGACGTGCCTTTTCCTCTTTCACTCCTGGTCATTCCGCAGGCTCCACTCCCGCCATTACTTAAGGTGATGACCGTGACGACAGAGAACACAGGCGGCGGGCAGTTCGATTTCGCACATTCCGAACAGGCTGCCAAGAGTCGACAGGACAAAGCGACGGCATTGGCGCGCTATGTCTGGGATCGCGGTATCACCGGAGCCGAACTGCTCGACCTCACCGACGCCGTCCGCAGGAAACTCGCCCGCGCGGCAGACCTGCACCCACCGAGCACGATGGAAACCTGGACCATCGTGGCCGAGCTGCTCGACCGCAAATCCGCATGGGCGGCCGAACACCCCAGTCACGACGGCGCGACGCCACAGCACGCCGACGAGAAGATCATGTGGGTCAAGCCGCCCATCACGCCCTGGACCTGATCGGTCACCAGGCCGATCTCACTGGCGATAGATCTCCACGTGGGCACCGGTGACCACACCGAGGGTCGACGTCGGCTGGTCCCAGCTCGAACCGCAGTTGCCCGACGCCTGACCTGTCGGCACGAAGGATCGGCTCGACGAGGTGTAGGGGCCGACCGCCAGGAACGGAACGGCGGCGGTGACATGGAAGCCCCAACATTCGGTGATCAGTACGTACTCCCTCCCCGGAGGAGCACCGGTGTCGTGGCACGTTGCAGACGCGCCGAAGGCATCGTGGGCGATGGAGCAATCCTGAGTGTCAGCATGGGAAACGCCTGCGCCGATGATTGCTGAAAAGGCCAGACCTGAGACGACGACGGTGGCAACTCGTGTTGCCGCTACAAATGTTCTTCTCATACAGGTCATTTCGCCGGGGACCGACCAGGCGTTACGAAAATCAGACCAGCGAGTCTTCCCACGCCTCGTGCAGGTGCGCAAAGCGTCCCTCTCCCGCGATCAGATCCTCGGGAGTTCCGTCCTCGACGATGTCTCCGTCGGACATGACCAGTACGCGATCGGCGATCGCCACCGTCGACAGGCGGTGCGCGATGATCAGCGCCGTTCGCCCCTGCAGGATGGTCTCGAGCGCACGCTGCACCAGCCGCTCGCTCGGGATGTCCAAACTCGATGTTGCCTCGTCGAGCACGATCACCGACGGCGCAGCGAGGAACACCCGCGCGAAGGCCACCAATTGCCGTTGACCCGAGGACAATCGGCCACCGCGCTTGCGTACGTCGGTGTCGATGCCGTCGGGCAGCGACGCGATGAACTCGGTCAGTCCGACGGCGTCGGCCGCAGCCCGCACGTCCGCATCGGTCGCCGTCGGGCGTCCGAGACGGATGTTGTCCGCCACCGAACCGGAGAACAGGAACGACTCCTGCGTCACCATGACGACGTTGCGGCGTAGGTCCTCGTCGCTGATCTCCCGCATGTCGATGCCGTCGAGTCGCACGGCTCCGGCCGTCGGATCGTAGAAGCGCGCCAACAGCTTTGCCAGTGTCGACTTTCCGGCTCCGGTGGCCCCGACCATCGCGACCACCTGACCTGCGGGCACGTGCAACGAGAACTCGGGCAGCACAACGCGCTCGGAGCCGTACGAGAAGTGCACGTCGTCGAACGTGATGTCGCCCTTCACCGTTCCGATCTTCACCGGATTCTTCGGTGCGATCACCGACGGTTCCTCCTCGAGCACACCGGAGATCTTCTCCAGCGCAGCCGCGGCGGACTGGTAGGCGTTGAAGACCATCGCCAACTCGTCGAGCGGCCCGTAGAACCGTCGGAGATACAGCACGTAGGCGGCAAGCACACCGATGTCCATGTGACCGTTGATCACTCGCCAACTACCGAACACCAGGATGATCGCAAGCGTGACGTTGCCGATCCAGCGCACGATGCCGGTGTAGCTCGCCATGCCGCGCAACGCCGCGGTGGTGGCGTCGCGATACTCCGAATCCTCGGTGCTGAGAATGGCGTCGTTGCGGCCCTCGCGTCGGAACACCTGTACTGCGCGAATGCCGCCCATCGACTCCACGAAGTGGACCACGACACGCGCGATCGCCACCCGTGTTCGACGGTATCCCTGGCGTTGGCGACGCTGCGACCACCGCGTGACGAGCACCAGGGGAACGAAGCCGGCCAGCACGATCAGCGCCATCGGTACATCGAGATACACCAGGATGATCGCGATCGACACCATCGACAGGATGGCCGTCAGTGCATCGTTGAGCGCACTTTCGAGCAAGGTCTGCAGAGACTCGACGTCGCTGGTCAGTCGCGAGATCAGCCGCCCCGAGGTGTATTTCTCGTGGAACGACAGGCTCAGCTTCTGCGCATGATCGAACACCCGGCCGCGCAGGTCGTACAGGATGTTCTGGCTCAGCCGCCCCGAGACGGTGAGAAACGCATAGGTGGTGAACATTCCGAGCAGCCCGAAGCCGGTGTAGCCGCCGACGGCCCACAGCAGCGGGCCCCAATCACCCTGTCCCGCAGCACCGACGCCGTTGTCCAGCGCATAGGCGATGAACAGTGGGCCCGCCACGTAGGTGATGTTGTCGACCAGGATGATCAGGAACGACAGCAGGGCCTGCTTCTTGTACGGGCGCACCAGAGATGCGAGCAAACGACGAGAACGTCCGGCCAGCACCAGGTTTCCGGTGGCGTCGACCTCGGATTCCTCCCCGCCGACACCCCGCCAATCCTCGGTGGAGCTCTGATCACTCATGGACCGACCCCATCACCTCGCGGTACCGCGGCGACGACGCCAACAGTCCCTCGTGCGTTCCCTGCTCCACAATTCTTCCGTTCTCGAGATAGAGCACGCGGTCGGCCAACGCAGCGGTCGACGGCCGGTGTGCCACCAGCACTGTCGTCGAATGCGCCAATACGCGCCGCAACTCCTTCTGTACTTTCGCTTCGGTGTCCACGTCGAGCGCGGACAGCGGGTCGTCGAGCACCAGCACCCGTGGCTTGCCCAGCACCGCGCGCGCCAACGCGAGCCGCTGCCGCTGTCCGCCGGACAGGCTCATGCCCTGCTCGCCGATGCGAGTGGCCAAACCCCACGGCAGCCGCTCGACGAAATCCGTTGCGTGCGCGATCTCCAACGCCTCGGCGATCTCGGCATCGGACGCACCGGGAGAACCGAGCGCGATGTTCTCGCGAGCACTGGCCGAGAACAGCACCGGATCCTCGAAGGCCACCGACACGATGGAACGCAGGTCCGACAATCGCATCGACGTCACGTCGATACCGTCGATCGTGATGGACCCCTCGGTGACGTCGAACAGCCGAGGAACGAGGTTGGTCAGTGCAGTCTTGCCGCTGCCGGTGTTACCGACGAGCGCAACGGTCTCCCCCGGCTCGATGACAAAACTGACATCCTCGAGCAGCGGCGAGGACGCGTCGGGAAAGGTGAATCCGACACGGTCGAATTGCACTCGGCCGCGGATTCTTTCGGGCAGTTCGATGGGATCGTCCGGATCGGTGACGGTTTCGGGAGTGTCCATGATCTCCCAGTACCGATCCGCTGCCGTACGTGCATTGTTCAGCTCGGCCAGCAGGTAACCGAACGACTCGATCGGCCACAACAGGAACGTGACGATGGCGATGGCGGCGACGAGGGTGCCGACCGTCATCGTGCCCTGCACGATCGAGTACGTCCCCACGGCCAGAATCGCTCCGATGGTGATCGGTTGCAGCCCCACGATGACGGCCCAGATGATCGCGAGGTAGCGCACCTTCTTCAGCTCGGTCCCGCGCAGAGTGCGAGCCTGGCGAAGAAACTGCTTGCCCAGGTGCGCACTTCGACCGAAGGCCTTCAGAACACGAATGCCTTGAATGGATTCCTCGACCGTCGTCGTGACATCGCCCGCCTGATCCTGGGCGTCACGCGCTACGACGCGGTACAGCGTCTCGAACTTGGTGCAGGCGATCACCAGCGGCACCGACGTCGCCAGCATGATCAGCCCCAATTGCCAGGACTGGACCAGCAATACGCCGATACCCACAACGAGCGTGACGGCGTTGATGATGATGAACGGGCCGATGAACGCCATGAACCGGCGTAGCGAACCGAGATCGGCGATGGCGCGCGAGAGCAGCTGCCCCGATTCCCAACTTTCGTGCGCTGCGACCGAGAGCCGCTGCAATTTGTCGAATACTGTTGCACGAGCTGTGATTTCAAATTGACTCGACGGCCTGGACACCAGGTAACGCCGCACCCAGATTCCGGCCGCGTCGATGGTGCCGAGCAACAGGACGAATGCCGCAGGCCACCAGACAGCTGAGAAATCGCGATCGGTGATGGGGCCGTCGATGACGCGTTGCATCACCAGCGGAATCACCAGACCGGTCAAAGTCGCGATGAGTGAGACCACGATCGAGCCGATGTAGAACCACTTGTACGGGGCCAGGAACGGCGCAAAACGCTGCAGTGAGCTGGGCGCCTTCGCCGTGTCCAGGTATGGCTGATCGAGGGTTCGGGTTTCGGGATCGAGCACACCCGTAGACACAGTTCTTCTCCTTATTGCTGTGCTCGAATGATTTCATTGCACAGGCTCAGTTTCCAACCGATTTTTCGGCCCTCGCATTCCAGTGTGAAACCTCGAGCTAGGTCGAGGTCAAGGCCGACCACTCTCGAGTACCGTAGGACCGTCGGGCGAGAGAAGGGCACACGTGAGCGCACGGTCGATGGTCGGGTTGTTCGCGGGAATCGGCGGGCTCGAGCTGGGGTTGGCCGAGGCGGGCTGGTCGACGCAGTTGCTGTGCGAGGTCGATCCCGGAGCCCAAGCCGTCCTCACCGCCCGTATGCCCGACGTCCCCCTGCACAGCGATGTCACCACACTCCGGAGCCTGCCTGCCGACACCGAACTGGTAGCAGCGGGCTTCCCGTGCCAAGACCTCTCCCAGGCTGGACGCACCGCGGGCATCACCGGTGCCCGATCCGGCCTGGTCGACGAGGTGTTCCGGCTGGTCACGCGGCGGCGCGGCCCGCGCTGGCTGCTCATCGAGAACGTGCCGTTCATGCTGCAACTCGGCCGCGGGGCCGCCATGCGGCACATCACCGACGCGCTCGAGGACCTCGGTTACATGTGGGCCTACCGCGTCGTCGACGCCCGAGCGTTCGGATTGCCGCAGCGTCGGCAGCGGGTGGTGATGCTGGCCTCGCGCACCGACGATCCGCGCGAGGTGCTGTTCTCCCAGGATGCCGGCCCGTTGCCCGACGGCGATCCGAGCACCCAGCCGTGCGGGTTCTACTGGACCGAGGGAATCCGCGGACTGGGCTGGGCCGTCAACGCGGTCCCGACGCTCAAGGGCGGGTCCTCGCTCGGCATTGCCAGTCCCCCGGCGGTGCGGTTGCCGTCCGGGGAAATCGTCACGCCCGGCATCATCGGGGCCGAGCGTCTGCAGGGATTCGATCCGGACTGGACGCTGCCTGCCGTCCAGCAGCCCGGCGTCCGCAGCGGACATCGCTGGAAGCTCGTCGGCAATGCCGTCAGTGTGCGGATGGCGTCATGGGCCGCGCGCGCTCTCGACGACCCGAAGCCCTATGACGCCTCGAACGATGCGACTGTTCTGCCTGGCCAGGCCTGGCCGACAGCAGCCTGGGGACGTGACCGGACGACGTTCAAGGTGACGATCTCGGCCATGCCGGTGCACGAGCCCTACGAGGACCTGGCCGGCTTTCTGGACGACTCCAAGCTGCTCTCCGCTCGCGCGACCGCCGGATTTCTCAAACGGGCCCGGGCCGGTAGCCTCCGTTTCGCTCCGGGATTCCTCGACGATCTCGACGCCCACCTCGAGCGCATGGGCGGGTACGCCGAGCGGGTCCCAGTGTGAGCGCTTCCCGGCCGATAACCGATGCGAAAACCAGCGCGAGACTGAGCAAGCAGAAACGCCGCGACACCAAACCCGAGGTGGCCCTGCGACGAGCACTGCACCGCCGAGGTCTCCGGTATTTCGTCGATCGTGCTCCGCTGAAGGGCATGCGGCGTCGAGCAGATCTGGTCTTTCCCCGACGCAAGGTCGCGGTCTACGTCGACGGCTGCTTCTGGCACAGCTGCCCGGTGCACGCGACCAAGCCCCGCAACAACGCTCAGTGGTGGGCCGACAAATTGGCCGCCAACGTCGCCCGCGATCGCGACACCGACGAGAAGCTTCTCGCGGAGGGCTGGCGCGTGGTGCGCATCTGGGAACACGAAGACCCCGCTATCGCCGCCGACCGCGTTGAGAACGAACTCCAAGCTGAATAATCTGGGTCATTCCGCGGGCTCCACTCCCGCCTGAAACCATTTCGAGCCCGCGCGCGTCCAACCCCATGATCGGTCGATTCGAGTTCGGGGGAAACGGTGCGTAGAAATTGGTTGCTCGCGGCGGTGGCGCTGGCGATGTCGGTATCGACGAGCGGATGCGCGGTGGTGTTGCTCGGCAGCGCGTTCCCCGCAGGCAGTTCGTCGCCCACCGGCAGTTCTTTACCGCAGAACAGGTACGGATTCGAGATGTCGGAGGCAGACCAATATCTGGCCGACACGGCAGAATTCGTACGCAGTCTCGATCCCTGTGGCTTTCTCACGGAAGACGATCTCGCTGCCCTCGGCACCGTGGTCCAGCTCCGCCCCGAGGGCGAATTGAGCACGTGCTCGGCCAGCCTGAGCCCCGCAAGATCGAGCGCCACCGACTCCGTCTCGATCGATCTGAACGGATATCAACCGACGTCCGACGACACGGACTACGAGCAGATCACGATCGGTGACGAACAGGTGTATCTGGACAACTCGTCGCAGGGGTCGTGCCGTATCGGCTTTCCGCTTCGCGACGAGTTCGACGGCACCACCCCGGGGCCCATGGACGGTTTCCTCACTGAATCCGGCCGCGGCTTCGCCACGGTCGACGTCTATCGCGCCGACTCGGACGCGTGCTCTGCAGCAAAATCCATTACCGAGACCGCACTGGGTCTGTTGGAGGATCCACCGCTGCGCGCCGATTCCAAGTACAACCTGCCGCTTGCCTCGAAAGATTTATGCGGCGTCTTGGAACACTTGCCCGCAACCTGGACGGTGGACCGCTGGAACCCTCCCTCCGATCCGTACCGTTGCCACTTCACGGCGTCCTCGGCAACGTTCGAGGACAACGTGGCGATGCTCGACGTCACTCTCGACTACGTCGACGGTGACATGCGCTCGAATGACCGCACGACCGTCGAGCAGGGCGGCTACACCGTCGAAACACGCGGCTCGGATTCGGCGTGCTTCGCGGACATCGTGTTGGGCAACCCCGTGCTCGGTATGCCGGAGAAAGACGACACTGCCGCCCTTTTTGCCCGCACGGTTCCCACTCTGACCGTCCTGACCGACCAGTGCGAGTCCGCGGTCGCACTGGCGGTGGCAGCTGCCGATGTACTGACTGGCTAGCCTTGATCGGTGCGTTCGAGAACTGAAGGCGTTGATATCCGCCGCGTCGTAGTGGCGATCTGCTTGATCCTCGCCGGACTGCTGTACTCCGCGTGGGTGGCCGAATTCTTAATCGACACCGGTCTCGACCCCACCACCTCGTTTCTCAGCGAACTCGACGCCCGCGATCAGCCGTACCGCGAATTCTTCTCCACCGCAGACGTCGTCACCGGTTCACTGATGGTCGTCGCAGCAGTACTCGGCTTTCTCGCCACCCAGCGTCGACGGCTCGTCGTCACCGGCTGGGTGGCGTCGGGCATCTTCGGTATCGCCACCATCGCCGACGCGAAACTTCCACTCGAGTGTGTGGCCGCCGACGATCCGACCTGTCCGATCGAGCCCAGCGGATTGTTCCCGCAACTCCATCACCTGCACGCACTCACCAGCACCATCGCGGTGTTCGCGATCTTCACGGTCATGATCGCGTTCACGCTCGCTGCATTCCGCTATGAGCCCTATCCCCTCCTTCGGACGCTCGGTGTCGCGGTGCTGGCTGTCACGACCCTGGCAACGGCATGGCTGATGATCGCCGACAATCTTCCCGGCGATCACGGCCTCGGTGTTGCCCAGCGGGTTCAGGTGGGCGGCATGTCGGCGTATCTGGTGGTGTTGGGGTGTGCGCTTAGACTCGGTGCATGTCCTTCACCGCGACCGAACTGAACGGGTCCAAGGTAGAGCAGTATCAGCAGCTCGCCGAGCAGGCCAAGGGCCTCGTATACGAAGAGTCGAACCTGATCGCCAATGCCGCCAATCTCTCCGCGTTGGTCTATCACGCTCTGCCGGAGGTCAATTGGGTCGGCTTCTACCTCTTCGACGGCACCGAACTCGTCGTCGGTCCCTTTCAAGGTCAGCCCGCCTGCGTGCGCATCGCGCTGAGCAAAGGCGTCTGCGGCTCTGCCGCCACCACCCGCGAGACGCAGCGAGTTGCCGATGTCCACGCCTTCCCGGGCCACATCGCGTGCGATGCCAACACTCGCTCCGAGGTCGTCGTACCGCTGTACCAGGGCGACACTCTGATCGGTGTGTTCGACTTGGACAGCCCCGTGCCGAATCGCTTCGACGCCGACGATCAGGCCGGCCTCGAAGCGATCGCGGAGGTCTTTCTCAGTTCGATCCGTTAGAAGCTGCCGCCTCGAAGAACCAGGCCATGACGAGCGCACCGGGGTCGACGACGCCTCGCGCGGCTTCGCCGACGTAGCTGGCGCGACCGCGGTTGGCGGTCATGTCCTCGGTCGATTCGGCTCCGGCCTTTGCGGCGTCTGCTGCATTCTGCAGGGTGCCGCCGTCCTTCTCGAGCGCCTCGACGGCCGGGGCGATGGCGTCGACCATCGTCTTGTCGCCCACCCGTGCGCCGCCGAGTTCGGTGATGCTGTCCAGCCCGGCACGGGCGGCCTGCCCGATAGCCGCGGGATCCGGCTCGGATTCGAGCATCGTCCGGTAGAACTGGCGGAACCAGATGCCGAACAGTGCGCCGGACGTACCGCCCGCATGGCCCAGGTAGGCCTCGCTCACTGCCTCGAATACCGTTGCTGCCGAATAGGTTTCCTTCACTGCGCCCAGATCGAGTTGTTCGAGCGCGGCCACCATGTTGGTTCCGAAGTCGCCGTCGCCCGCCTTGCGATCCAACTCGGTCAGAGCCGGCTCCTCGTCGAGCACACGCTGCGCCCACGACCCGATCCACTCGGAAACGAAGGTCGACTTCCCACCGGTGTCGGACGGTGAGAACGTCGGCCCGAATGCTCCGCGTTCGGCCACCGGCTTCGCGCCCCGGCTCTGAGCGTTGGGCCAACCGGGTGCGTCGGTCGGCTCGTCCCACAGTTCGAGCATCTCGTCGTCGGCGCGCACGAGTGTGATCGACGCGCCGCCCATGTTGAGTGCAGTGACGAAACTTCCGACGAGTGAGCGGGAAATCTCGATACCCTTGCCCTGCAGGTACTCCGAGAGCTCGCCGAACAGCAGATGTAGCTCGAGCGGATGCGTTGCACCGAGCCCGTTGACGATCGCAATCACCGATTCGCCCGAATTCAATCCGAGCGAGCCCACGATGGGCTCGGTCAGCTTCTCCACGATCTCCCGAGCGGGCAGCCGGGGCACGCGGTCGGTGCCGCGTTCTCCGTGGATACCGATGCCGAGTTCGATTTCCTCCTTGGGTAATTCGAACGACGGACCGTCGGCGCCCGGTAGCGTCGGCGGGTTCAGCGCGACAGCCATACTGCGCGCGTTCACCGCTGTTCGACGCCCCAGTGCAACGACCGCCTGCAGACTGTCGCCGCGTTCTGCCGCTGCACCGCATACCTTTTCGACGACGATGGTCGCCGCGGTGCCGCGACGCCCCGGGCCGTCCTCGCTCTCACTGGCCACGTCGTCGTCGACGAGAATCACGTCGGCGACGATGCCGTCCTCCTGCAACAATTCTCGGGCGATCTTGAAGTTCATCACGTCGCCGGTGTAGTTCTTCACGATGTGCACCACGCCGCCGCCGGAGTCCACCGCCTTGGATGCCTCGTGCACCTGAAGGGCGTTCGGTGAGGTGAAGACCAGACCGGGGCAGGCTCCGGTGAGCATGCCGCGACCGATGAAACCGGCATGCATCGGCTCGTGGCCCGATCCCCCACCGGACAGGAGGGCAACCTGACCGTCGGAGATGCGATAGCGGCGGGTGAGAAATCCGGGATCGGCATGCCAGGTGACGTCGTCGGTGGCGGCGACGAAGCCGCGGAGGGCGTCGGCAACGAATGTTCGAGGGGAATTGGAGAACATGGCTCCACCCTAACCACCTGCGCCGCGTCCCTTCCTCGGTTCTGCGGGACCGATACAGTCGGGGCATGACTACCGCGACCTGGACGCTCGACGCATCGGACGGTGGACAGTTGGCCGTTCGGACGGATGTCACCGGACGGGCAGCCAAGATGGGCCATCGCCTCACGATTGCGGTGACCTCCTGGACCGCGACGGTCGAGTGGTCGGGGGACGCGCCCACCGCGGTCTCCCTCGTTGCCGAGGTGAGTTCACTCGAGGTGGTCCATGGCGAGGGTGGACTGACACCCTTGATCGGACCGGAGAAGATAGTGGCGAAGGCAAACGCGCTCAAGAGTTTCGAGGCCGACCGACATCCATCGATCCGATTCGTTTCGGAGGAGATCACCGCCGTCGACTCCGGATTTCGACTGGCCGGCACGGCCGAGATTCACGGCGTGTCCAGGGAGATCACCGTGGATGTGACCGCCACCGACCTCGGTGATCGATGGCACATCGAGTCCGAAACTATTGTGCGCCAATCGGATTACAAGATCACTCCGTATTCGCAGATGTTCGGAGCCATGAAGGTGGTGGACGAGGTGACCGTGACGTTCGACGCCGAGTATCGCAAGGCCTGAGCCTTCCCAATTCGCCTGTCATGATGGACACTACGGCGATGAGTCGAAATCGATGGATGATCGGATCGTGCGCATCGGCCCTGTTGCTGACCGTGGCCTTGACCGCGGGGTGCAGCAGCCCAGCGACGTCGTCCCCCGATGGACCTCCCGGAGTGAACGTCAACGGCGTGGGAGAAGTCCAGGGCGCACCGGATACGTTGACGACGCAGATCGGTGTTCAGGCCACAGCCGAGGACGTCACCGCCGCCATCGAACAGGCCAATTCTGCCGTCAGTGAGGTCACGGACGCAGTGATTGCAGCCGGCGTCGCCCGCGAGGACATCCAGACTCAACAGGTGTCGATCGATCCGCAGTACTCGGGCGCACTACCGGGCGGCACCTCGGCTATCTCCGGATACCAAGCCACCAACACCTTGCAGGTCACGGTTCGCGACCTGTCGAAGGCCTCCGCGGTGTTGGGCGACGCCACAACGGCCGGCGGAAACGCGACCCGCATCTCGGGAGTCTCCTTCAAGATCGACGACGATTCCGAACTGATCTCCGATGCCCGGTCCAGGGCGTTCGCCGACGCCCGCGATCGCGCCGAGCAGTACGCATCGCTCGCAGGCGGGGAACTCGGTGACGTTCTGTCGATCACCGAGTCGATCAGCGGCCAGGAGCAGGCGCGGACCTTCGGCGAGTCCGCCAGTTCGGCAGACATGGCGGTGCCTATCGAACCGGGACAGCAGACCGTGTCCGTGTCCGTGTCGGTGAAGTGGGCGTTGAACTAGGACCGGGCGGGCGGTGGAAAGCGGTAGTTCACCGGAGTGGCCGAGAAGTCCAGAGGATTACGGACGCCGTCGGCCACTGAACCCGGAACCTGCACTCGCGGTTCGAGACCGAGCGAGTCCGCGAAAGCAAACGCCTCTTCGATGGAATTGACCGGACCCGCGGGGACGTTGCGGGCCATCAGATCTCGGTACCATTCGTCCGCGGTCCGTGCCCGCAGCGCCGAGGTCAACGCGTCGACCAGGTGATCGCGATGTTCGACGCGAGCAGAATTGGACGAGAAGCGATCGTCCTCGGCCAACGCAGGCAATCCGAGCACCTCGACCAGGGCCGCGAATTGCCGGTCGTTTCCCACGGCCAGTGCCAATGGACGGTCGGCAGTCTCGAACACCTCGTACGGCACGAGCGAGGGATGCTTGTTTCCCATCGGGACGGGCACAACGCCTGCCCCGAGGTACGCCGCCGACTGGTTGCTCAACGCGGACAGCACCGACGCCATCAGCGAGGTGTGTACCTGCTGGCCCGCACCGGTCTGTGATCGATGATGCAGTGCCGCAAGGACTCCGCTCAGTGCATGTAGACCGGTGACGATATCGACCATCGCCACTCCCACCTTGGTCGGTGTCGAGGCGTCGGGTCCGGTGACGCTCATCAGCCCGCCGACGGCTTGGACCACCAGATCGTATCCGGGGAGCGCAGCTCCTCCCCCGGTGCCGAAGCCAGAGATCGAGCAGTAGATCAGGCCCCGGTTCGATTGCGACACAGTCGAATAGCCCAGACCGAGGCGTTCCATCGTTCCGGCGCGGAAGTTCTCGATCACGATGTCCGCGCCCGAGACGATCTCACGTGCCTGGGCGACCCCGCTCTCGGACTGCAGGTCGATGAACCGCGATGTCTTGTTGCGATTGACCGAGTTGAAATATGTTGCCGTACCGGAAGAGTCGTATGGCGGGCCCCACGATCGGGTGTCGTCACCGATTCCGGGTCGCTCGATCTTGATCACGTCGGCGCCCATGTCGCCGAGCATCATCGTCGCGTACGGGCCGGCGAGCACACGGGAGAAGTCCGCGACCACGAGGCCTGCGAGTGGACCGGTGGCAGGTGTCATCGGTCCACTGTATTGCGCGACACGCCGCAGTTCAGTTCAGGTCCGGAACGAACGCTCCCAGAACGGCAACCATCGTCTCCACGATGTGCTCGATAGGTGGGCGAGGGGGATCGGTGCGCGACCAGTCGGAGACGATCTCGGTGAGCGCACCGAGGAATGCCGTTGCGGCCAAACGGTATCCACCTGGCGGAACGAAATCAGAACCGACTTCCGAGCGCAGGGTGTTCTCGAAGAACTGTACCCACTGTGCACGACGGCGCGTCCGGTGCTGCTCGACGGCATCGCTGACACCCAGCATCTCCAGATAGGAAATTCGTGCTCGGCGTGGGTCCCCTCCGATCGATCCGACCAAGGCCGTCATCGCAGCAACAACCAGCGCGCGTCGATCTCGGTCGAGTTGCCCGTCGAGTGCGGCGACGACTGCAGCCAGGGCGTCGTCTTGGATCAGGTCGTACACATCCACGAGCAGCGCCTCACGGTTGGCGAACTCACTGTAGAACTGACTGCGCGCCAGACCGGCTGCAGCGCAGATATGCGCAACCGAGGTGGCTGCGTATCCGCGTACCCCGATGACCTCGATCCCGGCGTGCAAGAACCGCGCGCGGCGATCGGCTTTTCGCGCGGCGGACGATCGTCCCGCGTAGATGCGGCCCTGATCGTCGGCGACAGTCACCGGCGGAGTCTACCGCCGGCGACACCTCGCCTGCCGTACGCCGATCGGTTCCCTCACGCCCCGATCGGCTTACCGAACAGTCCGGCGACTATCTCGCCTACAGCGTCGACGAAGAGCGGGTGTGCACGTGTGTCGAGCGCCATCGAGCCGACGTCGTTCGTTCGGCAACCCGCTTCCACCGGAACACCGGCGAACCGGTCGCGCATCCACAGCACCGCGCTCGGAAAAGCGATCAACTCCAGCGTGATGTGCTCGCTGAAATGATCACGGGTGTACGTGACATCGGCACCCGGACGGCTGCAGTACGAATCGACCATCGCGTTGACCGGTCCGATCGGCACCAGCCAGTCCGGGTTGGAATGGTAGACGTAGAGCGGCATATTCGGTGTGGTGCCGCCGAGCTGCATCGCAGACAGGGCCTTCTTCACCACCGGTTGTTGAATCGGGTCGCCGTCGGTGTGCAGGAAGCCCTTCAGGTTGACGAACGGCAGCAGTGCCGAGCTGTAACCGACACAGAGATTGTCCTTCGCCGCGAACAACGCCCGGCCGAGCGGATCGATATGTTCGTCGACGAAATCGGCCAACTCGGGATCTTCACGACTGGCACCGATGATCCCGGCAGCGACGATTCCCGAACCGAGTGTGTTGTTCGCGTTGTCCACCAGCGCCCCGAGTTCAGCGGGAGTTCCACCCTCGGTGACTCCGACGATGTCGAGCTCGGGGGCGTAGCGTTCGGCCAGTTCGGCTGCATGCCCGGTCGCTATCGCGCCACCGGAGTAGCCGCTCATCCCCACCTTGGTGGCCTCCCCGGCCAACTGCATCGGCTCGAAGTTCTCGGCCGCTCGGATTCCGTCGAGTGTGATCCGACCGGCGACCGGCCCTGCGGCGAACGAGTTGTTCGGACCTTGGTGATCAGGTACCGATACTGCCCATCCCTGCGCCAACGCTGCCTGCACTTCGAGGAATTGAGCACCCGAGGTCACCGCGCCCGTCACCGGCCAGGGAATCGCACCCGCTCGCATCGCATACGAAGGCGCGCAGTAGGCAGCGAGAGAATCCTCGGCCAACTGGATGGAGATCAATGGCCGCGATGCCGCGGGGACGCCACGGGGCTTGATGACGGTGGTCACCGCAGCGATCGGCTCGTCGCGACCGTTGTTGGACCGGAACGACAACTGCCACGCGTCGACCTGCGTGGGGATGACGTTGAGAGTGGCCAGCTCGACCGGCCGCGCAGCGATGATCTGGCCCGGCGCGGTCGCGGCCACCACGTCGGCGGGCGGAAGGTAGAAGTCGGTGTCGAACTCCGGAATCTTCGGCCACGTGAACGGTGCCAGAGGCGGCTGAATGTCCACCTCGCTCGCATCGGGTGCAGCAGCAGCGGGCGTCGTCATGGCGGCGAAAGCCGCAGCGGCGGTCATCACGCTGATCGCTGTACGCAGCGTCCAAGAGCGGGCAGAAGACACGGGTGTACTCCTTCGCGCCGGAGGACGGGATCCACAGGAGGCGCGCCCGGCGACGGTTCGTACAGCGCATCCGTCCATCTTGGACACCGATGTCCGAGATGGTGCTCAGAACTGTAGAGCGAAGTGGCGTGGATAACAATCCCCGAATCGAAAGAGATTCAGAAGTGAACCGATCCCAAGTGCACTGGGCTGCGCCCGTTCGTCACGCGACCGCGAACGACCGCTTCGCCAAACCGAACTGGAAGCCGGTGATCGCCGTGTTCACCGGGGCTTCCGGATTCTCGGCGGCACCGAGCGTGACGAACAGCGGCGTGAAGTGTTCGACGGTCGGGTGGGCATACGGCATTCCCGGTGCGGCACTGCGGAAGTCCGCCAGCGTTGCGACGTCACCGCGCGCCAACGCGTCGGCCGCCCAGAGATCGAAGTCCTCGGACCACGTCGGGACGGTATTGGTCACGAAGTTCTCACGGGACAGGAACGGCAACCCATGCGTCATGAATCCGGATCCGATGACCAAGACGCCCTCGGCGCGAAGCTCTTTCAGCGCAGCGCCTATCGCCATCAGCCGATCGGGAGCATGCGTCGGCAGGCTCAACTGCAGAACGGGGACATCGGCGTACGGGTACATCACCTTCAGCGGAACCCAGGCACCGTGATCGAGGCCGCGAGAGGTGTGTCGGTGCAGATTTTCCGACGCCGGTATGGCCGCAGCAACGCGAGCGGCCAAGACCTCGGCGTCGGGCGTCCGGTATTCCATCGAAAAGTACCGCTGAGCAAAACCACCGAAGTCGTAGACCAGTGGGGTCGCGGCCGCCGAGGCAGACAGGCTCAGCGGAGCCTCTTCCCAGTGCGCGCTGACGATGAGGATCGCCTTCGGCTTGGGCATCGACTGCGACCAGGTGAACAGCTGGTCCATCCAGAGTGCATCGTCGAAAACCGGGGGCGCGCCATGGCTGATGTACAGGGCAGGCATCGGGCCGTCGTTCGGGGTCCACATCTGCTGCGACCGGCTCGTGGGTGCTACGTCGGCGAGAAACGCATCGAATGCGGCACCCGCGACGGGCGGGTTCATCACAGAAGTCATGGCGGGTCCTTCGAGTGTTCAAGTTGAACCTTCAACCTACCACTGGAGTCCAATCACGACAACATCGGACCAGCCGGTCTGGACCGAACCACACTGTGGGTGATCTCAGCGCCCACTATCAGTGCTGAAATACCTTTTCCCGTTTGTGAGAGCGAATTGTGGACGCTCACGTCAGTGCTCCACGCCGAGGACACGGCTACTCCACGACGACGCGGCCACCACCGGGAAGGTTGGGCGTGTCCGTCGTGATCGTGAGATCGACACGGCCCGCACCGGTAGCGAGAGTGATCGGCTCGGTCGATATCCCACCCGCCGAACCGGATCGGCCGTTGTCGATGTTCGTCCACACCACGGTCACCGGAACCGGCAGCAGGCCGACCGCTGACGAGCCCATGTCACCCGCACCAGAAATCTTGCTCACTGTCGTCACCGTGACCTCCCCTGCCTCGATCACCGTCGCCGTTGCCTCGACCGGCCCCGACCCGAAACTGACGCCGTGTTGCAAGAAGACGAATGCCTGTACCGGCCTGAGCTCCGTGGTGGTTGCGGCCGACGCGATGCCCGCCGACCCCAGCGTCAGGGCTCCCGCCACCAGTGGCACCGCCACGAGGCGAAAGACTCTATTTCTCGAAAACACGATGCTCCCCATTTCGTCGAATTCGTCCGCTGTTCGAGAACATCCTGCAACGGACCAAGCGGTATGTAGCCCCCTCGGGTCCTAGGCTCGGCTGTATGCCGGATGTCTATCGCGCCCCGATGCCGAATGGCGTCGAGCGTGCCCTCACCTACGGACTCTGCGGTATGTCGGCGAACGACGAACGCTCGCTACGACGGGTCGAGCGTTTCGAGCAGGTCGCGGACGGATCTTTCGTCTGGACGCGAACCGAGCACGGCGAGTACTTTCTCGGCCGAATTTTCGGCCCACTGCGGGAAGATCACAGCGTCGACGCGGTGGCGTCGAACATGATCTTCGTCCGTGACTGCGAGTGGATCGGCGAGCCTGTTCCCGAGCACGAGGTACCCGCCGCGACGCTGCGCACATTCGCGCGCGGCGGGCGAAATTTTCAGCAGACACACGACCCGCAGGTCGGTGCAGAGTCGGCTAGCGTGTGGCGAGCGCGAGGTCGCTGACCTGGGGATCGACCTGTACGAGAGAGTAACCCTGGATCTCGAACTTGTTCTCCCCTCCGGGCGGTCCGAGCACGGCGCGGACGATCAGGGTCGCGGCAGCAGCGACGAGTGCGATCACGATGACCACTGCTGCCACGATCAGCAGGGTGCGGGGGCCACCGAACAGGTTCTTCGAGCTCATGGGTCCATCATGGCCCCTCCTCGGTGGGACACGAATCTCGCTGCGTGAGTAGTAAAGATGTTGATCAGATGAGTTCGTGGCTACAGTGAATCCGTGACCGACGCACCCAAGCCCGATTTCTGGTCGTTCATCGACACCGCCAACACCACACTGGCCCGGGAGTACGGGTTCGAGCATCAGCTGGCCACCGAGGTTCTGCTGACACTGAACCGAGCGTCGAACATTGTCACGTACGACCTCGAGTCGACGGTTCATCGCCCGCGAGGCTGGTCATGGTCGTCGTTTCGGCTGATGTTCGTCACGTGGCTCGCCGGCCCGATCGAGCCGCGACGAGCAGCCGAATTGACCGGCATGAGCCGCGCCGCCGTGTCGAACCTGTCCAAGACACTCATCTCCGGCGGCCTGCTCGCCAGCACGCCCGACGAGAAGGACGGACGTTCGGTGCGCCTCGCCCTGACCGCGCTGGGGCACGACGAGATGGTCGCGGCGTTCGCCGAACAGAACGAACGGGAGAACGCATGGGCCAGCGCGCTCACCGAACCCGAACAGCGAATCCTGGTGATGCTGTTGACCAAACTGATCACCAACCGCAGCCAGTTCGACGTACGGGGGCGCAACTGAAGGTTGCGTAGATCACGTGAAAGTAGTTAATGTCTTTACTACAAGCGGTGACAGAACTCAGGAGAGAGCACGTGGCCTACTACCGGCAGCTCGGATCGGTTCCGCCGAAGCGGCACACCCAGCACCGAACTCCCGACGGCAACCTCTATTACGAGGAGCTGATGGGCGAAGAGGGCTTCTCCTCGGACTCGTCTCTGCTGTACCACCGCCACATACCGTCGGCCATCGTCGATGCCACGGTGTGGGACCTGCCCGATCAATCGACGACGCCCAACCATCCGCTCGTGCCGCGGCACCTGAAGTTGCACGAGCTGTTTCCCGAATCCACGGTGGCGGACACCGACGTGGTCACCGGACGACGCCTCGTTCTGGGCAACGCCGACGTCAGACTGTCCTACGTCGTCGCATCGAAAACTTCACCGCTGTATCGCAATTCGATCGGTGACGAGATGGTCTACGTCGAATCCGGTTCTGCCACCGTCGAAACGGTGTTCGGTACTCTCCAGGCGCAGCAGGGTGACTACGTGCTCATTCCGCGTGCGACGACGCACCGTTGGATTCCCGACGGCCCCCTGCGCGCCTACGCCATCGAGGCCAACAGTCACATCGCTCCACCGAAGCGGTTCCTGTCGAAGTACGGCCAGTTGCTCGAGAACGCTCCCTACTGCGAACGCGATCTGCACGGCCCCACCGAGCCTCTACTCGCCGACGGCGAAGACATCGAAGTACTTGTCAAGCACCGTGGTTCGACGGGCATCGTCGGAACCCGCTACGTCTACCCGCAACACCCGTTCGACGTAGTGGGGTGGGACGGCTGCCTGTATCCGTACACGTTCAACATCTCCGACTACGAACCGATCACCGGCCGTGTGCATCAACCGCCGCCTGCGCATCAGGCATTCGAGGGGGCCAACTTCGTGATCTGTAATTTCGTTCCGCGCAAGGTCGACTACCACCCGCTCGCAATCCCGGTGCCGTACTACCACTCCAACGTCGACTCCGACGAGATCATGTTCTACGTCGGCGGCGACTACGAGGCCCGCAAGGGTTCCGGAATCGGCCAGGGATCGATCTCGGTGCATCCGGGCGGTCATGCTCACGGTCCGCAACCCGGTGCCTACGAACGCAGTATCGGCGCCGAGTTC
The DNA here is from genome assembly GCF_000760935.2 of Rhodococcoides fascians A25f. Lineage (NCBI taxonomy): Bacteria > Bacillati > Actinomycetota > Actinomycetes > Mycobacteriales > Nocardiaceae > Rhodococcoides > Rhodococcoides fascians. Next base: position 729,009 of record NZ_CP049744.1, on the reverse strand, counting down.
TTCGACGAACTGGCCGTCATGGTCGATACCTTCCGCCCCCTCGAACTCGGCGAAGGAGCGCTCGCGTGCGAGGACACCGGGTACGCGTGGACGTGGGCAGGCCGGGGGCCGAACCGATGATCCCGAAGTTCTTCCACCGCCTGTGCGACGACGCCGCTGTCTTTCCTCCCGGCAATACACCACTCGATGTTGCTGCAGCACAACATCTCGAGTACCGGGCGAGTTCTTTCGCAGACCTCGTCGGACCGTTGGTCGTTCCGATGGACCGGGTGAACGAGCTCGTCCTGGGCGCTCGGATGGAGGTCGCGTTGACCGCACCTGCAGGCCCGGGCAGCGTAGAAGCGGGCCTGCGGGTCGCCGACCGCACCGCCGGGGTCACGGTCGTTGCCGTCGAAGTGGCCGTACCCGAGGGCACGAACATCGACGCCTTGCGCAACATCACTCAGGACATCGACATCTACGTCGAAATCCCCCGAGACTCCCGACGAGACGACATCTTCGACGCAGTCGACGAGTTCGGGTATCGAGCCAAATTCAGGACCGGCGGCGTCACGGCCGTCGAGTACCCGGACGAGCGGGAGCTTGCCGCGTCCATCTACGAGGCGGCACAACGCGAGGTCCACTTCAAAGCCACCGCGGGTCTGCACCATGCCGCCCGTAACACCGATCCCCACAACGGTTTCGAGCAACACGGTTTCCTCAACGTGATCCTCGCCGCGCAGGCCGCACACAGCGGCGCACGCGTCGGTGAGCTCGAGAAGATCCTGGCGATCCGGGACGCCGACGTCCTCGCCGGTCTCGTCGCCGGGATCGAGGGTCAACGCGCCTTCGCATCTTTCGGCACCTGCAGCATCCGCGAACCCCTGGACGACCTGGTCCGCCTCGGACTCGTCCCACCTCAGTGAACCAAGGAGCGCGCCGTTCATGACGCACATCGACATCCCCGCCGACTCCGAGTTCGGAATCGACAACCTGCCTTACGGCATTTTCAGTACTCCTGGTTCGGACGCTCGAGTCGGAGTCCGGTACGGCGACAATGTGATCGATCTTTCTGCCGCTCTGAACGATTCGGTTTTCGCCTCCCCCAGCCTCAATGCTTTCATGGCGCGCGGCCGCAGTCGGTGGGTCGAGGTCCGCGAGTCCGTCACCGCCATGATCGTCAGTGGCACGACCCCCGCGGAAGCGATCGTCTCGGTTTCCGACGTCACGATGCACCTGCCGTTCGAAGTTGCGGACTACGTGGACTTCTACGCGTCCGAGCACCACGCGTCCAATCTCGGTCGACTCTTCCGGCCCGATGCCGAACCGCTGCTACCGAATTGGAAGCACCTGCCCGTGGCGTATCACGGCCGGGCAGGGACAGTGGTCGTCTCCGGGACCGACATCACCCGGCCTCGAGGGCAACGCAAGGCACCCGACGAGCCGTCGCCCACGTTCGGTCCGAGTCGGCGACTCGATATCGAAGCAGAGATGGGCTTCATCGTCGGCGTCCCCGCGGATGGTCCCATCTCTCCGGATCAATTCTCCGAGCACGTGTTCGGTGCCGTCATCGTCAACGACTGGTCGGCTCGCGACATCCAGGCCTGGGAGTACGTGCCGCTGGGACCGAATCTCGGCAAGAGTTTCGCGACGTCCATCTCTCCGTGGGTGGTTCCCCTGCTCGCGCTCGAGCACGCGCGAACCTCGACGCCGGTTCAGGATCCCGAGCCGCTCGAGTACCTGCGCGAAACCCGCTCCTGGGCTCTCGATATCGATCTGACCGTGTCCTGGAACGGCCATGTCGTCTCTCACCCGCCCTACAGTGCGATGTACTGGTCGCCGGCCCAGATGCTTGCCCACGAAACCGTCAACGGCGCGAGCAGCCGAACCGGTGACCTGTTCGCGTCGGGCACCATCTCGGGACCCGAGAAGAATCAGCGCGGGGCATTCATCGAATTGACCTGGGGTGGTAAGGAACCGGTGTCACTCGGATCGGAGACCCGCACCTTCCTCGAGGATGGCGACGACGTCGTCATTGCCGCGAGTGCTCCGGGGCCCAATGGATCTCGCATCGGCTTCGGTGACGTCCGTGGCCGGATAGCACCCGCCTGAGGGCCGCTGTCGCGCGGTCAGCCCCACCATGGCTTCTTGGCCGCATCGAACGTGCCATCACGCTCCGCGATCGAGAGCCAACTGTCGACGTACTGCTGCATCACACCGTCTCCGCGTGGAAGCATGTATGCCTTCTGCGTGTGCGTGAAGGGGTTGTCGGGATGAACAGCGCACAGTTCGGGGTGCTCGTTCTGTACCCACAGGGTTTCCGACGCGTCCGTGGTCATGACATCGGCGCGGCCGGCGATGATTTCATCGAAGATGGCGTTGTTGTCCGCGAACCGAATGATCTCACCGTTCGGGTAATTCGCTTCGGCGAACTTCTCGTTGGTCGCACCGGGCGGGGTGATCGACCGGACTCCTGCCCGGTTGATCTCGTCGATCGTGTCGTACTTGTCGACGTTGGTGCACAACGTGATCGGCGTCTTTCCATCCTCGACGGTGGCCGACGAAAAATAGGCTATCGCAGCACGATCCGTCGATACGGTAATGCCTCCCACCGCGATATCGCACTGGTCGAGAAAGTCCTGACTGAGGTTCGGCCACGTGGTGTGCACGTAGTCGACCTTCACATCCATCCGGGAGGCAAGGTCCTCGACCATCGTGATGTCGATTCCCTCGTATTCCTGGGTGGCGGGGTCGAGGTACGAATACGGCCGATAATCACCGGTCGTACACACTTTCAGCGTTCCGCTCTCGAGTACAGAATCCAGCCTCGACGTGGTTGCGGGTGGCTCCGTGGCCTCGGCAGCGTCGCTGGACCCGCTGCAGGCACCGAGCACGCCCACGCAGAGCGCCATCCCGGCGGCGGTCAGAGTGGACGAGAGTGTGGCGGTTCTCTTCATACCCAATGTCTCCTCGGCACAGTACTTCTCGTGCGTCTTGTGGCGTACGCACTCGGCTTCGTGTCGGCGCAATTTAACAACCGATCGTTCGGTCTACAATGCACACCTTAACCAACAGAAGCCCAACGGGTGCAGGAATATGAAACTCGGTGGCGACGCTGCCGCGGACGTTTGTGCGGCATCGGGTCGCAAAGACACCGAGGCCCAACAGGTCTCGTAGATGCGACGGCAACATCGGTCAACGAATTGTTCTCACCCGAAGGCCGCTACCACTCGGATCGAACGACCAGGGACTGCTCGATTTCGAGTGCAGCATCACGCACGGCCTCACCCCACATCTTGCCGGCAGACGTCGGCACCCTCTCTATCGGACCCGCCACGCAGACGGCGGCAACGATGCGCTCGTCCCGGCGGACCGGTGCACTCACCGAGGTCAGTCCTGGGGTTCGCTCGGACACCGATTCCCACCAGCCGAGTGCGCGACTGTCGGCGTCGGCGTCGAGATCGCCTGCCAACACGTGGCCCGCCGACCCCGCTCCGAGGGGAAGTAACGCACCCACGGGCAACGACGCCCGGAGTTCGTGTTGTGAATCCTCCGATACCAGGCACAGCCGATGCGATCCCCGCAGTACCCATAACTGCGCGGATTCTCCGGTCTCCTGCCGCAGGCGCCTGAGAATCGGTACGGCGAGCCCGCCGAGAGTGGAGGTACCGAAGCGATCGCCGGGGTGAAGAAGGCCGTCGTTGTCCCGGCGGAGCATCGAGTACCGCACCATCTCGCCGACCAGCCGATAGACCGTCGATGCAGACAGGCCAAGCATTTTGGCGAGGTCGCCGGTGGTCCGTGGACATGCCTCGACCGCATTGAGAATCGCCGCGGCCCGAGCCAAAACCCCGGTAGTGGTGTCGGCGCTACCGTCCGTCACTGCTGTCGACCTCCGTTTTCGATTCCCACTCAGCATCGGCAACATGGCCGACACTGCCTACGCAGCATAGGCGTTCGGCGGTCTACGACGCCGTCAGCAGGGCCGAGCGCCACGGTGGACGCCGGCCAGATCGCGGTAGGTGAGCGCGTTGACTGTGCAGTGCTCGACCTCCTCGTCGGTCAATTCCCGCCGAACCTTGGCGGGGACACCCGCCACCAATGATCTGGGTGGAATACGAGCGCCTTCGGTCACCAGCGCGCCCGCTGCAACGAGGCAGTTCTCTCCCACCACTGCGCCGTTCATGATGACGGCAGCCATGCCGACCAAGGTTCCGTCCCCGACGGTGCAACCATGCAAGACGGCATTGTGTCCCACACTCACGTTCGCACCGATCGTGAGCGGAAAGCCCGGATCCACATGTGCGACAACACCGTCCTGAATATTGGACCCACCGCCGATCGTGATCTCCTCCGAGTCGGCACGCAGAACGGCCTGGTACCAGACACTGCTGTCCGGGCCCAGATTCACTCGTCCGACGAGCGTTGCAGTGGGGGCGACCCACGCGGACGCGTCGACCGTCGGTGATCCGCACTCGAGCGCGAGCAGCATCGACCCTGAGCTTGTATCGGCCATGAGTTCCTGTCCTTCCATCGGCACAGTAATTTCGGAATCCACGTCACAGTGGTTGCCATCAGTGATCCAGCACACTACGGTCATTCCTACCAGAAGATAATGGAGTTATCAAATAATGATAATCAAGCAATCTTCGCTCGGACCTACTACCCAACTGCAGGGAGTGACCATCGGTGTCCACCACCACTGAGAACGGCCCATTGCACGGAATCCGTGTGATCGAGCTGGGCAACTTCATCGCCGCACCGTTCGCCAGTCGACTTTTCGCGGACTTCGGTGCCGACGTCATCAAGATCGAACGCCCTGGCGTCGGCGACGAACTCCGCGGCTGGCGTCGAACCCGCGGAGACACCTCCATGATGTTCAGGACCATTGCTCGCAACAAACATTCGGTGACTCTCGATCTGCGTACCGACGAAGGCCGCGATCTCGCGCTGAAGTTGGTCGAGACCGCCGATGTCGTCGTGGAGAACTTCCGGCCCGGAACCCTCGAGCGCTGGGGCCTCGGACCCGACCGCCTCCAGGAAGCCAATCCCGACGTGGTCATGGTCCGCATCTCGGGTTACGGCCAAACCGGCCCGCATCGGGACCGAGCCGGCTTCGGCGGAGTAGCAGAAGCATTCGGCGGATTGCGCCACGTCACCGGTCACGCAGATCGCGAGCCGGTGCGGCCGGCAGCACCGATCGGCGACGTGCTGGCCGGATTACACGGTGCCGTCGGCGCTCTGGTGATGCTCCTGGCTCGCGAACGAAGCGGAGATCATTCCCGGCCCAAGGTTGCCGACGTCGCCCTGTACGAGGCGGTGTTCATGGCCATGGAATCGCTGGTCCCGGACTACGACGCATACGGCACGGTTCGCCAGCGCACAGCGGGCAATCTCCCCGGCGTGGTCCCCAGTGGCATCTATCGGTCCCAGGACGGCAGCGTCATGATTGCTGGAAACTCGAGCAGCGTGTTCGGACGGCTCATGACTGCGGTAGGGCGAGCAGACCTGGCCGCCGACCCGGAATTGGCCGACGGCGACAAGCGATTTGCGCGCGAGGCCGAACTCGACGGAGCGATCTTCGACTGGACGTCGGTAAGGCCGACAGCTGTTGTCGTCGACGAACTCGGTGCCGCCGGTATACCCGTCGGAGAAGTATTCGATGCAGCTCAGATCGCCGAGGACGAACACTTCGTTTCACGCGGAATGGTGCAACCGCTGAAAGTCTCTGTGGAACAGGGCAGTACCGAGGAAGTTCGCTTTCCCGGAGTGGTTCCGCGATTCGGCGACGAGCCGACCGCCGTGAGATGGGCGGGGCCGGACCTGGGCGAGCACACCGACGATGTCCTCGGACGCACACTCGGGCTCACCGAAGAGCAGCTGGACGATCTCCGCGCCAGAAAGGTGATCTGAGATGCGCGTACACATCACCGACGTCTATCTCCGCGACGGTTTGCAGGACGAGAAGTGCATCGTCCCCACCGAGGACAAGCTGGCGGTGCTCGACGCCACCCTTGCATCGGGCATCACGTCCCTCGAGATCGCGTCGTTCGTCTCTGCCACCCGAGTGCCTCAGATGGCCGATGCGGAGGACGTCGTCGCGCGTGCACCCCACCGAGCCGGAACCCGTTACAGTGCATTGACGTTGAACGGTCGTGGCGTCCATCGGGCCGCCGAGACGGACATCGACGTGATCCAGATAGTCACCTCGGCCAGCGAGGGCCACAGCCGCGCCAACGCCGGCCGCTCGTCCGACGATGCCTTGCGCGACCTGAGTTCCGCGGTCGCGCTGCACCCCGACCGTACATTCATCGGCGGAGTCAGCACCGCCTTCGTGTGCCCGTTCGACGGCGTCATTGCACCCGAGCGGCTCGTCGAGGTGTGTGAACGCATGGCCGACACCGGTGTATCGAGCCTCGGTCTGGCGGACACTCTTGGCATCGCGACCACAGATCAGGTCCTCGCCGGTGTCGACGCCGTCCGAACAGCGTTGCCCGAGTTGACGATCAGTCTGCACCTACACAACGCTCGAGATCAGGCCCTCGAGACAGCAGTACGGGCGGCGATCGATCTGGACATCGAGTACTTCGACAGTGCACTCGCCGGGTACGGCGGTTGCCCATTCGCTCCGGGCGCACACGGAAATCTCGCTACCGAAGAACTGGTCGACACATTCCATCGTGCCGGAATCGACACCGGTATCGATACGTCGGCCCTGGCTACCGCCGCCGCTCTCGCTCGCACGGTGGTCGGCCGCGGCCGTCCACTCCTCACACCCACGCACTGATGTCGCGGGCTACGGCCCGTACGCCGCCGCGCTCCCGCGGCCCACCTCATCCCCCTGCCCGAAAGGCCAGCCATGGTCTACGCAATCTCGATCGTCGCCCTGATCGCCATCTTCACGGTCGCCACGATCACACCCATCAACATGGGTCTACTCGCCTTCGCCGGTGCCTTCATCGTCGGTGGCGCAATATCCGGCATACCCGTAGAAGACGTCATCGACGCCTTCCCTGGTAGCACCTTCATCATCGTCGGCGGCATCACGCTGCTGTTCGCCATCGCCAAAGCCAACGGAACCATCGACGTCGTCATCGACCGCTCGCTCCGACTGGTGGGCGGACGACGCTGGGCGATCCTGTGGATGATGTTCCTGTTGTCCGGGCTGCTGATGGCTCTCGGATCCGTTCTGGCCGTGGGCATGCTGGCCCCGATCGCGATGCCACTCGCCAAGCGCAACAACATCAATCCCTTCCTGATGGGCATGGTCGTCAGCCACGGCGCTCTCGCCTGCTGCTTCTCGCCGATCAACCTTTACGGTGCCTTCGTTAACGGCCTGATGGACTCCACCGGTGTCGGCTCACACCCACTGGCGCTGTTCCTCATCCCGTTCGTGCTCAACACGCTCATCGCGCTCGTACTCTTCCTGGTTCTCGGCCGCGACCTCATCCGAGACCGCACGCGTGCGTTCGACGTCCAGGACTTGCGCGACAACGAAGGCGGACTGCCCGTCCCGTCGGGCCCACGCCCGGGTCATACCGGACTGCCCGAGGGTAGCGGTGGTGGCACTTCCGTGAAGGTCGAGGTCGACCACATCGAATCCTCCTCGGTCACAACAGTTCCGAACGAGAACGTCCCGCTCACCCGAGTACGGGTACTCACCCTGCTCGGGATCGCAGCACTGGTTCTGTTGTCCGTGACGCTGGGAGTCGACATCGGCGTCAGCGCGATCTGCGTGTCGGTCGTGTTACTGCTGTTGGCGCCCAAGACCCACCCCAAGGTGGTCGACAACATCGCCTGGCCTGCCGTGGTTCTGGTCTGCGGTGTTCAGACGTACATGGCGGTCATGACCCAGAACGGCACATTGGGATTCCTCGGCGACGCCGCCTCGGCCCTCGGTTCACCCCTGTTGACGGCGCTCATCCTGTGCTACGCGGTGGCGATCATCTCGGCTTTCGGGTCGTCGATCGGCACCATCGGTATCGCACTACCGCTTGCCGCACCCTTGCTCGCGGCCGGCGAACTCGGAGCCATCGGATTCGTTGCTGCCATTGCTTTCTCGGCTACCGTGGTGGACGTGAGCCCGTTCTCCACCAACGGGGTCATGGTTCTGGCCGAAGCCCGAGTGGACGACAAGGCCCGATTCCAACGAAAGATGCTCGGCTACTGCGGATTGGTCGTTCTCATCGCTCCGCCGACCGTATGGCTGCTGACGGTGGTTGCGCCCTCGATGACCTGACCCGAACGCCTCGCCCGGCCCCTGCCTCGACCCGTACGCGCTCAGTCGTGCGTTCGTCGATAGGCAGGGGCCTTCGGCGTTCTCTCGGGCTCGGCGGTGTTCAGCAATGGCATCGCTCGAAACGCGACCAACTCCGAGAGCACGACCACACTGGTGGACCGCGCAATCGTACGAGATTGGTTGAGTACGATCAGGGTTCGCTGTAGGTCGTCATGCGACGCCGCGGCGACCCGGCACAACACATCTCCGGCTCCGGTCGTCGCGAACGCCTCCAACACCCCGGGTATCTGCTCCAGGACGGCGACGACGTCACCGAGCGCGCCCTGGGCAATCTCCAATGTGACGAACGCCTGAACGCCGTAACCGGCTGCTGCCAAACCGATTCGAGGCTGATAGCCGGTGATGACACCACTGTCCTCCAAACGCTGCAGACGGGCCGACACAGTCGCGCGTGCAACACCGAGCGCTCGCGACAGCTCGAGTACGCCGATCCTCGAATTGTCATGCAGCGCAGCGAGCATTGCCCGGTCCAACTCGTCCATTGTGGATTCCATCGTATACCTCCGGTTTGCTAGGCGAATTGTATAGCAAACTGCGTCTGTACCTGGCCGATCTGTACAGCGTCGATAGTAAAAGTTGGGTCGATTGACACCTATCACCGGCGATGTTTGAGTCATCAGGACAGTTCGCGCAGCTCGAACCGAAGGCGGCCGAAACTCTTGTCGCCGCGCCCGATCCATCACCTGAACCAGGGAGACTTCATGAGCCTCGACAACATCCTCAACGACGACGAAAGACTGGCCGACCTCGACGCCGATCAGCTCCGTCAGCTCGTCGGCCTCGTGGAGTACGACGACAAGCGAGATCCCTTTCCCGTCAGCGGCTGGGACGCGATCGTGTGGGTGGTCGGCAACGCGACGCAGACCGCGCATTTCTTCCAGTCCGCCTTCGGCATGGAGCTCGTTGCGTACTCGGGCCCGACGACCGGCCAACGTGACCACCACGCCTACGTCCTCAAGTCGGGCGCAGTGCGCTTCGTCATCAAGGGAGCCGTCGACCCCGACAGCGAACTGGTGGCGCACCACACGCGCCACGGCGACGGCGTCGTCGACATCTCGCTGGCCGTGCCGGACGTGGACCGGTGCATCGAACATGCGCGGGCCCAGGGCGCGCGAGTACTGCAAGAGCCGACCGATACGTCCGACGAGCATGGGACGGTCCGCACCGCGGCCATCGCGACCTACGGCGACACCCGGCACACGTTGGTCGACCGCTCGCGCTACACCGGTGCCTACCTGCCCGGTTATGTGCCGCGCACGTCGACGTTGCAGCGACCGGAAGGCGCACCCAAGCGCATCTTCCAGGCCCTCGATCACGTGGTCGGCAATGTCGAGCTGGGCAAGATGGACGAGTGGGTCGACTTCTATCACCGCGTCATGGGCTTCACGAACATGGCCGAGTTCGTCGGGGCCGATATCGCCACCGACTACTCGGCGCTGATGAGCAAGGTCGTCTCCAACGGCAACCATCGGGTGAAGTTTCCGCTGAACGAACCGGCCATCGCCAAGAAGCGTTCACAGATCGACGAGTACCTGGACTTCTATCGCGGCCCGGGCGCACAGCATTTGGCGCTCGCGACCAACGACATTCTGTCGTCGGTCGATGCCCTCCGCGCCGCCGGCGTCGAATTTCTCGCCACCCCCGATTCGTACTACGAGGATCCCGCACTGCGCGCCCGGATCGGTAACGTCCGAGTGCCGATCGAAGAGCTGCAGAAGCGCGGAATTCTCGTCGACCGAGACGAGGACGGGTATCTGCTGCAGATCTTCACCAAGCCGCTGGTCGATCGCCCGACGGTGTTCTTCGAGATGATCGAACGCCACGGCTCGCTCGGGTTCGGCATCGGCAACTTCAAGGCACTGTTCGAGGCCATCGAGCGCGAACAGGACGCTCGCGGCAACTTCTGACTCGTGATCTGTTCGACGCCGCCCACTGTCATCGTTCGGTGGGCGGCGTCGTTCGTCCTAGACCACCTCGGTCCTCGTCGAAGATCAGCCACGTGCGGGTCGCCCGAACGCCGTCGAGCGATTGCAGCCCCTCCAGCACCACTTGCCGCAGACTCTCGTTGTCGGGAGTCCTGATGAGTACCAGCACGTCGAAATCCCCTCCGAGCAAACTGAAATGGTCGACGAACTCCATCGATCGCAAACCCTCGGACACACTGCGCCACGAGTCCTGACGGATGGACATCGCGATGAATGCAGAGGTACCGAGCCCGGACGCCGCGTGGTCCACCTGCACGGTGAACCGTTCGATGACGCCCGCATCCTTGAGCCTGTCCACCCGCGTATAGGTATGTGCACGAGAGAGATTGAGACGATCGGCCAGCACCCGCATCGAGACCCGACCGTCGGAGGTCAGCTCGGTGAGAATGTGCCGATCCGTGTCGTCCAATTCCACACGTCTCGAGACGTCGTCCATTCGTCCGCTCCTACCTCGTGGTTCATTGTGCCGATCGGACACTTTCGAGGCCTGCGTCGAGATCGGCAGCCATATGTCTGCAATTCTACGACCATCGGACTTCTTCCTCACCGAATCGACCAGAATCACCGTACAAGCCTATTTCAGGAGAGTGCGACATGACGACCGTCGAGAAGGTTCCGGCAACGTCCTACCAACAGTTCATGCCTGCCGACCGTCCCGTGCAATATCTCGCACCCGATGGGACGGGCGTGGACAGTGCCGCCCGCTACGCACACCCGTCGAACGAGCGGCTGCTCGAGATGTATCGCTCGATGGTCCACGGTCGCCGATTCGACCAGCAGGCAACGGCATTGACCAAGCAGGGCCGGCTCGCGGTCTATCCGTCCTCGCGCGGACAGGAGGCGTGTCAGATCGCCGCCGCCTTGTGCCTGGGTGAGCAGGACTGGATGTTCCCGACGTACCGTGACTCGATGGCTCTCGCGGCGCGAGGCGTTGACCAAGTGGAATTGCTCGGCATGCTCGCCGGGTACTGGCACTGCGGCTACGACCCGACCGCCTACAAGGTCGCCCCGCAATGCACCCCTCTGGCAACACAATTGCTGCACGCGACCGGTTTCGCCTATGCCGAGGCCAAGCAGGGCCGAGACACCATCGCCCTCGCGTTCTGTGGCGACGGAGCCACGAGTGAGGGCGACTTCCACGAAGCCCTCAACTTCGCCGCAGTGTTCCGCGCCCCGGTGATCTTTCTGGTACAGAACAACGGCTTCGCCATCAGCGTTCCCCTCGCCCGTCAGAGTGCAGCTCCCTCGTTGTCGCACAAGGGAGTCGGCTACGGCATCGGCAGCGAGCAGGTCGACGGCAACGACCCGATCGCGATGATGGCCGTGATGGACGAGGCTGTGAAGTACGTCCGAGCAGGCAAGGGACCGGTGGTCGTCGAGGCGCACACCTACCGCATGGATGCCCACACCAATGCCGACGACGCCACCCGCTACCGCAAGGCAGACGAGGTCGAGGGCTGGCTGGCCCGAGATCCGCTCTCGCGCCTCGATTCCTACCTCGAAGCCCAGGGTCTGCTCACCGACGAGCTCCGCGAGCAGATGGCCGTATCTGCCGACGCCGACGCCGCGGTACTTCGCGCAGGCATGAACGTCGAGCAGGATGTCGACCCCGAGGATCTGTTCCGGTTCGTCTACTCCTCCCCCACCCCCGGCCTGACCGAACAACGCAATCAGGTTGCCGCCGAAATCGCTGCAGGAGAACTGTCATGACCACGATGACCATGGCCGGAGCCCTCAACGCCGCCCTGCGCGACGCGTTGACCGAGGACGACAAGGTCGTTGTGTTCGGCGAGGACGTCGGCACGCTCGGCGGCGTCTTTCGCGTCACCGACGGACTGACCCGAGACTTCGGTGACGATCGCTGCTTCGACACCCCGCTCGCGGAGTCGGGCATCGTGGGATTCGCGATCGGAATGGCCATGTCGGGCTACAAGCCCGTCGTCGAGATGCAGTTCGACGCCTTCGCCTACCCGGCCTTCGAGCAGATCGTGTCTCACGTTGCCAAGCTGCGCAACAGAACTCGTGGATCGCTCACCGCGCCGATGGTCATTCGGATTCCGTTCGCCGGTGGTATCGGCGGCGTCGAGCACCACTGCGACTCGTCCGAGGCCTACTACGCCCACACCCCAGGTTTGAAGGTCGTCTCCCCGTCCACCGTCGCCGACGCGTATTCGCTGATGCGTGACGCCATCGCAGATCCCGATCCGGTGATCTTCCTCGAACCGAAGCGGTTGTACTTCTCCAAGGACGACATCGAGCTGGCCAAGACCGAGCCGATCGGCACCGCCGTCGTGCGTCGTGCCGGTACCGACGTCACTCTGCTCGCGTACGGCCCCACCGTGTCGGTTGCCATGCAGGCAGCCGAGTTCGCGGCCGAGGACGGCCGGAGCGTCGAGGTGATCGACCTACGTTCGCTCAATCCGTTCGACGACGTGACCGTCGCGGCCTCGGTACGTAAGACCGGTCGCTGCATCGTGATTCAGGAGGCGCAGGGCTTCGCCGGCGTCGCAGCGGAGATCGCCTCACGCGTATCCGAGCGCTGCTTCCATCACCTGCACGCTCCGGTACTGCGGGTGACCGGACTCGACATTCCCTATCCTGCACCGAAACTCGAGCACTTCCACCTGCCGTCCGCGGACCGCGTTCTCGACGCTATGGACCGTCTGCAGTGGAACGACGCTCCCGACCTCAGCAAGGCGGTCACGGTATGAGCATGCAGGTATTCCTGCTCCCCGATCTCGGTGAAGGACTGACCGAGGCCGAGATTGTCGAGTGGAAGGTCAAGCCCGGCGATACGGTCACCATCGATCAGGTTGTCGTCGAAGTGGAGACCGCGAAAGCCTCCGTCGAGGTGCCCTGCCCGTTCGAGGGTGTCGTCGGCGAATTGCATGCGGCCGAGGGCACCTCACTTGCCGTCGGCGCTCCCCTGATCAGCATCACCGGCGGTGCCGTCGCCGATACGCCTGCGGCCCACGAGCGTTACCGCGAAGAAGAGCGCGCCGGTTCGGGCAACGTCCTCATCGGCTACGGAACCGGCCACGGCCCTACCGGCCGCCGTCGACGAAGTGCGGCTGCGCCGCAGTGGCGTGAAAAAGTGCCCCCTGAGGCACTTAACCGCACCACTGCGCAGCACACCTCAGCACCGAAGGTGCTCTCCCCCATCGTCCGCAGCATGGCACTGCAGGGTGGGCTGGATCTGACATCTATCGATACAGCCGGCGGCCACGGAGTGATCACCCGCGCGGACGTCGAGCGCGCCATGGCCGGTTCGACCGTTGCTTCCTCACCGGAGGGCGTCACTCGAATCCCGATCACCGGGATTCGTAAGACCATCGCCGACAAGCTCTCTCGCAGTCGCGCGGAAATCCCCGAGGCCACCGTCTGGGTCGACGTCGACGCGACGGCTCTGCTGCAGGCCCGCCGCGACCTCGATGCCTCCATCGACGGAGTCAAGGTGACGCTGCTGGCGGTGCTGGCAAAGCTGACGATGATCGCGCTGGCCAAGTTCCCCGAGCTCAACAGCACGGTCGACACCGCAGCCGGCGAGATCCTGCGCTACGAGAACGTCGGACTCGGCATTGCCGCACAGACCGATCGCGGATTGATGGTTCCCGTTGTGCCGCAGGCCGACAAGGCCGATCTGAAGGAACTGTCCGAGCGGTTGGCCGAGTTGACCGAACTCTCACGGACCGGTTCTCTCCCTGCAGCTCGACTGAGCGGCGGAACGTTCACGCTCAACAACTACGGAGTGTTCGGGGTCGACGGCTCGGCCGCGATCATCAACCATCCCGAGGCCGCGATCCTGGGCATCGGACGCATCATCGACCGCCCGTGGGTGGTCGACGGCCGATTGGCCGTCCGCAAGGTCGCGCAGCTGTCGTTGGCCTTCGATCACCGCGTGTGCGACGGCGGAGTGGCCGGCGGGTTCCTGCGCACTGTTGCCGATTTCGTCGAAAATCCCGTCGTGGCTTTGGGATCCGTCCGATGAGTGACGTGGACGTTCTCATCCTCGGTGCCGGATCGGGTGGGTACTCCTGCGCCCTGCGCGCCGAACAGCTCGGCCTGTCCGTGGCATTGATCGAGGAAGACAAGCTCGGTGGCACCTGCCTGCACCGCGGGTGCATCCCCACCAAGGCGCTGCTGCACACGGCCGAGGTGGCCGATGCGGTGCACGGGGCTGCTCATGTCGGCGTTACCGCATCGTTGACTGGTGTGGACATGCCTGCGGCGCTGGACTATCAGCGCAGCGTGGTCGCCGGCCTGTACAGCGGGCTGCAGGGTTTGTTGAAGCGTCCGAGCATCGAGATCGTCTCGGGCCGTGGTCAGGTCGTCGGTCCTCGTACCGTCGAGGTGGACGGTCGACGCATCACCGGGGCCTCACTCGTTCTCGCGACCGGATCGTATTCGCGCACCATCCCGGGCATCGAGCTTGGACCTCGTGTCCTCACGAGCGACGGAGCGTTGGCGCTCGATCGAGTTCCGGAATCTGTCGTCGTACTCGGCGGCGGGGTCATCGGTATCGAATTCGCCAGTATCTGGGCATCATTCGGTGCCAGGGTCACCGTCGTCGAAGCACTGGATCGCATCGTTCCGGGCGAAGACGAATGGTCGTCGAAGCAGTTGACCAAGGCATTACTCAAGCGCGGCATCGACATTCGTACCGGGACCAAGGTCGAGACCGTCACCGAATCTTCCGATGATGTCGCGGTGATCTTGTCATCCGGCGACACCCTCTCGGCCGATGTCGTGCTGGTGTCCGTCGGACGCGGGCCCCGTACCGACGGTCTCGGGCTGGCCGAGCAGGGCATCGCTACCGAACGTGGCTTCGTCCCCGTCGACGACAACCTGCTCACCACCGCGGAGGGCGTCTACGCCGTCGGCGATATCGTGGCGGGGTATCAGTTGGCTCATCGCGGCTTTCAGCACGGCATGTTCGTCGCCGAGCACATCGCCGGCCTCGCACCGGCACGCATCGACGGTGATCTCGTTCCGCGCGTTACCTATTCGCATCCCGAGGTGGCGTCGGTCGGTCTCACAGAGAAGGCCGCGGAGGAGAAGTACGGAACCGTGACGTCGGTGGTCTACGACCTCGGCGGCAACGGCAAGAGCCGCATTCTGTCCAGCGCCGGCGGAGTCAAGGTGATTCGAGCACGAGACGACGGTCCGGTCGTCGGCATCCACCTCGTCGGCGACCGTGTCGGTGAATTGATCGGTGAGGCGCAACTCGCGGTTGCGTGGGAAGCATTGCCGTCGGAGGTCGGTAGTTTCGTTCATGCTCACCCCACGCAGAACGAGGCTCTCGGTGAAGCAATGATGGCGCTGTCGGGACGTCCACTATACGCCCACACTTGACCTGCTCGAACAGATTTCGTCAGGGTCGATCCGTCGGTCGGTCGGGCCCGGGACGAGCGGGGCTCGTACTGTGCACGATCAGCGTGCGCGCGACGTCGCAGACCTCAGCTGGATCGACGGTGAAGAAGTACATCCACTGGTTGGACGGCGACTCCGAATTGTCGGGGTCGACCGGACGTGCGACCAGGGCGCAGTAGAACCGTTGGCCGATGACGGCGATGGCACCGATTCTTTGCGAAGGTTGTACCAGTTCGGCGTGGCGCACTCTGTCAGCGGCCATGAACAGTGCACGAGGTGCGTCCAGCGCTTTGACATACGGGTGCCGGTGCGCCAGATGCTGCAGTTTGCGCGCCATGTCTGTGCTGCACAGTTCTGGTTCGCGAAACGCAATGACGATCGTCAGGGTTTCGCTTGCGGTCATGGCGAAGTCGAGCAGATGGTCCGAGATGGACGTGAGTAGCGTGATGGACGTCGTATCGGTGTTGCGGTCGTCGAGAATGTCTGTCAAAGGTCTCGGTACGGACCAACGCGGTTCCACGGGGAACAACGACGTCGGGGACGAATCGATCGGGGCGGGCCGTCCGAGGTGAAATCCTTGGCCGTACGCGGCACCCCATGCAATTGCTTTTTCCTTCTGCCGCTCGGTTTCGATTCCTTCGGCGATAAGTGCCACATCGAACCTGCTCGAGTACGCGAGCACGGCAAGCAGCGTGGTGAGCCTGTCAGGGGAGAGGTTGTCGTCGAGCAACGATCGGTCGAGTTTGATCACCTCAGGGGACAGAAGGGGTAGAACCACCATCGAGTCGGGGTCGGCACCGACGTCGTCGAGCGCGATGGCGATGCCGCCGCTCCGCAGTTGATCGGCCGATCGGAGCAATCGAGCCGGGTCCGTGAGCAGGGAACGCTCGGCGAATTCCGCGACGGGCCGAACTCCCGAGCCGCCTGCACGTAACAGCTCGCCGAGGTGGCGGGCCGAGGTCGAGGAGTTCTGGGAGGACATCGAGTCGGCCTCGATGTTGACGAACAACGTACGCGGCGGGTGGTCTGCGGGGGTGAACTGTGCCGCTGTGGTGACTGCCGACGATATGCATCTGCGGTCCAGCTCGTCGACCACCCCCATCGTGCGAGCGACGTCGAAGATCTGTTCCGGCGAGGTGTCCGGAAAAGCCGACCACCTGGTGAGTGCCTCGTGCGCAACGACCAGACCGGTCCTCAAGTCGACGATTGGCTGAAAAACTGAGGTCAGTGAGTTGAGACGCTGATCCAAGCCACTGTCGACGCCCACTCTCACCCCACGTTCTCGATACCACCGCTACACGTACGCAGAGGTATTCGTTACCTGTGCCTCGGCACACGGGGCTTTGTCCGTACGCGGGCTCTGCCACAGCGGGCTGGTCGGCTCTGCTTAGTTCTTATCAAGCGATGTGCATCCTTGGCAACAATCGCCCGTCATTGTTCAGTAACGTGAAGCAGTCCGGCGTTGCGTCCGGCTGTGGGGCGTGATCGGTGCCGGCTATCGCCGACAATCATCCAAAAGATGCGGAGGCTCAGCAATGTCAGAGCACAGGGTGTTCGACCCGTCCCGGCACGAAGACGACTCGATCGTCCGTGGACTGCTCGACGACCCCACCGTCGGTGTCGTCGACACGACACCCGGTCAGCTGCACTCGCTACGACAACTGCTTCCCACCGTCGCCGACACCGAAGCGGAAGAACCGCGGTGGGTGCACTACCCCTGGCGGCGCGCCCTGGTGCGGGTCCTCGGCCCACGCGACTTCGATCGGCTACGACTGGACCGCAACAGAAACAAGATCACCACCGAGGAACAAGGTCGACTCAGAGGCCTACGGGTGGGAGTTGTCGGGTTGAGCGTCGGCCACGCCGTCGCCCACACCCTTGCGTTGGAAGGACTGTGCGGCGAGTTGCGTCTGGCAGACTTCGACGAACTCGATCTCTCGAATCTCAACCGAGTCCCGTCCTCGGTGCTCGACTTGGGCGTGAACAAGGCGGTCGTCGCGGCCCGACGGATCGCTGAACTCGACCCTTACCTGAGGGTGCAGGTGTTCTCGGATGGTGTGACGGCAGAGACGCTCGACGGCTTTCTGGACGGGCTCGATCTCGTTGTCGAGGAATGCGACTCGATCGATACCAAGCTGCTGATCCGCCATCACGCCCGAGCCCGAGGCATTCCCGTGGTGATGGAGACCAGCGATGGCGGCGTCCTCGATGTCGAACGCTTCGATCTCGAACCCGACCGACCTGTGTTCCACGGACTGCTCGGAGAGATGGATACCGCGGATGTTGCCGGAATGACCATCGAACAAAAGAGCACAATCGCGGCGACCCTGCTCGACCCGAGCAAACTGACACCGCGAATGACTGCATCGTTGCCGGAAATCGGGCGCACGCTCTCGACCTGGCCGCAGCTCGGCGGCGACGTCGCGCTCGGTGGTGCCGCTGTGACCGCTGCTGTGAGAGCATTCGGCCGCGGTGAACCGCTCTCGTCCGGTCGGCGGCGAATCGACCTGGATGCGTTGGTGCGCATCGGACTCGACCCGGCAGCCGACACTGCGAACGCATGAACGGGCGCAACCCCGGCCGGAGGCATCGACAGATACTGTTCATGGGGTTCGCCCGAAATTGATCTGAGGAATCACCCGATGAACGTGATCGACAAGTCGTCTGGTCGACGCGCGAAATCCTGGCGGTCACGGCTCGACACCCGCACTACCGCGGTCATTGCCAGCGCCACCGGTGCCGTACCGCTGCTGGCCATTGCCCTGTTGTCTCCAACGTTCTTGCGGCCGAACGCGCTTCCGGTTCTCATCGGGGTGCTGACGTTCACCGCAATCACCGTGCTCTTCGCTGCCAAAGTGGGGCGGTTGAGTGAACGCCAATTCGCCGTCCTGGGGTTCGGAGGCATGACCGGAGTCGCGATCAGTGCCTACCTGATCGCAGATCCTGCCGGAACACGCGCGGTCACCTCCATGCTGGCGATCGTTCCCGCCATCGCCGCGTCGAGTTCACCGCCTCGGGTCACCGCCGGACTGTCTGCGGCCTCGGTGGTCATGGCCACGGTGCTCTCGGTGGTCAGTGTGGGGTCCTCCGGGTGGGCGGTGACCGCCGTTGCGATCGGTGCCGCGGCGACCACGGTGCTGGTGCCGGTGGCGCTCATCGGCGGCTTGCGCCGAACCCTGTCCTCGGTCAACGAGAAATTGCAAAGGCTGGCCGACACGGACCCGTTGACCGGTCTGGTGAACCGCCGTGGACTGCTCTCGAATGCCCAGGCCCTCGTGCACGAGGCCTGCGAGCGAAGGAACCCGCTGTCTGCCCTCGTGATCGATGTCGACTACTTCAAGACCGTCAACGACACCGCCGGTCATACAGCCGGGGACCGAACGCTCGCAGCAGTCGCCGACACTCTGGCTCGTGCAGTGCACGCGGTGGTCGGCACCACCGGCGCGGTCGTCGCTCGAACCGGTGGCGAAGAGTTCCTGATCCTCGCCTCTCACCGAGACGGTCACGAGCTCACACAGCAGATACTCGATCGGATCCGGTCCGACTGCACGGTCACCGTCAGCATCGGAACGGTGACGCTCGACGTACGGCCCATCGCACCCGGTGACCCGGCGTTACCCACCGCAGACGTCGCTTCGAGCGAATCGAGCGGTCTCGATCAGGTGCTCGACGCCGTCGTGCGCGCCGCCGATGCCGCGCTCTACCGAGCCAAAACCGACGGTCGAGACCGCGCCTGCCACGCCGGGACTCTGACGATCACATGGCAGGCCGACACGCAGACCGGGCACGCCGAATGTAGCTAGCGGCGGCGATCCGTCACGCCACGCACCGCACGTGCCGATCGTTGCCGCACAGTGAGCGTGCCTCGTCGACCATCGACTGCCATACCCCGGGCCGTGCGGTGTGGGCGAGAGTGTCCCGGTCCCACCACATCATGACGGTCCGGTATTGCTCGGTCGGGTACGCCGCGGCAGGGATGGTGTGGTCGATCCGCCCACCGGAGCTCTCCCACAAGCGCAGGACATGATCGGCCGCGCTGGCGAACAGGTACCGGCTGCCGGTCAGTTCGAGCGTCGGCAACGCTGTTCGAGCCAGGACATTCGACACCGTCCGCCCTGCGGCCCCCGCATCGACCCACGCGCTTTTCATTTCCACGATTCCGTGGGAAAGCCGAGACCGAAGCAGGTCGGTGACAGGTGCCAGTCCAGGCGAATCCTTCCACTCGGTCAGGACATGGGATTGCTCGACCATCGCGTACGGCCCCTGTGCTCGAACGCCACCGAGCATCTTTCCCGTCGGATCGAGCACGACGTAGAACAGGGTTGTCGTGGCACCCGAGGCGACTTCGTCCATGTCCAGCGCAGCGGTGACCCCGTGACGTGAGTACGACGCCCATGCTCCGGCGACGTAACGGGACCACAGTTCGGGCGAACCCGACGGCGTCGCAGCTGTCAACGTCAGTGCCCCCTCCGCGCACAGCGTCGACCGGTGAACGGAGTCGAGCCCGTAGCCGGGGCCGCCTGCAGATCCGATGGAGCGTGCCGAAGGCGCGCTGGGGAGGAGGGGGGTGGTCATGGGCGAACTCCTGGGTGTTACTCGAAACCCTTCTGGGGCCATATCGAGTGCATGGTCGATTCCTGAACAATCGTCAAACCTATTGTGCGCAGAAAACGACCCCAGGACCAAGGAAATGGTTCAAAACATACTTTGATTCACTTACTAGTTATCGGACTGTGGAGTATCACAGGCTGAACCGAGAACTAGAATCTCGGTTTGTGATGCGTCACATGATGAGCATCGGACGCTCGCCCGTGCACATCGGCATTCCCACTTCCACACAGTCCCCCTGCATGAAGAAGTCGCCACGACGCCCGGGTAGGCCGTCAGCGCGGACTCGACGAGCTGCTGCGCGAAGCCGTGACCTTGCGGTGGCCCACTGGCCCGATGCGGACAGGCTCGTCGACGAGGACGCGAAGGGCGATCGGCGTCGCCGCGAGCGACGAAGGCCCCGAAACCATTGGAGCGGTTTCGGGGCCTTCGTCGTGAACGCGTCAGACGTTCAACTCCTCGTCTCGACGGTTCTTGATCCGCGAAGTCGCCACGAAGGAGATTGCGGCCAGGATCATCAGGTAGATCGAGATCGACATCGACGTGCCGGTTCCCTTGAACAGTGCCTCAGAGATGGTCGGAACGAAAGCTCCACCGAGCACCGTGCCGATGGCGTAGCCGATGGATGCGCCGCTGAATCTGACTGCTGCGGGGAACATCTCGGCGTACAGAGCCGGCTGCGGGCCGTACGAAAGCCCGAGTCCGACGGCGAAGAGACCGAGGGCCACGTAGATCCAGTGCAACTCCCCGGTGTCGACGAGCAGGAAGAAAGGAATGGCGCACAACACCATTGCCGCGTTGCCGAGATTCATGATGGTGGTTCGGGCGTAGCGATCGGACAGATGCGCGCCGAGGAGAGTGAACACTCCCCAGACGATGGCTGCGAACAAGCTGGCCACCAACACATCCACGCGAGCAAGTCCGTGTTCACGCGTCGAGTACGCCACGATGAATCCGCCCACGATGATGTAGCCGTTTCCGTTGGTGCCGATGAACGACAGCGCGGCCAGCATGACCTGCTTCTTGTTGGTGCGCCACAGTGCGCGGACCGGCGTGTGGTTGCGCTCCTTGCGTTCTGCGAGCTCCTTGAACACCGGAGTCTCCTCGACGCGGCGTCGAATGTAGAAACCAACGAGGATCAGCACGAAGCTGATGAGGAACGGAATACGCCAGCCCCAGGCCTCGAACTGCTCCTCACTGAGCAAGCCGGTGCACAGTGCCAACGTTCCCACCGCAATGAGCATGCCGAGTGGAACACCCATCTGGGTTGCTGCGCCGTAGATTCCACGCTTGCCCTTCGGGGCGTGCTCGACGGCCATCAGCGCTGCGCCGCCCCACTCGCCGCCGGTGGAGAACCCCTGCAGAATGCGCAGCACGATCAGAATGATCGGAGCCCAGATGCCGATGGTCGCGTAGGTCGGCAGCAGTCCCATACCGACCGTGGCAGCACCCATCAGGGTGAGGGTCGCGATGAGGACCTTCTTGCGACCGATCTTGTCGCCGAAGTAGCCGGCGACGATGGCCCCGAGAGGACGGAAGACGAAGCTGATACCGATGGTGACGTAGGCGACCAGCTGTCCGGACGACCCCATGGGCGCAAAGAACAGTTGGGCGAAGATGAGCGACGCCGCCTGCGCGTAGATGAAGAAGTCGTACCACTCGACGGTGGTACCGACCATGCTGGCCATGGCGGCGCGGCGATGCTCACGCGACACCCCGGTGGGCGTCTCGACCTGAGTTGACATCGACTTGTCTCGTTTCGTTCGGGCTCCGGCGCTCGGGCATCGAGCGGCCGTTCGGAGTGGGGCGGGGCGGGTTGCGATGAGTGAAGGACGGCGACTACGTGCATCCGCAGAATCGGATAAAACTCACCGTCCATTCGGTCGGTAAATACTGTGACCGGCGCCACCGTAGTTTGTCAAGGTGGTCGCGTACATAACAAGGCGATGGACGCACTTTGTCGGAAACTACCGATCAGGGCCTCTCGCTTCGTCCGAAACGACGCAGACGTCGACAGTGACGCCGGTCATACTCGAACTCATGGCCGCACCTACGTCGACTCTCGTTCCCCCCTCGCCGGTCATCGACGAACTGATGCGCGCCCTCGGTGCCGACGCGGTGGTGACCGACCCCGACATCCTCGCCAGTTACCGGCACGACTCGGCAGCGTTGTGCGAATCCACCCTGCCACTGGTGGCGGTACTGCCGACCACGGAGTCGGACGTCCAGGCCGTCATGAGCATCGCGTCGGCACACCGCATTCCCGTTGTGCCACAGGGAGCATTGACCGGCCTGGCCGGAGCAGCGAACGCCAGCGTGGGAGCCATCGCCCTCAATACCCGGCGCATGAACAAGATCGTCGAGCTGGACGTCGTCAACCGCACCGCCGTCGTGCAACCCGGTGTCACCAACAAAGAGTTGAAAGATGCTGCCGTGCAGCAGGGACTGACGTACCTCCCGGATCCATCCAGCTGGGAGGCGTCGACGATCGGCGGCAACATCGCCACCAACGCCGGCGGCCTGTGCTGCGTGAAATACGGCGTCACAGCACGATTCGTCCGTGGGCTGCGCGTCGTGCTTGCCGACGGCCGCGCCACGTTCGTCGGGCGACGCACCGTCAAAGGCGTGGCTGGGCTCTCCCTGGCAGAGCTGTTCGTCGGCTCCGAGGGAACGCTCGGCATCATCACCGAGGCCACCGTCGGCCTCGATTTCCCCAGCGCCGTACCACTCACGATGGCTGCGACCTTCCCCTCCACTGTCGCTGCAGGAGAGGCAGTGTCGAGAATTCGTGCGGCAGGTATCACCCCGAGCCTGTTCGAGTTGTTGGACCGCACCACCATCGCCGCTATCGACGCCTACGCCCGTATGGACTTCGGCACCGACGCCGCGGCCGTGCTGATCGCCCAATCCGACATCGGTGACGGTGCAGTGCAGGAGCTCGAGGCTATCGCCGCACTGTGCACCGCAGCCGGTGCGACCGATGTGGCCGTTGCCGAGGACGAGGTCGAATCGGAGCAGCTCGTGCAGGCCCGTCGACTGGCGTACCCGGCACTCGAGGGTCTCGGTTCGCCGTTGGTCGACGATGTGTCCGTACCCATTTCGCAACTCGCCACGATGATCGACGAGGTGGGCCGGGTGGCAGACCGGCTGGGCATCGTCATCGGAGTCGTCGGCCACGCAGGGGACGGCAACATCCATCCGACGGTCATCGTCGACCCCCTCGACCCCTCATCGTTGGCCAAGGCGCACAGCGCGTTCGACGAGATCGCGGCATTCGCCCTCTCACTCGGCGGGACCATTACCGGGGAGCACGGCGTCGGCTTGCTCAAACGCGATCTGCTCGAGACCGAACTCGACTCGGTTGCAGCGGAACTGCAACGCGGCATCAAGGAATTGCTCGACCCGCACTACTTGCTCAACCCCGGGAAGGTCCTCACCGCCCGGCCCTGAGCCGTAGCGACATCCACACCAGCAACCGGGTGTCCGCGTCGTCGAGATCGAGACCGAACAACTCCTTGGTACGCCGGAGTCGGTAGCGGAAGGTGTTGGGGTGCAGGTACAGCGATGTTGCTGCGGCGGCAACGTTGGACTCGTGCGCCAACAACGCCAGCACCGTCGCGGCGTACTCGGTACCTTCCGAAGCATCGCAGGAAAGCATCCGTTCGACGGCAGGCAACGCCAACGAGACTTCCGACAGAGCTTTCCCTGCCCTGCGCAGCGTGGCGTGGACTCGGACCTCCTCGAACATGATGGTCGGAGAACCGTCCTCGCAGCCGTCGAGCGCCCACTGCGCATGCACTCGAGCAGTCATCGGGCGCTCGTCCGGTCCACCGAGCGCGAACGTCACCGGAATTCCGAGGGCAGATACAGCCCTGCGTCGAACATGCTCGAATTCGTCTACGGTGATTGGGATTTCGGAACGCATCACGAGGAAGGCAGCGCCGTCGATCACGACAGCACCCGAGTCGAGCTGTTGCCCGAAGGTCAGGTCGAGCATCCCCCGCAGTCGCGACGCGGCGGCGTCCGGCCGGTCCGACTGCACCCGGGTCGCCAGCACCGTATACAGCTGCCCATCGGGTGTGACGGCAGTTGGATCGGTCAGTAGTTCACGTGCCCTGGGCTTTTCGACACCCACAGCCTGCGGTCGCTGGCTCAGCAACGGTATTGCTTCCGCTGCTGCCCGTTGCAATGCCGCCACCGCGGCCGGATCGGGCGGCGACACTGCCACGGTGGGGACGATGCACCAGATCGAACCGAGATATTCGCCGCCACTGGTCACCGGCACGGCCAGGCGAGGAAGCACCCCGGCTACGGCGACGACCCGCACAGTGCAGCTGCGCCGGAAGTCCTCGTCGGTATGGTGCGCCATGTACTCGGCCGGAACCTGCTTGCCGAGAATCCCGTCGCGCCGCACGTCGTCGATCGGTTGCCCGGGCAGCGACGAGTAGGCCACGACGTAGCCGGCCGGGTCCATCACCGATACCGCGCCGCCCACAGCAGCCGCCGTGGCGTCGGCCAAGGCAGACAGATCGGCAGTGGTCATCGACTCACCGTACTTCCGAACAGATCCGACTACCTGGCCACGGTCCGACTGTCACCTCGGAATTCGGCGACCAGCTCGTCTCGACACGTCACCGACACGTCGTAGAGGCCGTTCCGGCCGAACCGCGCACGCTCGACGGCATCTGCAACCAGCACGTCCCCGGCCGTCGTCGGACGGAGGTATCGGATGTCGCAACGTGCCGCGACGGCCGAATCGTCGTGCGAATTACAGGCCATTGCGAACGTCGTGTCCGCCAGAAGGAACACGTAGCCGCCGTGGGTGATGGCATAGCCGTTGACCATGTCCTCGGTCACGACCATCGACATCCTCGCGTGTCCAGGTGACAGCTCGATCAATTCGATACCGAGCTTGCGGGACGCGGCGTCGACCTCGAACATCTCTCGCGCGATCATCGAATCCGTCACGGCTGCAACACCGACTGCTCGTTCTGGGTGAACATCGTGACGCCACCGGTTGCGAAGTTGCGCAGATCCTTGCCCGCGGCCTTCATCTCGGGCGAGGACAATCCTGCCTTCAGCGATGTCTCGTCCGCGAAGTACAGGCTGGCGATCGCGTAGTACGGCGGCGGTGAATCGTCGAGCGAGTCGAGCGTGCCCCAGGTGAAGTCGACCAAACCGGGGACTGCCCGCGCGAGGGGCACGTGCACCTCGGCGTAGTGACGATCGAATGCGGCGGTGTCCTCGGGCATCCCGTAACAGACGGCTACTCGTACGCTCATGACGCGGCCTCGGGCTTCGCGACGAGAGTGAGAACGTCGTAGGTGGCTACGGGATCGCCGTCCTGGTTGACAACCACTGCATCCCAACGTACTTCGCCGTAATCGGCACTCTGACGCGGAGTGATGAGCTTGGCGGTCAGCGTCACCGTCAACGAATCCTCGGCCTTGACCGGCGTCAGGAAGCGAAGGCTGTCGACGCCGAAGTTCGCCAGGACAGGGCCCGGTGCCGGGTCGACGAACAGTCCAGCAGCGAGCGAGACCACCAGGTAGCCGTGGGCCACGATTCCACCGAACAGCGGATTGGCCGCTGCCGCTTCAGGATCGGTATGAGCGTAGAACGTATCCCCGGTGAACTCGGCGAAATGATCGATATCAGCGCGGGTGACCTGCCGTGGTCCACCGATGATGGTGTCGCCCAGTTTCAGCTCACCAAGGTTCTTGCGGAACGGGTGGACGTCGCCGGCCGTCTGCTTCGCCCCGGCAACCCACTTGTTTCCGACGGCCGTCAGGACATCCGGTGTTCCCTGAATTGCAGTGCGCTGCATGTGGTGCAGGACGCCGCGGATACCGCCGAGTTCTTCACCGCCGCCTGCTCGGCCCGGCCCACCGTGCACCAGTACCGGCAGTGGCGAGCCGTGGCCGGTCGATTCTTTCGCATCCTCGGAGTTCAGCACCAGAATGCGGCCGTGGTACGGAGCACTGCCCAGGACGATCTCACGCGCGATCGCAGAGTCCTTGGTCACGAGAGATGCAACCAGAGAGCCCTTTCCGCGGGCTACGAGGTCGAGCAGGTCTGCGGTGCTGTCGTACCCGATGACGGTCGATACCGGCCCGAACGCCTCGATCTCGTGCGGTTCGGAGGCGGTCTTGTCGCCGGCCTTCAGCAGTACCGGTGCCATGAATGCCCCCGCTCGCTGATCCACCGCGTCGGGATCGCCGAAGACCACCGATGCGGACTTGGTCAGTCCACGAATGGATTTGAGGACTTCGTCGCGCTGATCGATACTGGCGAGTGCACCCATGGTGACACCCTCGTCTGCCGGATCACCGACGACGACCTTCTCCAGCTTTGCCTTCAGCGCCTCGATGACGGGCTCGACCGAGTCTTGCGGCACCAGTACACGGCGGATCGCCGTGCACTTCTGACCGGCCTTGGACGTCATCTCGGTGAAGACACCCTTGATGAAGAGGTCGAACTCTGGATCATCCGGTGCCACATCGGATGCCAATATCGACGCATTGAGAGAGTCGGCCTCGGCCGTGAAATGCAGTCCTTCGCCGACGACGTTGGGGTGTGAGCGCAGGGTCGCAGCGGTATCGGCGGATCCGGTGAACGCCACCGAGTCCTGACCACCGAGGTGGTCGAGCACACCGCGGGCACTGCCACACAGCAGCTGCACCGAACCCTCGGGCAGCAATCCCGACTCGATGATCCGTCGGAACACCAGCTCGGTGAGGTACGCAGTTTGGCTGGCGGGCTTGACGATCGACGGCACGCCCGCGATGAACGCGGGGGCCAGCTTCTCGAGGAAGCCCCAGACCGGGAAGTTGAACGCATTGATCTGGACGGCGACGCCGCGCCGCGAGGTGTAGATGTGCTGACCGAGGAAGGTGCCCTTCTTACCGAGCTGCTCGATCGCGCCGTCGAGATAGACCGTCTCGTTGGGGAGTTCGCGTCGGGCCTTGCTCGCGTAGCTCAGGACGGTGCCGAATCCGCCGTCGATGTCGACGCCGGAATCGCGGGTGGTGGCTCCGGTGTGCCGGGAGAGTTGGTAGAACTCCTCCTTGCCGGCCATCAGCGTCAGGCCCAGTTGCTTGAGCAGGGCTGCACGCTCGTGGAACGTCAGGGCTGCGAGCGCGGGCCCTCCGACGGTGCGGGCGTAGTCCACCATGCCTGCGACGTCGAGTCCGCTGGATGACACCCGAGCGATCTCGCTGCCGTCGACGGCGCTCAACAGCGGCGCTCCCTCATCGGTTGCGGAATACCACGTGCCCTGGGCATAGCTTTCCAGAAGTCTGCTCACAACGCCTCCATCTCACCGTACGTTCGGTCGGTAATTACCATCGCCGTCGGACGCCGAGATGTCAAGACTCGACAGCGGACCTGGTTGTTCACGATCGGAGCCGATCGGCGGAAAGCCGCGCACGGTCGCCGATGCCGAACACTCAGGTGCGGGGGCACCGGGTCTACGTGCGACGCAACCCGTCGAAGGTCAGGGCCACCACGGCGTCGGCCAATTCCTCGACCGATCCACCGGTGCGCGGGCGATACCACTCGATGAGCGAGTTGACCGTGCCGAAGACCAGCTTGGACGCGAGCGCCGGGTCGACACCGGGACGCAGGTCGCCTTCTTCGGCCGCGGCGACCACGAGCCCGGTGACGAACGAGTCGAATTCGCGCCGACGGGCGAGGGCACGCCGCTCGACGTCGGTGTTGCCTCGCACTCGCAGCAGCAGCGTCACGTAGGGCAGTTCCGCACACAGGATGTCCACACTGCGTCGCACCAGGTATTCGAGGCGGTCGATGTATCGCCCGGTCGTCGCCCGATCCTCGGTCGTCACCGCGAAGAGTGCATTGAGCGCCCTCGACAGCGCGAGTTCGAGCAACTCGGACTTGCCCGATACGTGGTGGTAGATCGAGGACTTGGTGATGCCGAGCCGCTTCGCCAGAACTTCCATGCTGGTGCCGTCGTATCCACGGTCGTTGAAGACCTTGACCGCCACTGCCAAGAGCGAGTCCAGGTCGTATCCCGGCCGCCCTGGCTGTCCGGTCTTGCGCGGCGCGCGTGCGGTTGTCATTGCCACATCTTCTCAGTCGACGCCCGATTCCACAGCACCGTGGGCAGCAAACCTTGCCAAACGACCGAATGTTCGGTTATTAATGACGCAACCGTACGGAGGAGATTTCAAGTGGGCGAAGTATTTCTCGTGGCCGGCGCACGCACGCCGCACGGACGCTACGGCGGAGCACTGGCCTCGGTGCGCCCCGACGATCTGGCCGGGCTGGTCGTCGCGGAGGCGGTCCGGCGCGCGGGTGTGCCCGTCGACCGGATCGACGAGGTGATTCTGGGCGCCGCGAACCAGGCAGGCGAGGACAATCGTGATGTGGCGAGAATGGCCGTTCTGCTCGCGGGTCTTCCGCACACGGTGCCGGGATATACCGTCAACCGCCTGTGCGCGAGCGGACTGACTGCAGTTGCGAATGCCGCCAGCACCATTCGCAGCGGTGAGGCCGACATCATCGTCGCCGGTGGCGTCGAGTCCATGACACGCGCGCCGTGGGTCATGGCCAAGCCGGGAACCGCGTGGGCCAAGCCCGGAGAAATCTTCGACACCTCCCTCGGCTGGCGATTCACCAATCCGACCTTCGCCTCCCACGACGCGGGGACCGATCCCAAGATCACTCTGTCGATGGGCGAAACCGCCGAGGAGGTTGCGCTCAGCGAGGGCATCACCCGCGAGGAGTCCGACGCCTTCGCGTTCCGCAGTCAGCAGCGAGCCGTCGCCGCCCAGGACGCCGGACGCTTCGCCGACGAGATCGTGCCCGTCACGACCAAGAACGGCGAGGTCACCGAGGACGAAACACCCCGTCGCGGCACCACACTGGAGAAGCTCGGCACGCTGAAGACCGTCTTCCGCAAGAACGGCATCGTCACCGCAGGCACCTCGTCGCCGTTCACCGACGGTGCGTCGGCATTGGTGGTGGCATCGGAAGAAGCCGTGAACAAGTACGGCCTCGAGGTTCGCGGACGCATCGTCACCAGCGCGAGTGCGGGTATCGCACCGCACATCATGGGGCTCGGGCCGGTGCCGTCCACACAGAAGGCGCTCGCCCGCGCAGGATGGTCGGTCGAGGATCTGGGTGCCGTCGAACTCAACGAGGCCTTCGCGGCACAGTCCCTCGGCGTCATCCGCCAGCTGAAGCTCGACGAGAACATCGTCAACGCCGACGGCGGTGCCATCGCTCTCGGCCACCCTCTCGGCTCGTCGGGTGCTCGAATTCTGTTGACGCTATTGGGCCGGATGGAACGTGAGAAAGCGTCCCGCGGACTCGCGACGCTCTGCGTCGGCGTCGGGCAAGGCGTGTCGATGTTGATCGAGGCACCGTGAACACGCTCGTCGTGGAGGAGCTGACGGACCGCGTTGTCGTCACCCTGAATCGCGAGAAGCAGCGCAACGCAATCGATTCCGAGATGATCGGTGAGCTGCACGAGGTGTGCGCGCTCGTGGAGCAGGATCCGAGAATCGTCATTCTGACCGGAGCGGGCGAGCACTTCGCCGGGGGTGCCGACATCAATCAGCTGCGGGCCCGCACCCGCGACGATGCGTTGCGCGGCATCAACCGAAACCTGTTCGACCGCATCGCCGCACTCCCCCTGCCGACGATCGCCGCGGTGCGCGGCTACGCACTCGGGGGCGGAGCCGAGCTGTCCTACGCCTGCGACATCCGTATCGCGTCGCCGACGGCCGTGTTCGGTAATCCCGAACCAGGGCTGGGCATCATGGCTGCCGCCGGGGCCAGCTACCGGCTACCGACTTTGGTGGGAGTGTCCGTCGCGAAGCAGGTTCTCCTCGGTGGCCGGACGCTCGACGCTCAGGTGGCACTCCGTTCCGGCCTGGTGCTCGACGTCGTCGACGAGCCCTTGGCCGCAGCGCATTCCCTCGCGGATCGCATTGCCAAGCAAGCACCTCTGGCGCTGAAGCTGACCAAGAAGATTCTCGATGCTCCTGGTTCACACCCGTGGGCCGACGACATCGCGCAGGCCGTGCTGTTCGAGACCGAAGACAAACAACGCCGAATGACGGCATTTCTGGAGAAAAAGAAATGACAGTTCCTACGCACGTGGCCATCGTCGGCGGCGGCCGGATGGGCGCGGGGATCGCGCAGGTGTTCGCAGCCCTCGGATCCACCGTCGTCATCGCCGAGGCAGCCGACCAACAAGCAGCCCTCGGTCGAGTCTCGACCGGACTCGACCGGGCGCACGAGCGCGGCAAACTCAGCGAGGACCCGTCGGCCATTCTCGCCCGGGTCTCCACCGTTGCCGGGCCTGCCGATCTCCCGGCCGACCTCGACCTGGTTGTCGAAGCCGTCCCCGAGATCCCGTCGCTCAAGGTCGAGGTACTTGCTCTCGTCGACAAGATCGCCGGGCCCGAAACCGTCATCGCGTCGAACACGAGCTCGATATCCATCGCCGAACTCGGCGCAGCACTGAGTGATCCGAGCCGCTTCATCGGAATGCACTTCTTCAACCCGGTTCCGGCGTCGACTCTCGTCGAGATCGTGCGCGCGCCGGCCACCTCCCCGGACGTGGTGCAGCGAGTACAGCAATGGGTGTCGCTCCTCGGCAAGACCGAGGTGCTCGTCAACGACTCCCCCGGTTTTGCGACGTCACGCCTCGGCGTCTGCCTCGGGCTCGAAGCCATTCGGATGTTGGAGGAGGGCGTCGCCGACGCCGAATCCATCGATCGAGCCATGGAACTCGGGTACAAGCATCCGATGGGTCCGTTGCGGTCCACCGACCTCGTCGGGTTGGACGTTCGGCTCGCGATCGCAGAACACCTGGCGTCGACCCTCGGCGACAGGTTCACACCCCCGCAGTTGTTGCGAGACATGGTTGCTCGCGGTGACATCGGACGCAAGTCCGGTCGCGGCTTTCACGATTGGACGAACGCATGACGGTACGGTTCGACATCACCGACGGCCTGGCGACCATCACCGTCGCGCGCCCCGAGGCACACAACGCCCTCGACGTCACGACGAAGCTCGCGTTGGCGGAGGCCGTTCAGAACGCCGCCGCACCAGAGGTCCGTGCCGTATTGATCACCGCCGAGGGCAAGAACTTCTGCGTCGGCCAGGATCTGGGTGAGCACGTCACCGCGCTCGAGGCCGATCCGGCCACGGCGATGGACACCGTCGGTGAGCACTACAACCCTGTCATCCGAGGGCTCGCAGCGCTCGAGGTGCCGATCGTCGTGGCCATCCCCGGCGCATGCGTCGGCGCAGGTCTCGGGATCGCACTGGCCGGAGACATCCGAGTGGCCGGCACCAAGTCGTCGTTCGCGACGGCTTTCACCGGCATCGCCCTGGCCAGTGACTCGGGATTGAGCTACACGTTGGTCGAGGCACTGGGATCGAGCCGGGCCGCGGGTCTGATGCTGCTCGGCGACAAGATCACCGCCGCGCAGGCCCTCGACTGGGGCCTGGTGCACCGCGTCGTCGACGATGCGGATGTTCTCGAGACAGCGCGCACGCTGGCCACCTCCCTCGCGTCCGGCCCCACCCAGGCCTTCAAGCAGGTCAAGTCGCTGATCGCGCGCTCCGGACTGTCCGACGCACTGGACCGCGAGGCGCAGGCACAGACCGCTCTGGGCCAGACGCAGGACCACAAGGCAGCGGTGGATGCGTTTCTGGCGAAAAAGAGAGCCTCCTTCGTCGGCATGTGAGCGGAAACTCGACCCCTGCTACGAGGTTTCGCGCACGTGCGGCGAAGCCGCTCTCGCCACTCTTGTGCGCGAAGCCGCACTCGAGGCATACTGGTTACCAACCGATCATTCGGTAATGAAAGTAGGACTTATGACCACGTCAAACACCTTGTCCGCCGAGACGCTGCAGGACGGGTTCGATGACACCGTCGCCCGCGAACAGCGCGTCGAGCCCCGCGACTGGATGCCCGACGGCTACCGCAAGTCGCTCATCCGCCAGATCGCCCAGCATGCGCACTCCGAGATCATCGGTATGCAGCCGGAGGGCAACTGGCTCACTCGTGCGCCGTCATTGCGCCGCAAGGCGATCCTGATGGCCAAGGTGCAGGACGAAGCCGGCCACGGCCTATACCTGTACTCCGCCGCCGAGACGCTCGGTGCAGACCGCGCCGATCTGACGGTCAAGCTCATCGAGGGCAAGCAGAAGTACTCCTCGATCTTCAACTACCCCACCCTGACGTACGCCGACGTGGGCACCATCGGCTGGCTCGTCGACGGTGCAGCGATCTGTAACCAGGTTCCCCTGTGCCGCAGCAGCTTCGGCCCGTACGCACGCGCGATGATCCGCGTCTGCAAAGAGGAGTCGTTCCATCAGCGACAGGGCTACGAGCTGCTCGCCACGATGATGCGCGGCACCGACGAACAGCGCGCCATGGTTCAGGAATCGGTGAACCGTTGGTGGTGGCCCGCACTGATGATGTTCGGCCCGCCGGACGACGAGTCCCCCAACACCGAGCAGTCCATGAAGTGGGGCATCAAGCGCCACACCAACGACGAACTGCGCCAACGCTTCGTCGACATGTCCATCCCGCAGGCGAAGGCACTGGGCGTCACCTTCCCCGACCCGGACCTGAAGTGGAACGAGGAGCGCAAGTCGCACGACTTCGGCGAGCCCGACTGGTCCGAGTTCATGCAGGTGATCAAGGGCAACGGAGCCTCCAACGTCGAGCGCATCGCGAACCGTCGGGCAGCCCACGACGGCGGAGCCTGGGTCCGCGAGGCCGCAACCGCTTTTGCCGAGAGGAACGCAGCATCATGAGCGAGTTCACCGCAGAGGGCGGCCACGGAGCAGTGCCTACCGAGGGTGTTCCGGTAGAGCCCAAAAAGGAAGCGGTCAAGGCCGATTGGCCGTTGTACGAGGTATTCCTCCGGGGCAAGCGCGGCCTGAACCACGTGCACGTCGGATCACTCCACGCCGCCGACGACCACATGGCCCTCCGTCACGCTCGCGACGTCTACACCCGCCGCAACGAAGGCGTCAGCATCTGGGTGGTTCCGTCCAACTCGATCGTCGCGTCCTCACCGTCGGAAAAGGATCCGTTCTTCGCACCGAGCGGCGACAAGGTCTACCGCCACCCGACGTTCTACGAGATCCCCGACAACGTTCCCCACATGTGAGACCCGTACCGCTGCAACACCACTAATCCGAGGACAAGTACTCATGACCGATCACGACAGCGCCTACGAGGGCCTCGTCGACGAGGATTCGCACGGGCAGTGGGCATTCGGCACGAGCTTCGACGACCCACTCGCCGGAGTCGACACCACCGTTCCCGACGACGTCGACCTCAAAGCTCTTGCCGCATACTGCCTCATGCTCGGCGACGATGCGCTGATCAGCTCGCAGCGCCTCGCCGAGTGGAGCACCCGCGCACCGGAACTCGAAGAAGAAGTGGCGCTGGCCAATGTCGGCCTCGACCTGCTCGGGCAGGCCCGGCTGCTGCTGGCCCGTGCCGCCAAGGCCGATCCGACGGTCGTGCCGTTCATCTCGGACACCTCCCCCGCACCGGCCGAGGACGCGCTCACGTTCTTCCGCGACGAGGCCGGATTCAGGAACGTACGACTCACCGAGCTCGACAACGGTGACTTCGCCAAATCTCAGGTGCGCCTGCTGGTGTTCTCGACGTGGCGGCTCGCAGTCTTCACTCGCCTGCAGGATTCCCGAGATCCCGTTCTCGCCGCGGTTGCGAACAAGGGCGTCAAAGAGCTGACGTACCACCGCGACTACTCGGCTCGCTGGGTCGTCACCCTGGGCTGCGGTACGGACGAATCGAAGCGACGCGTGCGCGACGCCGTGGCTCGGATCTGGCCGTACGTCTCCGAACTGTTCGTGCCGACGGACGAGGAGATCGCCCTCGCGAAGGTCGGTGTCGGCGTCGACCCACGCGACGTGCGCGAGGAGTTCGATTCCGTTCTCGCGCAGGTGCTGCACGCCGCCGAGTTGGAGGCACCCGAGGGCAAGTCGGTCGGCACCATCGGCGGCCGCGGCGGCAGGTGCGGTATCCACACCGAGGCATTCGGCCCGCTGATCGCCGAGATGCAGGTCGTGGCGAGAGCGCATCCGGAGGGAGTCTGGTGACCACTCTCGAACGAACGGCACGCGAGATCGCCGCGACCGTCATGGATCCCGAGATGCCGTTGCTCACTCTCGACGACCTCGGCGTCCTGCGCGACGTCGAGGTACGCGAGAACGGCAGTGTGCTCGTCACGATCACTCCGACGTACTCGGGATGCCCGGCGATGGCGACGATGCGCGACGACATCGCGCACAAGCTCACCGACCACGGCTACTCCGACGTCGAGATCGTCACCAGCCTCTCCCCCGCGTGGAGCACCGACTGGATCTCCGAGGAAGGCCTGCGCAAGCTTCGCGAAGCCGGCTACTCCGTACCCGGCCCCGCCCCGGCGCGGACGAGCGGTCCGGTCCCGTTGACCCTGACAGTGAAACCACGGCAGATCGCCTGCCCCCAATGCAGTTCCACCAATACCCGCCTCACCTCCGAGTTCGGTGCCACCCTCTGCAAAGCCCAGTACCGGTGCGACGACTGCCTCGAGCCCTTCGACCACGTGAAGGAAATCTGATGACCGTCACCGCCGAACCCGTACAGAAGAATCTGCGGAACAAGCCTTTTCACACGTTGACCGTCGCGGACGTCGAGTCACTGTGCGACGACGCCGTGGCCGTCACGTTCGACGTGCCCGAACACCTCACGGACGAATTCGACTTTCGCCCAGGACAATCCCTGATGCTCAGCCGTACGGTCGACGGCGTCGAGCACCGCCGCTCCTACTCGATCTGCGCACCGGTGGGCGCGCGTCCCCGCGTCGGCGTGCGGGAGGTGAGCGACGGCCTGTTCTCCTCGTGGTTGGTCCACGACGTCAAGGCAGGCGATCGAATCGATGTTCAGGGGCCCACCGGCACCTTCCACGCCGATCCGGCCGAGGCGGGCAGGCACGTTCTCATCGCGGCCGGCTCGGGCATCACCCCGATGCTCTCGATCGCCGCCTCGGTCCTGACCAACCCCGACGCCGAAGTCGTTCTGCTGTACGGTAATCGGCGGACCCGAACGGTGATGTTCGCCGAGGAGATCGCGGACCTGAAAGACCAGTACGGCAGCCGGTTCGACGTCATTCACGTCCTGTCCAGGGAGCCGCGCGAGGTCGAACTGTTCAGCGGAAGACTCGACGCCGAACGACTGCGCGAGATACTCGACACCGTCGTCGCCACACCGGATATCGATCATTTCTGGCTGTGTGGCCCGTTCGGGATGGTCACCGATGCCCAACAGGTTCTCGGAGACCTCGGTGTGGCGAAGACCAGCATCCACGCCGAGCTGTTCTATGTCGACGACGTGCCCCCGCCGCAGGAGAAGCATCGCGAACCGGGCATCACCGGCCCGAGCAGCGAGGTCACGATCATCCTCGACGGCCGTGAGGTGACAGGTGCACTGCCGCAGGACGAGTCGATCCTCGACTCCGCCGAGCAACTGCGCTCCGATCTTCCCTTCGCGTGCAAGGGCGGGGTGTGCGGCACCTGCCGCGCGAAGATCACGTTCGGCGAGACGGATATGCGGCGCAACTACGCATTGGAAGACAACGAAGTCGATGCCGGCTTCGTGCTCACCTGCCAGACCTACCCACTCAGCGACACCGTCACCGTCGACTTCGACGCCTGAGACCAACGAGAGAGCAATCATGACCAGTGTGCTGTCCGCCCCCACAGACACCCCCGACATCGAATTCGCGTCCCGGGATCGAATCTCCACTCTCCAGTTGGAGCGCCTGCAGTGGTCACTGCAGCACGCCTACGACAACGTTCCGCATTACAAGAAGGCCTTCGACGACGCCGGTGTGCATCCGACCGATCTGAAGGACCTGTCGGATCTGGCGAAGTTCCCGTTCACCGCGAAGAAGGATCTGCGCGAGAACTATCCGTTCGGCATGTTCGCCGTCCCGCAGAACCAGGTCTCGCGCATTCATGCGTCCTCGGGCACCACCGGCCGACCGACCGTCGTCGGATACACCGCGAACGACATCAGCAATTGGGCGGACCTCATCGCCCGTAGCCTTCGCGCAGGCGGGGTGAAGCCGTCCGACAAGGTGCACGTGGCCTACGGATACGGACTCTTCACCGGCGGACTCGGAGCGCACTACGGCGCAGAACGACTGGGCTGCACCGTCATTCCGATGTCCGGTGGTATGACCGATCGTCAGATCCAGCTCATCGAGGACTTCGAGCCCGACGCAATCATGGTGACGCCGTCCTACATGCTCACGATCGTGGACGCGATGGTCAAGAAGGGCATCGACCCGGCCAAGACCTCGCTGAGAACCGGTGTCTTCGGCGCAGAGCCCTGGACCGAGGAGATGCGCAAGGAGATCGAGAAGACCCTCGACATGGACGCCGTCGACATCTACGGCCTGTCCGAGGTCATGGGACCGGGTGTCGCGATGGAATGCGTCGAAACCAAGGACGGACTCCACATTTGGGAGGATCATTTCTACCCGGAGGTCATCGATCCGGTGACCGGCGAAGTCCTGCCCGACGGTGAGGAGGGTGAACTGGTGTTCACATCCTTGTCCAAGGAAGCGATGCCGATCATCCGCTACCGCACCCGCGATCTGACCCGTCTGCTGCCCGGAACTGCCCGCACGATGCGTCGGATGCAGAAGGTCACCGGCCGCACCGACGACATGATCATTCTGCGCGGCGTCAATCTCTTCCCGACGCAGATCGAAGAGCTGATCCTGGCAGTTCCCGCTCTGGCACCGCAATTCCAGTGCGTGCTCGAGCGCGCAGGCCGCATGGACTCGATGACGGTACTCGTCGAAGCCCGCCCAGACGTTCCCCTCGACACGCACGCAACAGCAGCGGCGACGCTGAAGAAGCTGGTCAAGGATCGTATCGGCGTCAGCATTGCGGTCGATGTCGTCGCACCGGCAGCTCTCGAGCGTTCCATCGGTAAAGCCCGCCGTCTGATCGACAACCGCCCAGCCGTATGACATGAGCCCGGTGGCACAGAGTTTCGAGCAATGGCGCGAGAACGTCTCGACGGCGTTCGTGCCGCTCGACGCTGTGTCCACCGGGCCGTCGTCGTTCGAAGGCACGCTGGTCTCGTCGACGCTTGGGGCCTTGCAACTGAGTGAGGTCACCGGCCGAGAGGTCGACGTCAGGCGCACGCGCGCAACCATCCGGCGGTCCGACCCCGGGTTGATCAAGGTGGGTCTGCAACTGACGGGGTGCGGCACGATCGTCCAGAACGAGCGCGAGGCCGTGCTGCGTCCGGGCGACTTCGCGGTGTACGACACCAGCGCCCCGTACGAACTGCATTTCTCCGGCAATTTCGAGATGTTCGTCGTGATGTTCCCGCGCCGAGAACTGCGCATCGACGCCCGGGAGTTGACGACCGTGGCGGCACGGCGCATCGAGGGTGCCCGGGGAGTGGGCGCGTTGGTGTCACCGTTTCTGCATACGCTGCGCCGCAACGCTCTCGACGGCACTCTGCCCACCACGCCGATGCTCGAGCACGCTGTACTCGACCTTCTCGGTGCCGCTCTCGACGACGCAGCGCCGCACGAGGCTCCAGGTTCGACTCTGCTGATCGAGGCCAAGGCTCTCGTCGAATCACACCTGTCCGATCCCTCGCTGTCCACGGCGTCTCTGGCTGCGCGTCTGCACATTTCGACGCGCTACCTGCAGAAGCTCTTCGAGTCCGACGGTCGCACGGTCGCCGGCTGGATCAGATCCAGGCGACTGGATCGATGCCACCGCGATCTGCGTGACCCTCGTTTCGCCGCGGACAGCATCGGAACCATCTGTGCGCGTAACGGTTTGATCGATTCCTCGAACTTCTCGAAGCTGTTCAAGGAGACGTACGGGATGTCGCCCCGGGAGTATCGAACCGGGTGAGCCGACGAGCTCAGGCCATTCCGGACGCAGCGAGTGGATCCCATCCCACAGTCCGCATCAACTCGTGCATCTGCCGACGACGTACACCGGTGTTGCTCCCCTCGATGATCGGGTACGCAGTGGCATCGGCGAGATATCGCAGTATCGGAAAGCTCGGATTGTATGCTTCGACGCCGACGATCTTGACCAAGTCGTTGATCACTGCGACCGCCGTCTCGGATCCGAAAATCTTGGCGTGCAGGGCCATTTCGAGCGCGCTGGGATGTTGCGACAGCACCGCGTCGAGCGCACGCCACGACAGCAGTCGCACCGCTTCGATCTTGCCTTTCGCATCGGTGAGTACGTCGGCAACCGCTTGATGATCGATGATCGGCACCGTCCCGCCCCTCTTCTCCGACGTGGCGAACGCAAATGCCGCAGCGAAGGCCTGGCGCATGGCAGCGACGGAGAACGTTCCGATCGATGCACCGCTCGCCAAGAAGGCATTGCGAGTCAATTGCACTCCCTGTCCCTCTTCCCCGATCAGGTTGGACCTCGGGATGCGGACGTTGTCGAATGTGACGCGTGAGGTCAGGCAGCCCTTGAGGCCAGGCAGGTCGTACACCTCTTCCACCGAGAATCCGGTCGAGAGCTGTTCGCGCTCGACGACGATGATCGACACGCCACCGGGAGTCCGGCAGACGACCGTCATGATGTCCGGTCCGAGCCCGTCCCACCCTCCCAGGTGTGACGCCCAGATCTTTTCGCCGTTGAGGACCCAGTGGTCTCCGTCGAGGATTGCGGTCGTCCGGGTACCTTCGGCAGGCGGCGGCGCGTCGAAATTGGCACTGCCACCGGGTTCGCTGTAGGCCATGGCCGCGACCGGGCTGCCGGCGTCGACCAGGAACGGTGCGACGAAGCGAGCGACCTGCTCCGGGGTCCCGGCCTCGTACACGGGTGCGAGCGCAATCAACGGCCCCGCCAGACTGATCGTGAAATCAGGACTGGCAGAGGCGAATTCCTCGACGAACAGCGCCGCGTCCACACCACTCGAGGCGAGTCCGCCGAAGGGTACCGGAATCAAGCCTTTGAGGAATCCCGCCTCCACCGCTTTCTCGAATACCGGTCGGGCCAACAGGGCGCGTTCGAGTGGGTCGGGCGTGGATCGCACCTGTGCGGACAGGTCGTGGAGATAGGTGTCGGCGAACTGACGCGCGCCCTTCTTCAGTGCTTCCTGCTGGTCGGTGAGATCGAAACTGATGGGCATGGGGCGTCCTCTTCCAGTCGGCGGGTTGCAGACTCCCATCACACCGCCGGAGGGAACCGATGGTCTTGCTGTGCAGCGCAAGACTCTGTGCCGTGTGCGCAACGCCCCCGCGCCCTCACGCCGAGCAGCGCGCCTGTGCCCGATAGTCGCGTGCAGACATGGAGTACTTCTGCCGGAAGGCTCTACTGAACGAGCTCGCGTCGATCATGCCGTGGCGCACCGCAATACGTGAGATGCCGGCCGAGTTGTTCGGATCTCGCAGCACAGCGGCAATCGCAGCCAGTCGGTGCTCACGCACCACCGTGGCGAACGACGGGCCCTTGGAAAATGCGTAGTGGACGGTCCGCGGCGACACGGACAACGCGCGCGCGACGACCGAAACAGACAAGTCGGGGTCACCCAGATGGGTACGAATGTATTCGGTTGCCGACGCTGTGATCGAGCTCGACGAATCTGCAGCAGTCCCCCACGTGTCACCGAGAACTGCTGCCACCGTGGCGTGAAAGGCGCGCTCGAGATGAGCGCCTGACGACCACGGCGTCGACTCGCCGGAACTGTGCTCCCACAGCGCTTTCATGACCGACGCCACGGCCAGACCGGTACCCGAACCCGTATCCATCGATCGCCCGATCGCCGCGGTATGCAACAGGTCGGACTCCGCCAGGCAGCTGTGCGGCACCTGGTAGGACATGACGCGCCAAGGACCCTCGTAGTCGAACCAGAACGGGCGAGTGGTGTCCACAACGGTGAACTGACCAGGGACGACACTCGTCACACCTGCAGATTCCGTGCGGACCCGACAGGTACCGGCCAATTGGATGTTCACGTAGAACACCCCTTCACCGGTGTGCGCTACTTCTTTCTCTCCGTGCGCGATCCGTTGCCCGACCGATTCGAGCACGGCGCGATTGGTCGAACCCAGTGGCCTCAATTCGACGCGGGCATCGAAACCGCCGTCAACGGTCGGCTCAGTCTCGGGTGTGAGTGGAGTGAACTCACGGCAGATCACCTCCCGCCACACCTCGAATCGATCGCTTCGACGGTGGGTGGACAAATCGTGCACGACCATGTCGACTCCGCTCGAATACCGATGACCTCCGCACGAGGCATGCACCATCCATGGTGACGTCACCGCACTTCGGTGACGTCACCTCCACGTTTCGCGGGTGCAACAACCCAGTCCGTTCCCTAGCTTCCCAGGATCAGATCCGAGGCCCGCTCACCCACCATGATCGACGGCGCGTTGGTGTTGCCCGACGGCACGGTGGGCATGATCGACGCATCCGCGACTCGCAGTCCTTCGACGCCTCGCACTCGAAGATCGCCTCCGACAACAGCATTGACATCCGATTCGGTACCCATCTTGCAGGTGCCGACCTGGTGGTGGTACGTGCCCGCGGTTTGGCGAACGTAGGCTCGCAGGTCGTCACGAGTACGCGCGCTCGGTCCCGGAACCACCTCGGCCTTACGCCACGGTGCGAAAGCGTCGGACGCACCGATCTCGCGGCAGATCTCCACCGCATCGACCATGGCCTCGAGATCGTACGGATCGGCCAGAATGTTCGGATCCGCCAGTGGCAGTTCACTCGGATCCGAGGACGCCAACCGCAGCGTGCCACGCGAGCGGGGAGCGACGATGCCAGGTGCGATCGTGTAGCCGTTCTCGGGCACCGGGTATCCGTCTGCCGGGTAGGGAATGTGCATGAACAGCGGTTGCAGATCCGGTGCGGCACCGGCCCATCCATTGCTGCGGGCGTACAGCTGCGCCTCGAGCAGATTGTTCGTACCGGCTGCGAGCGGCTCGAGGGACTCGTAGATGTTGCTGAGCAGCAGGTGGTCGTGCAGATTCTCGCCGACCCCCGGCAGGTCGACGACGGTGTCGATTCCTAATTCAGCCAAGTGCCCGGACGGCCCGATTCCACTGAGCATCAACGCCTTCGGTGATCCGAGAGCTCCGCCACACAGGATCACCTCGTGATCGGCGAACGATCGTTCCAGCTCGGAACCACCGAGGCTGTACTCGATTCCCACCGCGCGGCCGTTCTCGAGCACCACCTTGTGCACGAGGGCCCCGGTGGTGACGGTCAGATCGGGGTTGTCCAGCACCGGGCCGACGAAGCTCTTCCACGCGCTCATTCGTTCACCGTCGCGGGTGGTGGTGTGGTTGTAGCCGGCACCCACCATCTCGTCGGCGTTGAAGTCGTCGATCAGTTTGTGCCCGTGTTCGACTGCCGCATCGACGAAGGCCGCAGCCAGCGGATGCGGGGTACCCATGATGGACACCGGCAGTGGCCCGTCGCCGCCGTGGAACTCGTTGGCACCGAGCTCGTGTGACTCCGAACGCTTGAACAGCGGCAGCACGTTCTCCCAAGCCCACCCGGCATCGCCGGTGGCGGACGCCCACCCGTCGTAGTCACTGGAATGCCCTCGCACGTAGATCATTCCGTTGAGGGACGAGCTGCCGCCGAGTACGCGTCCGCGCGGCCAGAAGATCCGGCGATCGTTGGCGTGCTTCTGCGGAGTGGTGAACAGTCCCCAGTCCTGCGAGCCACCCAACAGCGTGGGCCAGCCCTGCGGTGAGTGGATCGCCGGGTCGGTGTCCACGGGACCTGCCTCGATCACGTGCACGGTATGTCCCGCGTCGAGAAGCCTCCTGGCGATGACGCTTCCCGCCGAACCTGCTCCCACTACGATGTAATCCGTCGAATTCGTCGACATGTGCTGCTTCTTTCTGTTGTGACCGTCGACACAACAATCGCCGATCACCGCGACGGAAACATGTAGCTGAGCGCACACATTCTGGGCCAGATGCGCCCTCGCTCAGTGGTCGAGCCAGGTGGAGCTGCGGAACACCTCCACACCTCCGACCACGGTCGAGACAACCTCGACCGAGGGAATGTCGTGCGGATCCATGACCGTCAGATCACCGTCCAGAATGCACAGGTCGGCTACCTTGCCCGGCTCGAGCGAGCCCTTCCAGTCCTCCGCGAAGTCCTGCCACGCTGGGTTGATCGTGTAGGTCCGCACGGCGTCGGCCAATCCAATGGTCTGCTCCGGCCCACTGACCCGGCCGGATGCCCGGCTCTCCCGCAGCATCATCGTCGAGATGCCCTGACGCCAGTCCGGTGTGGTGACCGGCGCATCCGATGAGCTCATCAGGGCCACGCCCGACTCGATCGCACTCCGGTACGGCCACTCGTACGCTGCTCTCTCGACCCCGACGACGCCTTCTTCCAAGTCGGCGATCGTCCACTTGATCGTCGGATTCATGTTGACGCCGATGTTGTGCTCGGCCAGCCGGGCAAGAGTCTGTGCACTGATGAAATCGCCGTGGATGAGGTAATGCCGCGCGTCGTCACGCGGATGGGACGATTGCGCCGCGATCAATGCGTCGGCGACCGTGTCGATGGCTCTGTCACCGGTGACGTGCACGCCGATCTGATGACCGGCCTCGTGCCCGATCCGGATCATCTCGGCCACCTCGTGCACCCGACGCTCGTCGGTGTCACCACCCACGCAGAGTGATCCGCACCCGCCACCGACGTACTCCTCGTGCATCCACGCCGTCTTGCTGGGCGGGATACCGTCGGCGAACACCT
This sequence comes from Rhodococcoides fascians A25f, assembly GCF_000760935.2. Taxonomy (NCBI): domain Bacteria; kingdom Bacillati; phylum Actinomycetota; class Actinomycetes; order Mycobacteriales; family Nocardiaceae; genus Rhodococcoides; species Rhodococcoides fascians. The sequence continues at coordinate 685,968 of NZ_CP049744.1, read as the reverse complement.
TCACGCCAAGGATCCGAAACATGCGCGGATCCGCGGTCGACGGCGGTTCGATGGTGCTGAGGTTCTTCTCGAATTCTGCTGCAGTTCCGCTCATTCCGGTGGGCAGCATCAGCGCCGAGACGCGAATGCCGAGGTCACCTGCCGCGGCGAGGTCGGCGTAGATCGACAGGCCCTCCTCACCCATCGCACCGCCGGCCAGATCTTCGCCGCCCGGCCCGAGAGCTGGGTCGGTGAAGCTGGTGATTCCTTCCCGCTGCAGGATGGAGATCGCCGATCGTACTGCTTCCGTTCGCCGTTCGCGTGTCAGCTTCGGCAGGGCAGACTGAACGAGACTCTGCGCCCCCTCCTGCAGGATGCCGATCAGTCGGCCCGATGCGTCCGTCGGCATCACTCCCCCGTCCGGCACGGCCGTCTTCTCGTCCACCCCCGCGTGTTGGAGAGCGACGGTGTTCACCCACGAGACGTGCCGGGAGAAGTCCTGCAGGAACACCGGGTTGCCGGGCGAGACAGAGTCGAGATCGAATCGCGTCGGTCGCACTGCGGAGTCGACTACACACTCCTCCAGATAGCCCTCGTCCCAACCTGTTCCGACGATCCACTCTCCGGGCTCCGCTTTCGCCACCGCGCCTGCCACCGCGTCGACCACGTCGGCGATCGATCGAACGGTCGGAAAGCTCAGGTCGAGCGACAGCGGTGGGGTGTCCAGTCCGAACGCCACCGCGTGCAGGTGCGAATCGTTGATGCCCGGCAGAACGGTCTTGCCTGCGAGATCGACTGTCACGGTTCGCGGCCCGACGAACGCCTCTATGTCGGTATCGGTTCCGGCGGCCAGAACAACGCCATCGGCGATCGCGAGCGCACTCGCGATCGTGAAATCCGTGTCCACGACGAACACTGCGCCGTTGCGATAGACGATGTCTGCTGTAGTCATTGTTGTCTCCTGGATAGTGGAATCAGATAGCTACGGGTGCCATTCCGATGATCATGAGAAGGGAACCGGCCGCGGCCCGTCGGCCCGAGTGGCTCCGGTGAAACATGTAGAGCGTCGATCCGATCCAAACTGCGAGTAGGGCCACTACGACGAGACCCGGATCGAGACCTGGCCCATGGCGATGCATCGGAGCCGCCGGGGCCGGCTCGGCTGTCGAATGGGTATGGACCGAGGGCATGAGCAACAGCAGGACAGCCATACAGGTCAGGTCGACGACGCATGGACCCGACGGCGATGGCCGCGAAATGCCTGTGGTCACATACAGAGCCGCCACGATGAGTGCAAGACTCGCCAGCATTGCGATGGTGGAATCCATACCGAACGCCACCATGGCCGCCATGACGATGGCCATGCACAGGTGTGCCCACCGCACCCGCCCCGTGTGGTTGCTGCGTCCGAGCAGCGGAAGAACAGCACCCACTGCACCGAACGCCATCAGCACCGTCATGACCATCGGCGTCAGACCTCCGTCGTCTCGAGGGTTCGACTCCGAGTCACTCGTGCCGTCACTGTTCCTCCCACGAAGAATGCCACCACGACGATCAGCAACAGGGCGGCGAGCACTTCGGAACCACCGATCAACAGCGTGAAATTGTCCAACACGAGACCGAGGATCGCCACCAGACCCATGGTTCCGAGCGCCGGGGCGACAAGGGTGTGCCAGGTGCGTCTGTCCACGGTCGATCGACGAAAGAACGCGATGATCGCTGCGCCTGTCAGGATCATCAGGACCAGGATGCTCACGGTGGCCAGTCCTGACATCCAGGTGAACAGCTCCAACACCGGATCTGCGCCTGCGGCCGCGAAGACCACGAGAACCACCGTCGCCGAGGCTGTTTGGAACAGTGACCCCATGTGTGGGGAGCCGTGCCGAGAGTGCGTGCGCGCCAGCATCGACGGGGCGACACCTTTACGAGCGAGCGCGAAGACGTACCGGCCGATCGCGTTGTGGAACGCGAGAAGGGCGGCGAACAGACTGGTGACCAACATGATTTCCATGATGTCCGCCGACATCGGGCCCAGGTACTGGGCTGCAGCCGCGAAGGTCAATCCCGCCGTGTCGTCGGCAGCGGCCTGCGCGACGGACGCACTGCCGAAGGCGAGCACCACGGCCCAACTCGACACCGCATACACCAATCCGATGGTGACGACAGCGGCGTAGGTCGCGATCGGAACGGTCCGCGTGGGGTTACGTGCCTCCTCACCGTAGATCGCGGTGGCCTCGAAACCGATGAACGACGCAATGGCGAACATCAGGGCGATTCCCGGGGATCCGCTGAAGAAGGCCGAGGGAGTGAAGGATTCGACGTCGATGCCGGCGGCACCGCCCTTGGCGAACACCGCGACCGACAGGATCACGATGATGCCGATCTCGAGCACCAGCAGGACCCCGAGCACCTTGGCACCGAGATCGATGCTGCGGTAGCCGAGTAGCGCCACGATCGCGACGAGGCCGAGCGCCCAGACCCACCACGGAAGATCGGGACCGCCGTACTTCACCACGAGGCTGTCGACGGTCGACGCAGCGAGGCCGTAGATGCCCGCTTGAATGGCGGTATAGGTCAGCAGCGCCAGACCCGCAGCGCCGAGGCCCATGGTTCTCCCGAGCCCCTTCTCCACGTAGGCGTAGAACGCACCGGTGTCCACCATGTGTCGGCTCATGGCCGCGTAGCCGACGCTGAAGATCAGCAGGACGATCGCCGCGACGATGTAGGCGAGCGGAGCGCCTGCCCCGTTGCCCGTCGCAATCATGACCGGTAGAGCACCACCGATGGCGGTCAACGGTGCCGCAGCGGCGATGACCAGGAACACGATCCCGACGACGCCGATGGAACCGCGCAGTGCGCCTGCCGAATTCGACTGTGTTTCAGACATTCTGCTCACCGCCTGCGCAACTGGAGACGGCACAGTGCGTAGACGTCGAGCGCGGCACGTCGAGGGTGGGGTTGCGGTCGAAGAATCCTGCAGGCTTCAACTTGAAGCCGGTGTAGTCCACCGGCATGATCGGCCAATCCTCGGGACGCGGGAAATGGGTGAGCCCGAACGTGTGCCACAGCACGATGTCCTCGTCGACGAGGCTACGGTTCGATGCCACGAATGCAGGCAGGCCCGCTCCCCCGTGATGTTGGTTGACGAAATCGCCTGCGGCATAACGTTCGCTCCGGTCGAACTGCGTCACCCACAGATGCTTGGTGGCGAACGTGGCCCGTCGTGCGATCGACGAGTTGTCATCGGCCAGCAGCAGCGGCTGACCCTCGGGGTGCAATGTGTATCCGACCGGCTTTCCGAGCCGGCTCAACGAGGTGGGATTGGTGACGTGCCAGACGCGGCCGACCGTACCGTCGGCAACGCGTTGGGCCTCGGATTCGGTGGCGAGCGGGGTGTGTTGCAGAGCAAAGGCGTTGCCGTGCAGGTTGTCCGGCCCCATCGGCACCCGGCGGGTCTCGATCTCCTCGACGGAGTTGCCGATGCCGTCGACCATCATGTCGAGTCGCGCGCTGAACAGGTGCTGGTGACACGGCGCTCCGAGTCCAGGGGCGATCTCTGTTGCGTAGGGGTAGTCACCACCGGGATGCCCGGACGTGAACACGATTCCGGTTGCTTTGACCTCGAATTCGATGGTGCCGTCGAGGTACAGGTACCAGAAGAAGCCGTAGTCGTAGTTGCCGATGGTGGTGAAGAAGGAGATCACAAGTCGGCGCTGGCGGCGGGTCTCGTGCGAGCCCGACCACAGATCGGTGTGCTTCCACAGCACCCCGAAGTCCTCCTCGTGCATGCACACGGCATTGGTCAACGTTTTCGGATTCCCGAATTCGTCGGCGATCACAGCATCGAAATACGTGATGTCCCCGACGCAGTCGCAGCCGAGTTCGAGGGAGTTCGCATACCGTCCCACCAGGTACTCACCGGTGTCGAAGTAGTTCTGCCACGACCGCACCGGCGATGGATCGCCATAAGGGACAACCATTTCGGCGATCGATGCGCGATGGATGATCGGGCGAACGGTACCGTGGTCCTCGAACCCGATCTGGTGCAGCACCAGACCCTCGCGGACGTCGAAACCGACGCGGAAGGACCACTTCTCCCAGTCGACGCGATTGCCTCGAACCGTAAAACTCGGCCCCTCGGGTTGGGTGATCTCGATCGGCTTCTGCGTGGTGCGCAGCGGGCCGGTGACGGACAGATCGTCGAAGTTTCCCGATTCCTCAGGGATGGGGACCGCACCGAGATCGACGACCCTGTCCACCGTCCGGTTCATCACGTCGACGAACGCAACCAGCCCGTCGATGGGATGCGCCCACGCATGATCGGCGGGGTGGTCCTGACGAAAGGCCAAGCCGCGCAGTATGCGTCGGCCATGCTCGCCCGGGTAGTCGAACACCCCGGCAGACAGGGGTGCCACTCGAACATCGGCCACGTCCAGTCCGCGGGCGGCCAGCGCGGCGAGCCAGGCGGGGTCGGTGGACAGCACACTCTCGACGAGCTCGAATTCCTCGTCGAGCACCGGCATCTGGCCGTCACGGATCGCGTCGAGCCGAGTAGAGCCGATAACCTGACGCTCGTCGAGGGAGACGAGAACGTCGACGGCATCGGGGGTCGAGATGTCGTGCAGCAGCACTCGATAGGTGCGTCGGGTGGTCGGTTCCTCGACGTACAGCTCGGACTTGTCCGGTTCGTCGAGTCCGACGTAGACGAACCGGGTTGCGGCCGTGACGAATCCGGCGGCGTCGACGATGTCTCGAACCTGTGCGATCTCGTCTTCGGTGGGCAACGACAAGGCGTGGTCGATTGCGTGGGGCGTAAGGGTTGGCATGGGTGTTCCTCGAGGTCGGGTGTTGGTTCTACAGACGTTGAATAACGAAGGCATGCGGAAAGGCGCGAGTCACCCGCACACAGGGTGGTTACAGCTGAGCTATGAACCGATCGAGCATCTGGAACTGCCGATCGGCGGTGGTGTCGTCAGGGGTGAGCACGCCGAGAATCTGCATGCCCATCATCATGTTGAGCAACGTTTCGACGGCGAGATCGACATCGAAGTCACCGGCATCGCCTTCCGCGCGAGCCTGCTCGAGAAACTCTGCCATCCGCGTCCGCCACGACACCAGGGACCGACGGTTGGTCTCGTCCATGTGCTCGTCGTACATCGCGCGCTGCCACAGCGAGACTGCAATTCTCGCCTCGAGCAGAGTCTCGTCGGTCGTCGGCATCACTTCTCGGCAGAAGATGCGAAGGGCATCGAATCCTGTTGCCTCGCCGAGGGCTTCGTCGATACGACGGTTCGTCGCCTCGAAGACGTGCTCGAACGCGGTTCGGAGAATCTCGTCCTTGCCCGCAAAGTAGTGGCTCAGCGCGCCGTTCGTGTATCCCGCCTCGGTCGCGATGTCCCGCATGTTCGCGGCATCGATCCCCTTGGCAGCGATCAAACGCCAGGTTGCCGCGGTGATCGCGCGGCGGCGTTCGTCGTGATCCACGAGCTTGGGCACAGCCCTACGGTAGCGGCTCCCCGCGCAGACCTAGGGTTCGGGCATCGTCATCATCGCCTTCCGATCCGTTCGGACGTTGTTCTACGTCCGTTGAACTAAATCTTGCGACCTGCTCGTTACGAACCGAGTTTCCTTCGGTAAACACCGCGTTACCCCAGGTGAGCGGAACCTCGACCCCTGCTACGAAGTTCCGCTCACCTGCGTCAGCTCTAGAGAACGATCGTGACGACTTTCTCCTCGGTGTTGGCCTCGATTCCGGCCCATCCCAGTTCGCGGCCGGTGCCACTGGACTTCATGCCGCCCCACGGGAGCGCGGGATCGATTGCTGCCCAACCGTTCACCCACACCGCACCGGAACGAACCTGCCCGGCCAGGGTGTGCGCCCTCGACACGTCGCGGGTCCAGATCGAGGCGGCCAATCCGTACACGGTGTCGTTGGCGATGGCGATCGCCTCATCGGCCGTATCGAAGGGAATCACCGTGCCGACGGGTCCGAAGATCTCTTCCTGCGCGATCTTCATGCCGTTGTCGGCGTCGGCGAAGATCGTCGGCTCGACGAAATAGCCTGCACCGTCGGGTCGACTGCCACCGGCCGCCACTCGAGCTCCGCCGTCGCGTCCGGCCTGGATGTACCCCAGAACCGTGTCCCGCTGCGTGGCGTTGACCAGTGCACCCATTGTCGTCGACGGATCGAAGGGATCGCCCAGTACCTGCGCCGATGCCGCGGCGGCCAGGCCGTCGACCACCTGCGAGTACAGCGAGCGATGCACCAGCACTCGGGTGCCGGCAGCACACACCTGGCCCTGGTTGAAGAACAGTCCCATCGCGGTTCCGTTGATCGCTGCCTCGAGATCCGCATCCTCGAGAATGATCTGCGGCGACTTGCCGCCGAGCTCGAGCGTGGTCCGCTTGAATGTGTCGGCGGCTTTCTTGGCGATGAGCTTGCCGACCCGCGGGCTGCCGGTGAAGCTGATCTTGTCGACGTCCGGATGGCCGACCAACGCGTCGCCCGTCACTTCCCCCAGTCCCGGAACAACATTGACCACTCCGGCAGGTACGCCCGCCTCGTCGATCAGACGAGCCAGATGCAGGATGGACAACGGCGCGTCCTCCGGCGGCTTGATCACCACGGTGTTTCCAGCCGCCAGCGCAGGCGCGAGCTTCCACCCGGCGATCATCAGCGGGGTGTTCCAGGGAACGATCATGCCGATCACACCGACGGGCTCGCGAACGGTGTACGAGTGCGTCGGCTGCCCGAAGTAGCCTGCAGTGGGGATGGAGCTGCCGGTGATCTTGTCGGCCCACCCGGCGAAGTGCCGGAAAGTGGCTGCGGCATTGGGGATGTCGAGCATCGCCGGCTGACCCACCGGCTTGCCCACATCGAGAGCCTCCAGCCGCGCCAAGAGATCACCGTCCCGCTCGATGAGGTCGGCGATCCGGTTGAGCAGCTTCCCCCGAGTCGCACCGGGGGTTGCGCCCCACTCGCCACCCAGTTGTGCGCGGGCCGCACGCACCGCGGCATCGACGTCCGAGGCGGTGGCCGCAGCAACCTCGGCCAAGGGCTGTTCCGTGGTGGGGTTGATATCGGTGAAGGTGCCTCCGTCGGATGCACCGCGCCACTGCCCTGCGATGTAGAGCTCGGTGGCGGTGCCGGTCGGCAACGACGGTGCGGCCGATTCCTGTACTGCGGTCATATGTCAAAGCTCCTTCTCGGGTGCCGATCACGGCACCTGTGGCGTGTCCGTTCCCAGATTGCGCCCGCGGCGGCTCGGAGGTCTTGTGTGATCGCGCACACATTGTGCGATAGATGCGCACCACCGATCGACCTCCGCGCGTGACGATCGTGTGTCGAGACATCGGGACCCGGTTACCACCGTGTTTCGCCGCCCCGGCGTGCGACGGAGAGTCAATTTTTCCGACACGACGAGGCCATCGAACGGCCTTTCAGCAGGCAAAACTGGGGCACTCCCCAACGAAAGGCCCTTCCATGAACCACCATCAGTTCCGCGCCGCAGCAGTCCAGGCCGCGCCGATCTTCCTCGATCTCGACGCCTCGATCGACAAGGCGATCGGCCTGATCGAGGACGCAGCTCGCGCCGGAGCCGAGCTCGTCGCGTTTCCCGAGACCTACCTGCCCGGCTACCCCTGGTACATCTGGCTCGACGCACCGGCATGGGGATTCCAGTTCACGCAGCGCTATTTCGACAACTCACTCGAGTACGGGACACCGCAGGCAGCTCGAATTGCGCAGGCCGCCAAGGACAATCACATCATGGTCGTGATGGGTCTGAGCGAGCGGTACAAGGCCAGCCTCTACATCGCCCAGTGGATCATCGACGCGGAAGGCAAGACCGTCGCCATGCGTCGCAAGCTCAAGCCGACTCACGTCGAACGCACCGTGTACGGCGAGGGCGACGGATCCGATCTGTCGGTGTACGAGACCGACCTCGGACGCGTCGGCGCACTGTGCTGCTGGGAGCACTTGCAGCCACTGTCGAAGTACGCGATGTACGCCCAGAACGAGCAGGTTCACATCGGAGCGTGGCCCAGCTTCTCGCTGTACACCGGGGCGGCCTATGCCCTCGGGCCCGAGGTCAACACGGCTGCCAGCCGCATCTACGCCGTCGAAGGTGGCTGTTTCGTCATCAGCCCGTGCGCGACGGTCTCGCCCGAGATGATCGACATCATGTGCACCGACGACGCCAAGCGTGCGATGCTCACCGCGGGCGGCGGTCATGCCCGCATCTTCGCGCCCGACGGCCAACTGATGCACGAGCCGCTTGCACACGATGAGGAGGGCATCGTCTACGCCGACATCGACACCAGCCTGATCTCGATCGCCAAGGCTGCCGCCGACCCGGCCGGCCACTATTCGCGTCCGGACGTGACGAGACTGTGGCTCGACAAGACTCCCGGCGACCGCGTCGTGTCGGGTGCGCAGCCAGTCGCGAACGCGCGCTACGACTTCACCGAGGACGCCGCCGAGGTACGTCTCGAGATCACCGAGCAGCTCGCTCACGACGAGGACGCCGCCCATGTCTGAGCTCGAATCCGCGATACCCGATCATCTCGTCGTTCCACGGTCGTGTCCGCGCAGCACACCCGAGGGCTACCAGCCGCCCTTCCCGTCGTACGTCGCCCGCTTTCCGGTGTCCACCGAGCGAGTCGTCATGGGCTACTTCGGAATACAGAGCATGCCCGACGCCTCCCCGTGGGGTGACGAAGGTCCACCCCGGACGGACCGGGCGCGCTACACCGACGAGGAAGGCACCGACACGACGGTGTTCATCGGCTACTGGGACGACGTGGCAACGTTCGACCGCTGGTTCGACACCGTCGGCCGACACTGGACGAGCGTCCGAGGTCGCTTCGTCGAGATCATCAGACCGACCGTCGACCGCTACGAGACACTGTTCTCCTCCACCGGACGAATGGAAGGTGTTGCCACTCTGACCGATTCACTCAGCGGGACCATCGTCGAGCATGCCTACTGGGGCGGGGTTCGAGATCGAATCCCGTTGTCGCAGAACGACTCGCTTGCTCCCAGTGGGGATCCGGAGATCGTCCGCGAGGGCGACAGAGTCAGGATCGTGCCGCAGGAGAACCTCTGCCTCATCCGATCCGGGCAGGACTGGGCCGATACGGCCGGGGCCGAACGGGAGATGTACCTGCGAGACGTCGAACCGGTGTTGCGTGCCGGCATGGACTTTCTCCGCGACGACGGACTGGCCATCGGCTGCTTCGCCAACCGGTACATGACCGTCGTGACCGACAACGGCACCGATACCGACAAATCGTTCGGCATGAGTTGGTGGCGCAGCCTGAGCGATCTGGAGACATGGGCCGAGTCGCATCCGACGCACGTGGCCATCTTCGGTGCCGCACTGAAGTATCTGTCGACGATGGGCCCCGCTGCCTCCCTGAGGCTCTATCACGAGGTGACCGTCGCGGCGGCGGACGAGCAGTACTTCGAGTACTTCGGTTGCCACGGCCGCACAGGTCTTCTGCGCACCGCTGCGGAGCGTTCTACTCTGTGACCGGACAGGAGGTACCTGACATGGGCGATCCGCTGCGCACCGATTCGGTGGACCAAGCCGACAGCGTCGACTTCTGGACGGCGGCGGTGAGCCGGACGTACGTCGATCTCGAGTGCACGATTCCGGAGGACGCGTCTGCGATCACCGGGCGTATCGAGTCGACCGGGCTTGCGACTCTCGGATTGTCGCGGGTGACGGCGACGGCGCAGAGCGTGCTGCGGACGCCTGCAGGTATCTCCCGAACCAGTGACGACTACTTCCTGGTCAGTGTTCAGACGTCGGGAACCGGGTTCGTCGTCCAGGACGACCGAACTGCGGTCCTGCAACCGGGGGACTTCGCGCTCTACGACACCACCCGGCCCTACAGTCTTCGCTTCGACGACCCGTTCGCTCAGTACGTTCTGATGCTCCCCGGAGCAACGCTACGGACGCTCGTCCGGGATACGAATTCGCTGACCGCGCGGGCTGTGTCCGGGCGGCACGGCGCGGGAAAACTGCTCGTCAGCATGATCTCGTCGATCATGGACGACGCCGACATGAGCACGGCCTCGGCCGAGGCCGTGTCGCAGAGCGTCGAGTACATCCTGGTCGCGGGCCTGGTCGGACTCACCGGAGTCGAGAAGCCCGCACCGTATGCGGCGTCCGAGAGACTCGGCGAGATCAAGCGCGCGATGACCGCGCGACTGCGGGATCCGGACCTGACCGTGACGGAAGTGGCTGCCTCGCTGCACTTGTCGTTGAGCACGGTGCATCGAGCCTTCGCCGGTGAGCCGTGTACCGCCAGCGAGTGGATCTGGATGCAGCGACTCGACGGCGTCAAACGTGCTCTGTGCGAACCGCAGAATGCCCGCACGACCATCGGAGCCCTGGCTGCATCCTGGGGATTCACCGACCCGGCCCACTTCAGCCGTGCCTTTCGGGCGCGCTTCGGCTGCACTCCCAAGGACTTTCGCGACAGCAACCGCGGGTGAGCCCAGATCCCCAATGACCCTGCCGGCGTGGGCCGCCCACCCAGTACGGCCACGAAATGACTCCCGTGCTTCTACGAAACTCTCTGTGATCGCGCACACATTGTGCGGCGGACGCGCACCGAGTGAAGCGATGCTGGACGGCGTGAACACCACCGCGAATCGCACCTACGTTTTGATCGGCGGAGGAACCGGAATCGGCTATGCCGTCGCCGAGAAGCTGATTGGGCTCGGGGCCCGCGTGGTCCTGGGCGGCCGTACCAGCACCACCCTGGAACAGGCTGCCTCCCGGCTGGGAGGACACACGAGATGGGCGACTGTCGATACCTCCGAAGACGAGTCGGTCCAACAGTTCTTTCGCTCGGTGGACACCGTCGACGGGATCTTCACGACAGCAGCCGGCTACCGCACCGGGTCGATGCGGGAGCTCAGCATCACCGATGCAAGCACCCCGTTCGAGTCGAAGTTCTGGGGTCAGTACCGCGTGGTCAAGGCCGCCCTCGAACTGCTGGCCGCTGATGCGTCCATCGTGCTGATGTCGGGGGCTGCCAGTGTTCGCCCGCCCGCTCCGGCTCCCGCGTACGTCGCAGCAAATGCAGCGATCGAGGGGCTCGCCCGCGGATTGGCCGTCGAACTGGCTCCGATTCGCGTCAATGCGATTGCCCCGGGAACCATCGACGGTCACTTGTGGTTGCAGCGCGAAGAGAGCATTCGTACAGCAGCTTTCGAGCAGTACAGCCGCGATGCCCTGTTACGTCGCCCCGGCCACGAGCACGAAATTGCCGATTCTGTCGTCTACCTACTGACTTCGACGTATACCACCGGATCCACCCTGTACCCGGACGGCGGCTACGCGTTGCGCTGAGCAACCCTGCGACATCAGATCCCGAGCGAGCCTGCCAGCGTCGGCCAACTCTTGGGCAACTGGTCCACCCAGTAGGGCCACGAGTGAGTCCCGGTCTCGGTGAAATCGAAGGTGGCGGGGATGTTCAACTGACCGAGTCGGTCCGCAAGTCGGTGGGTGCAATAGTTCGCCCCCACCTCGATGAGACCGCCGACCACCACAACATCCAATGCCGATGCGCTGTCGAAACTCTCGTGCGGGCCCGGTGCACCGGTTCCCACCGACACGTATACGTCGGTGCCGCGCAGACTCTCTGCATTGACGACCGAATCGTGCTCCACCCAGGCAGGATCGAGAGGTCCGCCCCACATGTTGTCGGCGTTTCCACCGAAGGCTCCGACGATGGCCCGAATGCTTGCCTGGCCCAACGGCTCCGAGGACGCGAAGCACCCGCTGTACGACGCCACCCCGGAGTAGACGTCCGGGTTACGTGCGGCCAGCATCATGGCCGATTGAGCACCCATCGACAGCCCCGCGATCGCGTTGCGTCCGTTGCCGTCCACGGCTGCGTCGATCAACGGCGGAAGTTCCTTCGTCAGGAACGTCTCCCATTGGTACCGGCCGAGCTTCGGATCGTCGCGCTGCCAGTCCGTGTAGAAACTGCCGGGACCGGCCAACGGCAGCACGACGTTGATGTTCTTGTCGGCGAAGAATTCGGCGGCTCCACCTTTGCGCAGCCACATGCTGTTGTGCGGATCCTCTTCACCGATGCCGCTGAGCATGTACAGCGTCGGGCGCGATCCGGTCTTCACGGCCGGAGTCAACACCTGTACCTCGACGATTCCGCCCATGGCAGGCGAGTCCACACTCAGCGTGCGCAGGGTGTCGGACGCGATCGCGGTGTCGACGATGCGAGCAGCGGAGTCGGCCGGAGCGGCGACAGCCACGCCGATCGAGGACAACGACATCGCTGCAACGACGATGAACGGGGTGAAGATGCGTCGACGACGCATGGCGATCCTCCGGGAAATTTCGAGGGAAACAGCGAATCGACACGGAGCATCGCACAAGTTCGGACGGGATATGACGTCGAATGCGAAGTCCGTCGAATTGGACCGACCGGGACTCTGCCGTCGCATCACCGTGGGAGCTGTTTCCCTGTTTTGCAGCGCTTTTCGGGCGCAACTCTCGATTCGACCGCGATTGTTATTGCACGAACCATTCGTGCACTAACTAAATCTGCTAGCCTGGTTGTCGTGAACACCACCGACGATCCACTCGCACTCGATCGGCAAGTCTGTTTTGCGCTCGCCGTCGCCAACCGTGCTGTGCTGTCGGTGTATCGGCCACTGCTCGAGCCGATGGGGCTGACGCATCCGCAATATTTGGTGATGCTGGCACTGTGGGGCGAGTCGCCGATGTCGGTCAAAGCCATCGGATCGGCGTTGCAGCTCGACTCGCCCACGCTTTCACCGCTCCTCAAGCGTCTGGAATCGATGGGGCTACTGTCCCGCACGCGCAGCCCCGAGGACGAACGCGTCCTGCTGATCGCGCTCACCCCGGCTGGGACCGCACTGAGAACGAGAGCAGAGAAGATCCCGCCCGCTGTCGTGGAGAAGCTCGGCGCGTCACTGGCCGAACTGGACGACCTTCGACGCGTCCTCACCCGTGTCAACGACGCGGCCATCGCAGCAGGAGCACTGTCATGAACACGAACCGGAACCGACCGTCCTTCGGCCAATGGCTGGGCTACGCCGTCCTCGGCCGCAAACTGCCCGATTCCCTGCAGGATTGGGTTCGACGCGACCTCGTCGGGCCGGGTGCGACGCCGCGTCACATCCTGCGGTCGATGATTCCGTTCCTGCCGATCTTCATCGGATTCTTCGTCTTCTTCCCCGGAGCGATCTGGCTACGCGCGTCGATGGTGTTGCTCAGTCTGCTGCTCGCGCTGTTCTACACCGCCGCCTACATGGACCAGAACCGCGCCCGTCGCCTCGAAATCCATGGGCTACCGGCAGATTTGAAGAGTGAGAAGAAGATGGCCGACATGCAACGCGAGCGCGAGAACTACCGCCGCAATCACTGACCCTCGCGGCTGAGCCCAGCGGTGAAGTCGTCGGCGATCATGGTTGCCAGGTCGCGGGTTTTGCGGTTGGTGTTCTGCGACAGTTCGGTCAGTTGCGCGAAGGCCGCGTCGGCGTCGATGCGGTACACCGACATCAGGATTCCGACAGCACGACCGATGGCCGCGCGGGTGTCGAGGGCGCTGCGCAGCGTCGCGGTCTGGTTGTCGCTTTCTTCGAGCAATTGCTCGCGCATGCGGGACAGTTCGAGGTGCACTCGAACTCGGGCCACCAGCTCACGGTCGTGGAACGGTTTGACGATGTAGTCGTCTGCACCGCGCCCGAGGCCGTCGAGCACGAAGTCGGTTCCCGCCCTCGCAGTCAGCAGGATCACCGGCACTCGCTGCAGGGCGTCGTCGCGGCGGATGTCGCCGACGAGGTCCAGTCCGCTGCGTCCGGGCAGCATGACGTCGGTGAGCACCAGTCCCGGTGTCGTCGAGCGCGCGCGGTCCAGCGCGGTCTCGACGTCACCCGCGGTCGTGATGGTCCATCCTTCGTCGGTGAGCAGCCGGACGAGGTAGTTGCGCATGTCGATGTTGTCTTCGACGAGCAGTATGTCCGCGCGGTCGATCGTGACCGTTGCCGGTTCGTGCGGTGCGAAGATCGCGGACACCGAATCCACAGCCGGGATCGGTCGATCGACGCCCGCGATCGACTCGACGGGCAGTCGAGGTACGAGCACGGTGAAGGTACTACCGACACCCACCTGGCTGTCGACGTCGATGCGTCCGTCCAGGGCCGTGATCAGATCCGACACGAGCGCGAGTCCGATCCCGGACCCCTCGATGCTGTGCGCACCGGATCGTTCGACGCGGTGGAACCGATCGAATATTCGGGGCAGATCGTCCTCGGGAATGCCGAGACCGGTGTCCGCGACGACCAACCGAATCGCGTCCGCATCGGCTCCGAGGCGGACGGAGATGCGACCGGCCGGGGTGTATTTGACGGCGTTGGCGACCAGGTTGAAGACGACCTTCGCCCACATCTCTCCGTCGGTGAGAACGACCACGTCCTCGGCCGCGTCGACCACGAGCTCGAGGCCCTGATCCGACACCACCGCCGCGAACATCGACGCACAGTCACGCGTCACCGCGGCCAGGTCGGTGGGCTCGAGACGGGCGCGCAGTCGGCCGGCGTCGGCGCTGACGACGTCGAGCAGATCGTCGACGAGACGACGGAGCCGAGTCGATGCACGGTGGACGACGTCGAGGGAGTCGCGGTCGGAGTCGGTCAGGATCGACGTGGTGCTCTCGCGCACGGCGTCCAGCGGGCCGGCCAAGAGGGTGAGCGGAGTCCTGAACTCGTGTCCCACGTTCTCGAGCAGTCGAGTCTTGGCCTCGTCGGCCTCAGCCAGCGCCGCGACGCGAAGCCGTTCCATCTCGAAAGCATGCGAGGCGGTCAATGCCGTGGACACTCGCTCGGCCACTGCGACCAAGAACGAGGTGGCGGAATCGTCGCGGGCTCGAAATGCATCGACTCCGACCAGCAACGCACCGATGGGTCGAGCGTGTCCGGCCAGCGTCAGCGGAACGATCACCGCATTCTCGACCGTTCCGTCCACGTCGACGGTCGCGCGAGCGATCCGTCCGTCCGAGACCCCGACAACGTCGGCGAGGTCCCAGGTAGCGGCCTCGCAGCCGAGTGCACCCGCGGTCGCGATGTGCTCGAGTTCTCCGTCGTCGGCAAGATCGCGTCGCAGGTACGCCGCCACCAGAGGGAACTCACGTGCTTCGTTACCCAGCGCCTCGACTGCGGCGCGGCAGATGCCGACGGGGCCACCGGTGTCGTCGCCGGTCAACGATCCGAGAGCGAGGAGCGCATGCATGCGCCGCTCGCCGAGCACCTGCATCGTCACCTCCGTCGTGGCAACGAACACACCCAGCACCGTGCCGCCCGGCCCGAAGATCGGGCTGTACGAGAAGGTCCAGTACGTCTCTTCGGGGTAGCCGTACCGCTCCATGACGAACAGCTGGCGAACACCGTGCACGGGCTCGCGGCCGTCCACCACCTGCGCGCACAGGCCTCCGACGTAGTCCCACATTTCGGACCAGCAGTCACTGGCCTGCTGACCTACCGCCCCGGGAAACTTGTCGCCCAGAAAGTCGGTGTACGAGTGATTGAAGATCTGCACCAGGTGCGGTCCCCACCAGATCAACATCGGGATGGTCGACGGCATGACGGTGCGAATGGCGGTCACCAATTCCCGCGGCCACTCCTCCACCGGACCGAGCTTCGTGGCGGTCCAGTCGAGCTCACGAAACCGAGTGTCGGTGGCGTTGTCACCCGGAAACAGTTCGTCCAGCCGGGCATCACTGTCGGCGGGTTCAGGGGGATTCATCGCATCGTCCTTCTCATCATGCGTCCCGCTTGTCTCCGGCCGGCGCAATCTCGGCATCGATACTAGCCGAACGACCGGTATGCAGGCGTTTCGCACACCCCCCGTGGGGGTACAGCGGCGAGCATGCCCTCCTCATCAAGTCTCCCGTACCCCCTGGGCGTCTCGCGTCTGTCGAACGACGGTGCCAACCTTGCCGTCTACTCCGAAACCGCGGACTCGGTGTCCGTGGTCGTCCTGAACGACGACGGAACAGAGCGCAGTACAACGCCGTTGACGCTTCGCACCGGTCATGTCTTCCACGATCTCGTTCCCGATGTGACGCCGGGAGCCCGCTACGGACTGCGGGTCGACGGCCCGTGGGATCCCGCCTCGGGCCTGCGGCACAATGCGGCGAAGCTGCTGCTCGATCCGTATGCCACCGCCATCACCGGTCAGGTCGACTGGAACGAATCGGTGTTCAGCCACCTGCACGCCGAGCCGGAGACCCGCAACGACGAGGACTCGGCTCCGTACATGCCGTATTCCGTTGCGGTGCAGTCGAATTTCGATTGGTCCGGTGACGAGTCGCCGCGCACACCGTTGGACAAGACGGTCGTCTACGAGGTGCACGTCAAGGGCTTCACTGCCACCAATCCGGATGTGCCCGAGGATATTCGGGGAACGTACGCCGGCTTGGCCCACCCCGCCGCTATTGCGCACTTGAAGCGCATCGGGGTCACGGCAGTGGAGTTGCTGCCGATCCACCAGTTCGTCCAGGACTCGCACCTGCTCGAAGAGGGCCGACGCAACTACTGGGGTTACAACTCCATCGGCTTCTTCGCACCGCACAACGAATACAGCAGCAACGGCGACACCGGCGGCCAGGTCGACGAGTTCAAAGCACTGGTCAAGGCCATGCACGACAACGGCATCGAGGTCATTCTCGACGTCGTCTACAACCACACCGCCGAGGGCAACCATCTCGGACCGACCCTCTCGCTCAAGGGAATCGACAACGGCTCGCACTACCGATTGGTCGACGACGACCGGAGTGCGTACTACGACACCACCGGCACCGGCAACAGTCTCAATGTCGGCCACCCCGCTGCGCTGGCGCTGATCCTGGACTCGCTGCGGTACTGGGTGACGGAAATGCACGTCGACGGCTTCCGGTTCGACCTCGCGAGCACACTGACCCGTCAGGACTCGGACCTGGACGTGCACAGCGCTTTCCTGAGCCTCGTGCATCAGGACCCGACGCTCGCTCCGGTCAAACTCATCGCCGAGCCGTGGGACACCCAGGGCTACCAGGTCGGCGGCTTCCCGGCTCGCTGGTCGGAGTGGAACGGCAAGTTCCGCGACGACGTTCGAGACTTCTGGCGCGGTGAGAGCGGCGCGCTCCCGGCTCTGGCGCAACGCGTCACCGGCAGCCCCGACGTCTACGAGAGCACCCGGCGCCCCACGTTGGCGAGCGTCAACTTCATCACCGCACACGACGGCTTCACGTTGGCGGACCTGAACTCCTACGACGACAAGCACAACGAGGAGAACGGCGAGGACAGTCAGGACGGCGAGTCCGACAACCGCTCGTGGGGTTGCGGCGCCGAGGGACCGACCGACGACGAGGGTGTCAATGCACTGCGCGCTCGTCAGCAGCGCAACCACTTGGCGACGCTGCTGCTGTCGGCCGGAGTGCCGATGATCCTCGGCGGAGACGAGCTGGGCCGGACGCAGAACGGCAACAACAATGCCTACTGCCAGGACAACGAGGTCTCCTGGTTCGACTGGAGCGCAGCCGATCAGGAGCTCATCGACTTCACGACGCATCTGATCGCGCTACGTGACGAGCACCCGGCACTGCGTCCCACGTGGTTCCGTCACGACAGCGATTCCGACGAGGAAGGAGCCGGCCCGGACACCGTCGACTTCTACCGCGCCGACGGCGAAAAGCTCTCCGACGACGACTGGACCGACGGCAACGCGCACAGCATTCTGGTTCTCATGCGCGGCGGCGAGGGAGACGCGTCGTTCGCCTGGATGGTGAATGCTTCTCCGTCACCCGTCGAATTCACTCTGCCGGAAGGGAAGTGGGCTCAGTCGATCTCGAGCGACCCCGATCAGGCGTACGAGGCGGGCGGTCCGTCGATCCTGATTCGTGAGCACTCGTTCACGTTGCTGCAGGGCTGACCGGTCCATCGTTCGAGAACCTGTTGCCACTCCTCCGATTCGGAGCGTCCGGCCCACGCGATGTAGCCGTCGGGCCGGACGAGAACGGCTGGGCCTCCATCGGTGCGACGAGCGATACCTGCTGTACTGCAGTCGCTCTCGCCGATCAGCAGAAAGTCGTGCGCACGAAGCCTGTCGGTGACCGTGCCCTGGTTCAGCGGGATCCGTACGGCTCGGGTACCCACCAGGGCATGGTCACCTCGGGTGCGCGCGTACGAAATCCCCACCCCCGAGAACATGCCCGCGATCTTGCCGACCGCACGTTGCCTACGAAGCACCCGTGCGGACACGATGTTGCGTAGCTTCTGCGCTACCACCGAGCGCAGCAACAACATGCGGATCGTCGCGCCGCTACTGCGCAGCACCAGCTTTCCCACGGGATGCCGCTCGTCGTGATAGGTGTCGAGGATCTTCTGGTCGGCACCGCCGAGGACGGCAGCCAGCTTCCAGCCGAGGTTCATCGCGTCCTGGATTCCGGTGTTCATGCCCTGTCCCCCGGCAGGCGAATGTACGTGCGCAGCATCGCCGGCCAGGAATACTCGGCCCACTCGGTAGCGCCGGACTTGCCTCTCGTCGCAGGAGAAGCGCGAGCTCCATCGCACGTCGGTCCAGCCGTAGTCGGTTCCGATCGCACGGCGCACCACGTCGCGAAGCCGCGTCTCGTCGACCGATGCAGCTACATCTGCCGTGTCGGTACGGTCGCAGGCAATCACTCGGAACCAGCCGTCGCCGAAGGGCGCAACGAACGCAAAGCAGTCCTTGCCCGCGCCGATGTTGATCAGACCGTTGGGCGGATCGGTCAACCGGACATCCGCGAGCATGATCGACCGCAGCAACTCCTTGCCGGGGAAGTCGAGTCCTATCGACGTGCGGACGATACTGTGCACCCCGTCGGTGCCGGCCGCATACGACGCCGTCCATTCCTGCGCGCTGCCGTCGGCCGCCCTCCCGCGCACCACGACTCCGTCGGCGTCCTGTTCGAGGCCGGTGACCGTCACCCCGCGCAGAATCCGCGCACCGGATGCCCGCGCGTACTCCTCGAGTCGAGAGTCCACGTTGGTCTGTGGTGTGACCAGCAGATACGGAAACTGCGACGGTAGTACGCCGAGGTCGAGGGACAGCCCGTTCCAGAGTTTCAGTCCCGAGGCGTGCGCTCCGGTGGTGAGCAGGTCCTCGGCCAGACCACGACTGTCGAGGACCTCCAGCGTGCGGGCGTGCACTCCGAAAGCTCGCGACAGCGGTGACGGTGCATCGTGTTTCTCGAGCACCGTCACCGAGCGGCCGGCACGCGCGAGTTCCCCCGCCAGCATGCAGCCCGCCGGACCTGCACCGACGACGATCACGTCCGAATGGTTCATGACGTACTCCCACTGTGGTCAGCGAATTCCTGGGTCAGCGAATTCTCGGTCAACGCTTGTTGACTTCCGACGATAGACCCGTCGAGCGCAGTGGTCAACGGTCGTTGACTTAGGCTACGGAGATGACCGAACGACAACCTCGATCCGCGACCGCCACCCGGGCTCGCATTCTCGACGCAGCCCGCGCACAATTCGCGGCCGACGGCTACGACCGCACCACCATGCGGTCCGTCGCCGGCACGGCAGGCGTCGACGCGGCCATGGTCGTCCGGTATTTCGGAACCAAGGAAGCGCTGTTCGCCGAAGCCGCCACATTCGTACTCGACATTCCGGATCTGACCGACATCGCACCCGACAGAATTGCAGAAGTGTTGATGCCCAGGTTCTTTCAGATCTGGGAGGAGGACGGCACATTCCTTGCCTTGATGCGCGCGGCCGCCACCAACGCCGCCGCAGCCGCGGCGATGCAACAGGTGTTCGCCACGCAGGTAGCGCCTGCCCTGGCCGCCGTCACGGTCGACCGGCACGCAGAACGCGCTGCGCTCGTCGGAACCCAGGTACTCGGCCTGGTCTTCGCTCGCTACATCCTCCAGGTGTCGCCACTGGCAGAGATGAGCCACGAGCAGTTGGTCCGGTGGGTAGGGCCGACGCTGCGGCGCTACCTCACCGAACCACTCGACCGATAAGGTCAGCTCACCCCGGCGCGCACGTCCGGTGCCCCGAGTCGGGCTGCATCGGCAGTGTCGTCATCGGGCTGCTGCTGCGAATCGCGTTCTGCCAGAACACGAAGCCGATAGTGCTCGATCTCCTCGGCAACGTGCTGATCGTCCCATCCCAGGATGGGTGCCACCAGCCGGGCCACCTCGTCGGCGGCCGCTTCACCACGATCGGGAACCTCGATGGAGATGCGGGTACGACGCGTCAGAATATCTTCGAGGTGCCGCGCGCCTTCATGACTCGCGGCATAGACGGCCTCGACCTTGAGGTACTCCGGTGCACTCTCGAGAGGCTTGCCGAGCTCGGGATCGGCGCCGATGAGATCCAACAACTCACCCATCAGGGTGCCGTACCGACCCAGCAGATGCTCGACGCGTGAGACGCGCATCCCGGTGCGTTCGGCCGTGAGAGCGCGGGAGTTGAACGCACCCAGGTAGCCGTCGGCACCGACCAACGGGATGTCTTCGGTGACGCACTTCGGCACTGTGCGCTCCAGCCCGTGTACCGCGGAATCGACTGCATCCTTGGCCATCACTCGATAGGTGGTGTACTTGCCGCCCGCGATGACTGTCAGGCCGCGTACCGGACTGGACACCGCATGCTCCCGGGAAAGGGTGCTGGTGGAATCGGATTCACCGAACAGCAACGGACGCAGACCTGCGTAGACGCCGACGACGTCGGTCCGGTCCAACGGATCGGCGAGCAACTTGTTCACATGGCCGAGGATGTAGTCGATGTCGCTCTGGCTCGCGGCCGGGTGAGCCAGATCGAGCTTCCAGTCGGTATCGGTTGTCCCGATGATCCAGTGACTGCCCCACGGGATGACGAACAGCAGACTCTTCTCGGTTCGCGTGATGATGCCGGTGGCACTGTTGATGCGGTTGCGCGGCACCACCAGGTGCACACCCTTGGATGCGCGAACCTGGAATTGTCCACGCCCACCGACCATCTGCTGCACCTCGTCGGTCCAGACACCCGCCGCGTTGATGACCTGCTTGGCCCGTACCTCGAAGGAGCGGCCCGTTTCGAGGTCGCTGGCCACGACGCCGACAACCTTGTCGTCCTCCCGAAGGAAGCCGGTGACGCGAGTGCTGTTGGCGCACAACGCGCCGTAGGCCGCTGCGGTACGGGCAAGCATCATCGTGTGCCGCGCGTCGTCGACCTGGCCCTCGTAGAACTTCACCGCACCGCGGATCGCCGAACGCTTACCGGACGGAAAAGACTCGAGCGTCTTCTTCTTGCCGAGGTGCTTGTGATGGCTCGGCACACCGCGTCCGGCACCCATGACGTCGTACACGCCGATGCCGAGCCCGACGTACGGACGATCGATCACCTTCTCCAGCGGATAGATGAACGGCACCGGGCGAGCGAGGTGCGGGCAGAGCTTGTTCAGTACCAGCGAACGCTCCTTCAGCGCCTCGAACACCAACGCGAAGTTGAACTGCTCGAGGTAGCGCAGACCGCCGTGGAACAGCTTGCTCGAGCGGCTGGACGTGCCGGCCGCGTAGTCCCGCGCTTCGAGCAGGCCCACCTTCAATCCGCGGGTCACCGCGTCCAATGCGGTACCCGCTCCGACGACGCCGCCGCCGATCACCAGGATGTCGAGCTCTTCGGCTTCCATCCGCGCCAACGCATCCGCGCGTGACTGTGGGCTCAAAGCCGTTGTGGTGGAACTCATTCTTCATCAACCCAATCGAGAGTTCGTGTTACTGCCTTCTTCCAGCCGGCGTACAACTTCGCCCGCTGGTCTTCGTCCATGGACGGGGTCCATGTCTTGTCCTCGGCCCAGTTCTGGCGGATGTCGTCTTCGCTCTCCCAGTACCCGACGGCGAGGCCGGCCGCGTATGCCGCTCCGAGAGCAGTGGTTTCGGCCACGACGGGACGAACCACATCCACGTTCAAGATGTCGGACTGGAACTGCATCAGCAGTTCGTTGACGACCATTCCGCCGTCGACCTTGAGTACCTCGAGATCGACACCGGAGTCGGCGTTCATCGCCTCGATCACTTCACGCGTCTGATAGGCCGTGGCTTCGAGTACGGCTCGGGCCAGATGCCCCTTGTTGACGAACCGCGTCAATCCCACGATGGCACCGCGGGCATCCGACCGCCAGTGCGGAGCGAAGAGTCCGGAGAATGCGGGCACGAAGTACGCGCCGCCGTTGTCGTCCACCGAACGTGCGTCGGTCTCGATGTCCGCGGCGGAGGAGATCATGCCGAGGTTGTCCCGCAGCCACTGCACGAGCGAGCCCGTCACGGCGATCGAACCTTCGAGCGCGTACACCGTCGGCTGGTCGCCGATCTTGTAGCAGACCGTGGTCAGCAGTCCGTTCTTGCTCATGACCTTTTCGGTGCCGGTGTTGAGCAGCACGAAATTTCCTGTGCCGTAGGTGTTCTTGGCCTCGCCGGGAGACAGGCAGGCCTGCCCGAAGGTGGCTGCCTGCTGATCGCCGAGGATGCCGGCGATCGGCACACCACGGAACGGCCCGCGCTCGCGACCGGTACCGTACACCTCGGAGCTGGAGCGGATCTCGGGCATCATCGACATCGGGATGTCCATGTCCGCGCAGATGCTCTCGTCCCACTGCAGGGTGTCGAGATCCATCAGCAGGGTGCGTGAGGCGTTGGTGGGATCGGTGTAGTGCAACCCGCCGTCGGTGCCGCCGGTCATGTTCCACAGCACCCAGGTGTCCATGTTGCCGAAACACAGTTCTCCCGCTTCGGCTTTCGCCCGTGCACCGTCGACGTTGTCGAGGATCCACTTGATCTTCGGGCCGGAGAAGTAGGTGGCCAAGGGCAGTCCGGTCTTGGCGGTGTACTTGTTGGCGTCGCCGCCGCCCAGCGCGGTGGCGATGCGATCGGTACGGGTGTCCTGCCAGACGATGGCGTTGTAGATCGGCTTGCCCGTCGCGCGTTCCCACACCAGCGCCGTCTCACGCTGGTTGGTGATACCGACTGCGGCGATGTCCTCGCGCGTCAGGTCCGCTGCGGCCATGGCACCGGCCGCGACGGCGCGCACGTTGTCCCAGATCTCCGACGCGTCGTGCTCGACCCAGCCGGCCTGAGGAAAGATCTGCTTGTGTTCCTTCTGATCGACGGCGACGACGGTGCCCGCGTGATCGAAGATCATGCATCGTGACGACGTGGTTCCCTGATCGATCGCGGCGACGTACTTTCCTGCGAACTCGCTCATGGCTTTTCTCCTGTGGTCTGGGTGTCGGCTGGGAGTCGTGATGGCGGCTCGGGCGTCGAACCTTCTTGCTTGCGTAGGTTCTTTCCGATCAGCAGGTCGTACAGGAACACTCCTATCGGTCCGCCTACGAGAGGTCCGACGATCGGGACCCAGAAGTACAGGCCGCCGTATTGATCACGCCACGCTCCACCGTATCCGGTGATGTACGACGCCAGGCGAGGTCCGAAATCTCGGGCCGGATTGATCGCGTATCCGGCGTTGGTGGCCCATGCGAAGCCGATGGCGACGACGATGAGGCCGACGATCAGAGGAGCCATGTTGGCCATCGGTGCGGTGCCGAGCGAATCGGTCACGGCCACGATGAGGAACAGCAGGATCGCGGTGCCGATGATCTGATCGATCAGCGCCGAGGACACACTGACCGGCAGAGTGCCGTTACCGGGAAGCGTCGAGAAGATCGTCTGGGTGGCCGTGGTGTGTCCCGGGTCCACCGCATTGATCATGTCGTTGTAGTTCCAGCGCACCAGCAGCGCGGCCACGAAGGCACCTGCGGTCTGCGCGAGGATGTACGGCGCAACCATCTTCCAGCTGAATCCGCGGAAGAGTGCGAAGGTGATCGTCACCGCAGGGTTGAGGTGTGCGCCGGTGATGCGACCCGCAACGTAGATGCCGAACATCACGCCCAGCCCCCATGCCCAGGCAATCGAGTCGTGGTCTCCGAGACTTCCCGCTTCACCCCCCGAGACGACCTGCGCGACGACGCCGACGCCGAACAGAATGAGAATCATGGTTCCGGCGAACTCGGCAGCCATGTGCGCCGGCAGTCCCCATTCCGGTTCCTTACGAGCCATTGTGTAGCCTCCGCAAAGTTGGTGATGCACGCCACATTGCGTGCTGTTTGCCACGGTAGACGCCCTGCACTGCGTTGCACAGCTGATGCACATATGTGCAATTCGGTCGTACACTGGTGCCGGTGACGGACCCCGACATCACTCCCGAATCCGACCTGCGGACCGGCCACGCCACCCAGGCCGCGCGGCTGTACTACTTCCAGGACATGACGATGGCGGCGATCGGCCGTGAGCTGGGTGTCTCCCGCTCGACCGTCTCACGACTGATCACCTTCGCGAGGGCGTCGGGACTGGTGGAGATCAAGATTTCGACACCGCTCGGACATGCACCGCGGATCGAGCGGGCGTTCGCCGATCTGTACGACATCCGTGCACACGTCGTCCCCGTCTCGGAGACGGTAGACGAATTGCAACGCCTCGATCGTGTCGCCACATTCGCCGGTCGATTGCTGACATCGTTCTTCGAGTCCGACATGGTGATGGGCGTTGCCTGGGGAACCACAGTCAGCGCCGTCAGCCGCAAGCTGGCACCCAAGAGAACCCACAACTCGACCGTCGTGCAACTCAACGGGGCGGCCAACACCCGCACCACCGGAGTCTCCTACGCAACCGACATCATCAGAACCTTCGCCGACGCCTACGGCGCTGTGGCACAGGGCTTTCCGGTTCCCGCATTCTTCGATTACCCCGAGACCCGCCGACACCTGTGGCGTGAACGCAGCATCAAGCGAGTACTCGAGTTGCAGGATCGGATGAACCTGGCCGTGTTCAGCATCGGCGTCATGAGCGGAGCCGTGCCGAGCCACGTGTACAGCGCCGGCTACCTCGAACCCGAGGACGGTGCCGAACTCCGACGTGACGGCGTGGTCGGAGACATCGCCACCGTGTTCCTACGCTCCGACGGTAGTTACGACCGTATCGCGTTGAACGACAGGTCCAGCGGGCCGAGCCTCGACCGACTCAAAGCCGTTCCCCGCCGGGTCGCGATCGTGGCCGGGGAATCCAAACTCGACGCCCTCACCGCGGCCCTGCGCGGTGGTCTGATCACCGATCTGGTGATCGACGACATCAGCGCAGCGAACCTGGTGTTGCGCTCACGGCGGCCGTGAGTGATGCGGCGCGCTGTACGACGTCGTAGGACTCGATGTCGAATGTGCGTAGCTGCCTTCGGAATCGAAAGCTGAAATCAGGCCATAGCGCCACGTTGCGCCCGGTGCTGTCCAGGAACCAACTTCGACATCCACCGGTGACCCAGACGCTTTTGCTCATCTTGCGCTGGAGATCGCTGTTGTAGCGTTCCTGCACCTCGGGGCGCACCTCGACGCTGGCGATCTGCTGATTCTGTACAGCGGCTACCGCGTCGACTATGTACTCGATCTGCGACTCGATCATGTAGATGGCCGAGGAGTAGCCCAGCCCGGAATTCGGCCCGAGGATGACGAACATGTTCGGGAACCCGGCTACGGCGGTGCCCTTGTACGCCGAAACTCCCTGTTCCGCATACAACTCGGCCAACGTTCGACCGGCCCGGCCGCGAAAGAGATCGAACGCCGGCGAGTCGGTGATGCGAAAGCCGGTGGCGACCACGATCGCATCGACGGGACGCACGGTGCCGTCGGCCGTCACGATCGAATCCTTCTGCACGCCGGCAATTCCGGAGGTGACGACATCGACGTTCTCGCGACCGAGGGCCGGATAATATTCGTTCGAGGACAACATCCGCTGACAGCCGACACGATATTCGGGAGTGATCCGAGCTCGCAGGGCGCGGTCTCGAACCTCGATTCTCATCTTGACCGCCGCGATCAGTCCGAGGCCGACGGTCGCCGGGGGAAACTTGATGAGCACGATCGCGTAAATCTCTCGCAGCAGATAGAGAATCGATCGAAAGGCACTGGTGAGACCGGGAACTCGGCGAAAGGCAAACCTCTCGAGCGTGCTGTACTTTCGGAGCAGCCTCGGGAAGATCCACGGTGCCGTCCGTTGGAAGACATCGAGATGGGCGACCGTGCTCGCGATTGCTGGAACGATCTGAATGGCCGATGCTCCGGTACCGATCACCGCCACCCGCTTCTGTGCGAGGTCGATGGTGTGGTCCCACTGCGCCGAGTGGAAGACGGGGCCGTCGAAACGGTCGATCCCCTCGATGTCCGGCATGTTCGGCTCGCACAGTGCACCCATGGCCGAGACCACTACCTTCGCACTGATCGGTCCGCGGGTTGTGGCCAGCATCCAGCGCGACGTCGATTCGTCCCAATCGGCCGCGATCAGTTCGTGATCGAAGGAGAACTTCCCTCGAATGTCGTGCCGCTCGGCGACGCCGAGAATGTAGTCCTGGATCTCCGGCTGCGTCGAGAACGATTGCGACCAGTCCGGGTTGTGATCGAACGAGAACGAGTACAGGTGCGAGGGAACATCGCACGCGGCACCCGGATAGGTGTTGTCGCGCCAGGTTCCGCCGAAGTCGTTGCCGCGTTCCAGAACGACGAAGTCCTCGATACCGCGTCTGCGCAGTGCCACTGCGAGCCCGATGCCGCCCACACCCCCACCGATCACCGCAACCTCGACCTCTCGCACAGGGGTCGGCGCGGAATCGGATGGGTGCGGACGAGTTACTGCGGTGTCGTGGACGACCATGGTGTGGAGTCACTTTCGGTGGTGCGTTGGATGGTGTCTTCGGATCGCCCGGTCGCGGCACGTGGTGCCGTTCGGCGCAGCACGCGCATCGGAGACGGAAAGAACGCCGGTACCCGAGCGGCGTAGGCGCGGTACGAACTGCCGAACCTCGCCAGTAAGTCGCGTTCCTCGAGCGCAGTCCCCAGCAAGATGTAGCCGGTGAGACCAGCGGCCCACAGCAGATGGCCGGCTGTCATCTCGCTCGCGGCCCAGAAGGTCAGCAGCAGTCCGGTCATCAACGGGTGACGCACCAACCGATACGGCCCGTGGACCTGCAATCGATCCGCGGTGGCGTCGGGAATCCGGATCACATACTCGCGGTACGCCTGTCGCAGGCCCAGCAGGTGGAAGTGGTCGAGCAACAGTGTCGCTGCGTAGACCAGAAGCACGCCCACCCAGAAGGCGGAGTCGAGAACACGGCCTGCAACACCGTCGACCGACCAGATCCGGTACGGGATGGGCTGCCAGGCCAGGACGAGAACCCAGACCACCGCGCTCACCATGAAGATGTAGACGGTGCGTTCGAGCGCTTCGGGTACCCGCCGGGTGAGCCACGCCTTGAACGACGGTCGCGCCATCCCCGAGTGCTGCAGGCCGAACAGCGCGATGAGCGCCAGATCGATGGGGATTGCAACCCACGGCGACAGATGCGGTCCGTCGTCGACGGTTTTGGGTAGCAGCCGACCGCCGGAGAAGAGCAACAGCAACGGAACCGTGATTCCGGCGATCACGTACCCGGTCAGGGCAACGAGGAAGTGCAGCAGCCGAGCTCGATCGCTCAGCGTCGCGCGGACCTGTTGCCCGGGAGTCAGATCCATGCGAACCAGCGCAGAACTCGCGGCCGTACGGTCCCTGCTTCTATCCTGCTCTCCAGCTTGGCTTTCCAACGCTCACCGTACTTCGCGTCGAGGAACGCGCCCGGGATCGCCAGTCGCCATGCGGACTGGATCGTCATCCAGTACGGAACGATGACCTCCGGCTCCACGTCGCGCATGAACACGAGCTTGTCCGGAATGACACTCCAGTGCACACCGGGATAGCGATGGTGCACACTGTGATACCCCTGATTGAAGATGAAGAAGTTGAGCCAGTTCCCGGCCGTGTTCAGCGACTTGCTCGGGTCGTCCTCGAAGCCTCGGGCAGGGGCATGGGTGAGCCACGCGAAGTACCCGGAATTGACCTGCGTGATCAAGAACGGGATCCAGTAGAACACCACGAACGGACCCGTCCCGGCGAGGTACCAGGTACCGACGATAAAGGTCAGTGCAACAGCGCAATCGAACACGAACTGACGCCGTCGTTTACGTCTGCCGTCCGACACCCCGGTGGCGAACAACTCACGGACCGTGTGCATCTTGACGATCGAGCCGTACCGGATCCAGTATCCGACGGCACCCAGACCGTGCTCCCGACCCTCGGTGGACGTCACGTCTCCCGGGCCGTCGTTGTATCGGTGATGATTGAGCACGTGCACCTCGCGCATCTCGGCCGCCGTCAAGGAGGCAGGGAGGGAACACAGGATGTCCACCACTCGATTGGCCCGACGCGAGACGAACAGCGGGCGGTGGGTGTGCATGTGCATCACCCCGATGGTCAAGGAGAAGCTCAGCAGGGTCAGGACGAGCACGAGAGGCATCGCGATGTACCAGCGCTGGGCGATCGGCGCGAACAGCCCGAACGCAAGAAGCCCGAGCCACAGCGCGATGTGGACGAGCGGGCCCACATTCGCCGGATTCTCCAGACGGAAGATGCGTCTGCTGATCGGATCTTTCGGCTCGCCGGTCGTACCGGTCTCGTTCCGGGGTGTCACCGCAGTCATGGTTGCCTTTCAGAATCGAGTGGGAGATGCGGTGCCATCCGGGACATCGCAGCCGTCTGAAACCGAGTGCCGAGAAGGTGCATGGCGTTGCTGTCGCCGGGGTGCATTCGCTCCAGCGATCCGAACGCGAGGTGGTCGGCGATCATCATCCGGCGGATCTGATCGTCGGGCAGCTCGCCGCGCATCGCTCCGGTCGGCAGCCCGTCGACGAGCGCCATTGCCGAGTCCACGACGATCGCACCCATCGAGGTGCCCTGGGAGTGCGCATCGACGCGCGGAAACAGGTTGTCCGGCGACTCTCGACCTTCCTGGGGCGACGAGTCGAGCAGGAACTCGACCGTTGTGTCCACCGACTCACGCAAGCGATCGAGCATGGCCTCCCATCGGCCGGTACCGGTGGCCGCGACCACGGCGCCGACCAGACGCAGCCTCCTGGAATACGGACTTCGCACTCCCACCGCGCCGCAGAAGAAGGCGGTCGTGGTGATCGACATATAGGCGACGGCCGCCCGAGCACCCTTGCTCCGGATTCGCCGACCGAGATGCGACAACAGCGCGAACGTCCCGAGTGCCGGTGTCAGCAAACGCAATACGATCTCGTGCGTCAACTCGGCACCGGTACCCACTCGGTAGAGCTCGAGTTCCTGATCGCGGAGATCGTTCGCCAGTTGCGCCGCGGCTCCCACACAGTGGGCCAGCTCGGCGACATCCTCGTTGCCGACGTCCTGATCGTTCTCGCAGATCACCGCGCACGCGTGGACCACGACACGTCCGAGCACTCTCTCGCCGTACGTGATCCGCGACATCGGCACGTCGAGATTGTCTGCCATCGCAGTGGCAACGTCGATCGACAACTCTCGCACCCGCGCACGTCCGGCGGCCGGTAGCCGACCGACCAACGCCCGAACGTCGGTGATCCGTTCGGCGAGAATGGAATCCACCGCGTCGCTCTCACGCAGGATCCGTGCGCGCAACGGGGGTGGCGGAACCGGGTCCTCGCCCACGAGATATCGGGCCGCCCAGAGCACCGTCGTCGCCGCGCCCTCGGAACCGGAGTAGAGATCCTCGTAGGCGTCGAGCACTCGGCAGGCCAGCACGGCCGCAGTCGATTCGGCGCGCTGCAGCTCCGGCAACAGGTTGATAGCCACGGCCAGATTTCGTGCGGCGGGTATCAATGCCGATTCGGCGAGTTCATCCGGCGAACCTGCGCGTACGAGCGCGGCCGGATCGACTGCACGTCGAAGATCCCGTACACCGCGGGCAAGTATCAGCAGACGGTTGGCCTTCACCGGAGCACGACTCGTCGGGCCAGTGTGCGCAAGTGCTCTCGCGCAGGCGAATCGACGAAACACTCGGTCGCGACGCAGGCCTGCCGCGTCGCGGAATCGGCGAACTCACGGGCACTGGCAATCGCTCCGCTGTGCGTCAGTGCGGCCTGCAGGTCACGGCTGGACACCGATTCGTCGAGCCACATCGTCCGCGCTTCGGCATCGGTGCACAGCCATTCGATCACGGGCCAGGTGGGCACTCTGCGTTCGAGATCTCCGCAGGCATCCTTACCGAGGTTCGGACCGCCCTCGATGTCGCGGACGTCGTCCATGATCTGGAATGCCAACGCCAGATGATCTGCGTAGTTCATCAGACTGCGCAGTCCGTCGTCGTCGACTCCGCCTGCTGTACCACCGTAGGCGCAGGCGACTCTGAACAGAGTCCCGGTCTTGGCTCCCGCGACCGCGCGGTAGTGCCTCCTGAGCGCGTCGTCGTCGAGATCCGGCGGCAAGGTCTCGATCAACTGACCGTACGAGAGCTCCGACAGCTCATCGAGATACGTCACACCGACGGCGTGCCCGATTCGGGCGAACACCGAAGGGTTGGCGTCGAGCACTCTCGCGACTTCCCGCAGTGCGGTTCCGGCCAGATGGAAGCCCGCGTACGCCGCCACTCGAACACCGAATGCGGCTGCAATGGAATCGTTGTCGCGGCGAAGTACCGACCCGTCACAGATGTCGTCGTGTATCAGAGAGGATTCGTGCAGCATCTCGACCGCCGCTGCGATGTCGACGGCGTCGTGCAGCGGCACCGCATGAGCACCCGGCGCGAGCTGAGCACACGCAAGTACCATCCCGGCACGCACACGCTTTCCCGGTATCGAGAGAACATGATCATAGATCGAGCGAAACGTACTGTGCGGCTCGAGAATACGGTTCATTGCGGCACCGACGTCGCGCAGTTGCGCCGAGATGACGACGACATCCGGCTCGGCCGGAGACGCCCATTCCAGACCCATGGCATCAGCAACCATCGACAACACCACTCGAACGACGAGCGTTGTCAGGCAACACTTTCGATAGAGATATCAGGCGTGCGTGCGTATCGAAACACACCTGTCTCCGGAATTTTCGGTCCATGAATACTCCCCCGCCGATCGCCCCCTGATCCTGCTGCGCGCCACATTAAGTGACACAGGGCACCGACAGCCAGCCGAGGCAACGGAATGACGCAAAGCCATAGCCAAAACGCACAGTCGGTCACGAATGATTCGTTTTTGTACCTAGCGAATGGCCGCGAACAAGTTGATCGATGAACGAATTCATAAGCGGTGCTACCCAATTGGGAGAATAGACGAGCCTGGTGCGCTCCGGCGGCGATGCCGGCCAGGGGACGACCGAACCGCCCGCTTCAGTCACCGAACGCGCCATCGACTCACTCATGACCGCCGCGCCGATACCGTGGGCGACGAGTCCCGGCAGGGCCTGCTGCGGCACCCCGCTCAACACCACGGTCGCCACGATGCCGAACCCTGCCAGAGCGTCGATGACCCCCACGCCTACACGATGCGTCGGCGCAAGCACCGCCAACGGAACCGCCGCGTCGAGTTCGTCGAGGGTGCCGATATGTTTCGATCCGGGCGGAAGCGCAAGCACGAGAACGTCATCGGGTAGGTACTCGTGGACGAGGTCGCTGGAATCGTCGAAATCGGGCACCACCGCGCAGTCGATCTGCCCCATCCGAACCTGCGCCAGCGCTTCCGAAGGATCGGCGATCGACACGACGTCGATCCTCGAGCCAGGTCGCGCAGCGACGAATGCCGCGATCAGTTCCGGTGTTGTCGAACGGTCCGACAGTGCGATGCGTACAGTCGGTGCCGCGCCGCCGGGATTCGTCGTCCGGAGTTCGTCGACCACTCGCTCGGCCGCTCGATGGTCGAGTACAGTTCGACGCGCAAGCGGTAGTAGGGCAGCACCTTCGGGGCTCAGAACCAGCGTATTGGCCTCACGGCGAAACAACTCGACACCCAACTCGGTCTCGAGACTTCGCACGGTGCCGGACACCGTCGGTTGGCTTACCCCGAGTGCACGAGCCGCGTTACCGAGTCCATGCTCGTCGACGACGGCCACGAAGCACTCGAGCATCGAAGTGGTGACGTTCACGGCATCAGTGTGAACACTTCGGTGGAGCTGCGGCATCACGGGGGTACGTCGGGTGCCTTCCGGTGGCATCGATCGACGGGACGCGATGGAACTTTCTTCACGGCTAC
Organism: Rhodococcoides fascians A25f; assembly: GCF_000760935.2. Classification (NCBI taxonomy): domain Bacteria; kingdom Bacillati; phylum Actinomycetota; class Actinomycetes; order Mycobacteriales; family Nocardiaceae; genus Rhodococcoides; species Rhodococcoides fascians. The sequence goes on along the minus strand of NZ_CP049744.1, from coordinate 653,827 downwards.
TGCGGCAGTGCGTTGCCGTCGCCGACGCAGGTTCGATGAGCGGTGCGGCAACCGAACTCGGGCTCAGTCCGTCCACTGTCTCGCGCGCTATCGCCCGATTCGAGGAGCAGACCCAGGTGACCGTTTTCGAGCGGCGCGGTACGAGGCTCGTGCCGACCGATGCGGGACGGGAAATAGTGGACGCTGCCCGGCGCGTCGTGGACGATCTGGACCTCTTCTCGGCCCTCGCCGTCGACGCCGCCCTCGGCCGGGCGGGTGCAGTAGTGGTGTCGGTTCCGGCCGACGACACCGGACCGGTTCTGCCGACCATGCTCGCGTCGGTGACACGAGGACGACCGCGCCTGAATGTGCACATTGCACGCGCTGAGACCGCCACGGCAGCAATGGAATCTCTGCGATCCGGCGCAGCAGACCTGGCGTTGATTCCGCGTCTTTTCACTCCGCCCGATCTGCTCGGCATCCACGTCGGACGCCAGGAGTTGACGCTGATCGTCCCCGCGGCGTGGACGCAGTCGAATGCTCGGATCACCGATCGCCACGGACTCGACTGGTTGGGCGAGTTTCCCTTCATCACCGGTGCCGTCGAGACCACCAGTGCGCATGCGCTGGAACGACTTCGACGCTCGGGCGCTCGGGCGCACACGGTGCTGACCGGTACGCCGGTTCTGACGATACCGAGCCTGGTGGATGCCGGCGTGGGTGCTGCACTCGTACCGAGCTGGGTACCCCTGGACACGTTTGCCCATCTGCGGTCGATCGATCTGACGCCACCGCTGACCTACTCCATCACCCTGATGCACAGGACCGGCGAGCAATCCCCCGCGACCCGGCAGTTCATCGATTGGGCACGGTCCGCCACCGAGGAGTGAGCTGCATCTCATATTTCCGACGGTGATATGTGCATCTCACAAGCAGTCGCGCAGTAGTAAGTGTGACGTCATGTACCACTAATGTTCGCGGCATGGTTGACGCTCTCGATCCGTGCTTCCCGTGACCGGCACCCCCTCGCCGCTGCAGAACCGGCTTCTCGGAATTGCCCTCGTGGTACTCATCGTCGTGTTCGTCGGGTGGAGCGTCACCTCGTACAACAAGACGTTCGAGGACGTCGTGACCGTCTCCCTCGAGACCGACAGCGTCGGCAACGCTCTCCCCCGCAATGCCGATGTCAAGGTGCGCGGCATGATCGTCGGAGAAGTCCGATCGGCGACGACTACAGATGGCGTCGTGACCTCCGAGTTGGCGATCCAGCCGGACATGGCCGAGATGATTCCGTCGAACGCCACCGCACGGCTTCTCCCGAAGACACTGTTCGGCGAGCGGTACGTATCGCTGATACTTCCGGACGGCGCACCGGCCTCGCCGATCGGTGAGGGCACTGTCCTGAAGCAGGATCGCAGCGGCAATGCCATCGAGGTGGGACAGCTGCTCGACGGCCTGTTGCCGTTGCTCCAAGCCGTGCCGCCGCAGGACCTGTCGAACACACTCGGCGCTCTGGCGCAGGGTCTGAGCGGTCGCGGCGAGGAACTCGGCCTCACCATCGACCGCCTGGAGAACATCTTCGCCGGGCTCAACACCGAACTTCCCGCGATCCAGCAGGACCTGCGTGGTCTCGCGGACTTCTCGCAGACCTACTCCGATGCGGCTCCCGAATTGATCAATGCTCTGGACAATCTGCGGACCACCGGCAACACCGTCGTCGAGAAGCGCCCGGCCCTCGAGACGCTCTATGCCTCGGTCACCTCGGCCGCGGGCACGACCGCAGATTTCCTCGACGCCAACTCCGCCGACGTCATCGGCCTGGCCGCCAATTCGCGCGAGGCGCTCGAGGTGTTCGCCGAATTCTCCCCCGCTCTCGGCTGCACCGTCTCACAGTTCGCCGAGGGTGCCAGGCGCGGCAAGATCCTGCTCGGCGACGGTGACGAGTATCCCGGCATCAACGTGTCGATGCCCTTGGTCAATCCGAAGGGGCGTTACCTGCCCAACCAGGACGAACCGAGGCTGTTCGAGCAGACCCGAGGCCCGAGCTGCTACTCGTCCCTCGATCGCTATGCCGGCGAGTACTTCCCCCAGTATCCGGGCGGTTCACCCAACGACGGCTCGTACCAGGTGCCGACGAGGAACCCCGGCGAGCAGAACGTTCCCGTCCTCCCGGCACCACAGCTCTCCCCCGTACCCGCCTCGTACGCAGGCTCGGTCACCGAGCAACAGACCCTGGCGGTCATCTACGGCGGGGCCACCGGAATCGAGCCCGATGCAGTGCCGTCCTGGACGACGACGGTCGGAGCTCCCGCCCTCAGAGGAACGCAGGTCACCTTCCAGTAATCCCTACTGATTGAATGGTGCGCAACCCCGTCGACGAGCGCGGCGGGTAACGATTCAGGAGTACATATGTCTGCCGATACGAACGCCGGGTTCTCGATTCAATCCAGCAACGATGGCCGAGTAGCCGTCATTGCGGTGTCCGGCGAACTCGATATCACCACCGCACCGGCTCTCGCCACCGCCATCCAAGCGCAGATCGAGTCCACACCATCGGCCTTGATCATCGATCTGTCCGCCGTCTCGTTCCTGGCCTCGGCCGCGATGACCGTGCTGGCAAGGACGCAGAAAGATCACGGAGAGACGGTGACATTCTCGGTCGTCGCCGACGGACCGACCACCAGCCGTCCGATCAAGCTGATGGGCCTGGACCAGGAATTCGCACTGCATGCCGACCTGGCGTCAGCGCGCGCTGCTCTCGACTGACGAGACTCCCAATGCCATGACGGCCGCGTCGTCGACCAGACCGTCGCCGAAGCTGTTCAGCAGTTTCCGCAAGTGGTCGATCAGGGCGGCCGGCGCTGCGGGAGCATGCTCGGTTGCGAAATCCAGCAGTGCGCCGTCGTCGTCGTAACGGCCTGTGCCCACCCGAGCCTCGGTGAGGCCGTCCGTGTAGAGCATCAGGGTGTCGCCGGCATCCAGCGTCACCGTGGCCGAGACGAAGCGCGCGTTGCGCAGTATTCCCACCAGCTGCCCGCCGGTCATGAATACGTAGTGCGCGCTGCCATCGGTCCGAATCACCAACGGCGGCGGATGGCCACCACTGGCCATGCACACCTCGAATCCCTCTGCCGAACGGCTGAGAACACCGAACACCGCCGTACAGAACTGCGCGTTGTTCTCGCGAAATTCTTGACGCAGAACCGAATCCAGGTTGTGCAGCACTGCCACCGGATCGTGGTCGTATACCGCGGCCGCACGCAACGTGTACCGCGTCAGCGAGGTGACGGCTGCGGCCGACGCGCCTTTTCCGCACACGTCGCCGAGGAAGAATCCCCACCGGTCGTCCGAGAGCGGAAACAGATCGTAGAAGTCGCCGCCCACCTCGTCGCTCGATGCCGCGTGGTAATGAGCAGCCGCGGTCATTCCCGACGGCGGTAGCAGACTCGGCGGCAACAGCGACCGCTGCAGTGTTTTCGCCAGCAGTTCTGCCCGCGTGCGGGATTCGAGCAGTTCACGCTCGTAGGTGCGTCGATCCCGGGCATCGAGCGCAGTGATACGGATCAGCACCGGCGTGCCGGACTCGTCGGTCTTGACGTTCGCGGTCATGAAGACGGGTAACCGACGACGATCCGACGTCACGAAGTCCAACGCGATGCCGTCGAGCTGGCCGTACATCCGCAGGATGGGGCCGAAGTGCGTCTCGTAGTGAATGCGTCCACCACCGGTGAGCAACTCGGTGAAGTCCGTACCGATCAACGCGTCGACGTCGAAACCGAGCCAACCCGCCAGCGTCGTGTTGAGTCGGGCGATCCGCATGTCGGGATAGACCGACAGGTAGCCGCACGGCGCGTTCTCGTAGAGATCCTCGATGTCGAGTTCGTTGATCACGACGATCTCACGAAGGTCGCAATCGCCTCGGCGGTCTGCTCCGGTTCGGTGACGTGCGGGCAGTGGCCGCTCGCGTCGAGAGTCCTCAGGGTGCTGCCCGCAATGTGTTCGTGAACGTACCTGCCGACCTGAGGCGGGGCCAGCGAATCTCTGGCGCAGTCGACGATCATCGTGGGCAGGGTGACCCCGGCCAAATCAGCGCGATTGTCGGACAGGAACGTGGTGCGGGCGAACACCCGTGCGCACTCGGGATCGGTTCGGCAGAAGCTCGCGGTCCACATGTTCTCCAGATCGGGTCGATCCGGCGCATTCACCACGATCGGTGCCATCGATGCGGACCAGCCGAGATAGTTGCTGTCCAACGACTCGAGCAACTCGTCGATGTCCTCACGGCTGAACCCGCCACGGTAATCACCGTCGTCGATATAGCGCGGAGACGGCGTCAGGAGAAAGAGCTTGGAAAACCGGTCGGGAGCCGCCTGGACCGCAAGAACACCCATCATCGACGCCACCGAGTGACCGACGAACGTGACGTCGCAGAGGTCGAGTTCTTCGACGATCTCGACGATGTCCCGGGCGTAAGCGTCCAACGGCACGTACTTCTCGGCATCCCAGGCGGCCGGGTCCGACGCGCCCGACCCGACGTGATCGAAGAGCACGACCGAGAAATCCGCCGCCAGGATATCGGTCACCGAACGCCACAGCGTCTGGTCGCAGCCGAACCCGTGAGCCAGCATCACCACGGGTCCGTCGGCGGCCCCGACGACCCTGACGTTGTTCCTGGTTCGTGCGTTCACCCGCACAGTCTGTCATCTGTCGCCGACAGCGGGGAGTGAGACTGCTCCGACCGGGTATCGCATGTACCTACAGAAACGAGATTCATCATGCGAGTACTGGTCACCGGCGCAACCGGATACATCGGGTCTCGGCTGATCCCCGTGCTCCTCGAGCAGGGCCACGAGGTCCACGCGGCGATGCGTGACCCCGCGAAGAAGTCGCGCTTCGCATGGGGTGCCCAGGTCACCGCCGTGCATTTCGACCTCGACGAGCACGAGACCTTCGATACCGCGACGGCAGATGTCGACGCTGTCGTCTACCTCGTGCACTCGATGGACGAGGGAGACTTCGTCGAGAAAGATCGCCACGCGGCACAGTCCATGGCCGCCGCAGCCGAACGCAACGGCCTACAACGGATCGTCTACCTCTCCGGTCTCATCCCCGACGACGACACGCCGTTGTCGGACCATCTGCGCTCACGACTACAGGTCGAGGAAACGTTCCTCGACAGCTCCGTCGATGCCACCGTGCTGCGCGCGGCCATCATTCTCGGCTCCGGATCGACGTCCTTCGAGTTGGTTCGACGTATGACCGAGCGGCTGCCGCTCACTCCGATACCGACGTGGATGCGCAGGCAGGTCCAGCCCATTGCCGTCGGCGATGTGGTTGCCATCATCGCTCGCGCCCTGGGCGACACCGCCCGTCCCGGTTCCTTCGACATCGGGGGCACCGAAACGATGAGCTACCCGGAACTGCTGCAGGCGTACGGCAGCGTCGCCGGCCTGCGTCGCGCCCAGATTCCGGTCCCGCTGCTGCCGACCGGATTGGTGGGCCGTGCCGTCGCGATCATCACCGGCATGCCCCCGGGCACGGTGATCTCGTTGGTGGACAGCCTCACTCACGACATGGTGGTACGTCGAGGCAACGCCGCTACGGAGGTGTTCGCCGATCCGGATACGACGCCGATGAGAGTCCGAGAAGCCTTGCAGCGTTCCATCACCGTGGTGGCCGACGAGGGTACCGACGCTCACGCCGATCCCCAGGCCGCCGCCGACACCGATCCCGATTGGGCCGGTGGCGTCGTCGACATCGTCGACGGGCAGGTGCGGCAACGGCCGTCGGGAATTTTGGGCAAGGCCCAATTGGGAGCGACCCGCTAGTCGAGGGCCTCGTAACGATGCGTCCAGGGTGCTGCTCGTTCGATCTGGCCGGCGAGTTGGACGAGCAGCCCTTCTCCCCCCAGAGGTGCGGTGAAGTGCGCGCCCATCGGGAGACCGTCCGGTGTCCAATGCACGGGAAGCGACAGCGCCGGACGTCCGGTGACGTTCGCCAACTGGGTGTACGGAATCCACGAGATGTTGTCGTCGATCATCTGATCGACGATGCCCGTGTATCGCAGGACCCCAGCAGTTCTACTGCGCAACAACAACTCCGACGCCAGCTGCAGCGGCTTCGCGAGCTCGAACGCGCCGATCTTCGGGGGTAGCTCGGCAAGGGTGGGCGTCAGCAGCAGATCGTACGTCTCGAAGTACGTTGCCAGCGCGCGCACATGCTTGTGCCGGCCTTCCACCGCCTCGAGGTAGTCGACACCGCTGGCGGATCTGCCCAGCGCGGCCATGATTCGGGTATCACGCTCGAATTTGTCGTCGCCGCAACCGGTTCTGCGCTTGACTTCGTCCATCTCCCAGGCCATGTAGGTGAACCAGGCCAGCAGAAATTCGCGATTGAGGCTCGTGTCGTCGTACGGCGAGGCATCGAGAAGTTCGACGGTGTGGCCGAGGTCGGTCGCAATCTTCGCCGCCTGTTCCATCGCGGCGACAGCCTGCGCGTCCGGCGCTGGATTCACCGACGTGGCCGCATACATTCCGATGCGTAAAGGCTTGGGGTCCTTGCCCGTTCGAGACAGAAAGGTGCCATCCGGCCGGGCAGGCGAGTAGCCGGAGGTCGCCTCGCCGCCCGCCAGTACGTCGAGCATCGCTGCCGTGTCTCGTACCGACCGCGAGACCACACCCTGTACCGCTGCCCCGTGCATCGCCTCACCGAACGTGGGGCCCGACGGCACCAGTCCGCGGCCCGGCTTGAGTCCGACCAGTCCGCAGCACGCCGCAGGAATGCGAATCGAACCGCCGCCGTCGTTCGCTCCCGCCACCGGGACGAATCCGGCCGCGACCGCCGCAGCGGATCCACCCGAGGAACCACCGGGAGTTCTGCTGTGGTCCCACGGGTTCCGAGTGGGGCCGAACACCGTCGGCTCGGTGATCCCCTTGGCACCGAACTCCGGGGTGTTCGTCTTTCCGAAGATGACGAGGCCGGCATCGAGCCAGCGCTGCACCACCGTGGAATGTTCGGGCATCGGCAGGTCCGTCAACGAACGGGAACCACTCGCAGTAGGCAGCCCGGCGTAGTCCTGCGAGAGATCCTTGATCAGAAACGGCACTCCTGCGAACGGGCCTTCGAGCGTTCCGGTAAGCTGCTCGTCGGCTTGCTCCCGCATCGGACGTACGATCGCGTTGAGAGCCGGGTTCACCGACTTCGCTTGCGCCGATGCACAATCGAGTAGCTCACGGGGCGTGACCTCGCCGTTGGCCACCAGCTCTGCCAGCCCGAGCCCGTCGTGCTTCCGATACTCGTCGATACGCATACCGGCCACAGTAACCGAGAACACCTGCGCCACGACTGCGAATTCAGTGTCGGGAATTCGACCCCGGAAGAGGTCGCAGCGCTCCCATCACGAGCAGCGAACATGCGAGAAGACCCGCAACGACGAGCAACGCGTGGAGCACATCACCATGACCGCCGAGGAAACCGATCAGGGGCGGGCCGCCCAGGAAGGCGAAGTATCCGATGGAGGCCACCACACTCACGCGTGCGGCTGCGGCAGCGGGCTCGTCGGCGGCTGCGCTCATGGCAACGGGGAACCCGAGCGAGACGCCCGATCCCCACAGGAATGCGCCCAGAAACGCCAGCGGCACAACCGGACTGAGCACGAACAACAGCACTCCGACCACCGAGACGGCTGCCAATCCTCGGAGTACGACGACTCGACCGTAGCGATCGAGCAATCCGTTACCGAACCACCGCACAGCGGTCATAGCCACCAGAAACGTGGTGAAGGCGAGGGTTCCAGCCACGGCCGACGCGTCGTATCCGTCGATCAATGCGATGTTGAGCCAATCGTTTCCGCTGCCCTCGGCAAACGCGAACGACAAGGCAACGACGCCGATCAGCAGGGTGCGCGGTTCCTTCCACCGCGCGAGGGCGTGCGGCCGCGAGGCGTCGGCCGCCGGCTGTTCGGGTTCGGCATCGGATTCGTTCAGGAAGCTGCGCACTCCCCACGGAATGGTGCAGGCGATCACGGCTGCGACCGTCAGCAGATGCACCGTGACCGAGATGTTCAGCGCCACCATCGCAGTGCCGATCAGGGCTCCCACCACAGTGCCGGCGCTGAAACCCGCGTGGAACCGCGGCATGATCGAGCGCCCGAGCCGACGTTCGGCCACCGCACCGTGGACGTTCATGGCGACATCCCATGCACCGTTGGCGAATCCGAGCACGAACAGTCCGATGAGCAACGGCACTACACCCACGAGATAGCCGGTGGCGATGATCGTCAGACCGGCCGCGAGAACGAGGGACATGACGGTGACCGTGAGCCGAGACCCGAAGCGGTTGATGATGATTCCGGACATCGGCAGCGCGAGCAGGGATCCGACTGCGATGGCGAGCAACACGATTCCGAGTTGAGACGAGGTGAGTTCGAGGCGATCGCGCACCTGCGGGATCCGAGAAGCCCAACTGGCGAAGGCGAAGCCGGCCCCGATGAACGCGATATAGGTCGCCCGCACCGCCACGGCCGTGCGCGCCGAGGCGGCGTCGATATCAGACACTGTGAATTACCCTGTTCTCTCGCTGTCCTTCAAGGGTAACGAACGACGGTGTCGACGCCGCGGTGGCCGCCGAGGGGTCAGAACCCGATCGGCAAACCGGCGTAGTTCTCCGCCAGTCCCATGGCGCCCGCTTCGCTGGAAGCCACCCACTTCAGCTGCGAGAGCTGCAACTGCGCATCGAACGGGTCGTCGCCCGTGTGCAGCATCGTCGTCATCCACCACGAGAAGTGCGTGCAACGCCAGACGCGTCGAAGTGCCGTGTCGCTGTACGTGTCAGCACTCTCGGTCCCCTTCCCCCGCAGCATCTGGGCCAGGGCCGGTGCCAGTAGAGCCACATCGGCAACCGCAAGGTTCAGACCCTTTGCACCCGTGGGCGGCACGATATGCGCTGCGTCGCCTGCCAGAAACAGATTGCCGTGTCGCATCGGTGTCTGCACGTAACTGCGCATCGGCAGCACGCTCTTCTCGGTGATCGGTCCCGGGTTCAGCGTCCACCCGTTCTGACCGTGTCCGAGCCTGTCTGCCAACGCATCCCAGATTCGATCGTCGGACCAGGTGTCGATATCGGTCCCGTTCGGCACCTGCAGATACAACCGACTGACCGTCGACGATCGCATCGAGTGCATGGCGAAGCCGTCCTGATGCCAGGCGTAGATCAACTCGTCCGTCGACGGCGCGACGTCGGCGAGAACTCCGAGCCAGGAGTACGGGTACACCCGTTCCCACGTGTTGCGGACAGCATCGGGCATGGCAGCACGACTCGGCCCGAAGGAGCCGTCGCATCCGGCGATGACGTCCGCGTCGATCCGCATCGCGTTGCCCGACGCGTCCGTGAAAGTGACGTAGGGGTTGTCGGATTCGACGTCGTGCAGCGCGGTATCGGAGACGTCGTAGTAGATCTGCTGGCCGGCCTTCTCGCGTGCCGCCACGAGATCCTTCGTGACCTCGGTCTGCCCGTAGACCCACACGCTTCGGTCCACCAGATCACGAAAGTCGATGTGGTGCCGCTCTTCCGGCCACTGCAGATAGATACCGCGATGCTCGTGGCCCTCGCGGTGCAGGCGCTCCCCGAGTCCATGTTCGTCGAGCAACTGGACCGTCGAATGCTCGAGAATTCCGGCTCGGATCCGGGCGAGCACGTAGTCCTGAGTACGCGACTCGATCACGATGGAGTCGATCCCCTGCTCGCCGAGCAGGTGGGACAGCAGCAGACCCGCGGGCCCTGCACCGATGATGGCAACCTGTGTACGCATGAGTCGAGTACACCTCGGTGATCCACGTCTCTACAAGCCAGAGCTTCCACTGAGTGGAAGAAGACTACCCAGTTCTCAGACTGCGGCCGATTCCCTGGGCCGCAACCTGTAGCGCCGCAACCAGTCTGACGCGATCACGCCCGATACTCGGAACCACGAGCCCCAGCGAGGCGACCACGTTCTCGCCGTCGCGAATCGGAACGGCCACAGAGCATGCCCCGAGGGTCATCTCCTCGACCGTCTGCGCGTATCCCTCGCGATGGACCCGGCGTAGTTCGTTCTCCAACTGCGCCGGTCGAGTGACCGTGAACGGGGTGATGCGAGTCAGGTTTCGAAGCACGTGATCGTGTACCTCCCTCGGCGCGTACGCCAACAGCACTTTGCCCACCCCGGTCGAGTGCAACGGCAATCGCGCACCCACCCGACTGATGGCAGGCACCGACGCGTGGCCTGCCAACCTGTCGAGGTACAACACCTCGTCGCCGTCCCGAATGGCCAGGTGCACCGTCGCGAGAGTCGCACCGTAGATGTCGTGCAGAAACGGCGACGCGATCTCGCGCAGATCGGACTGATCCGGTGCCAACAATCCGAGCTTCCACAGTCGACGCCCCACTACGTACCGACCGTCGTCCGAGCGCACGAGCGCTCCCCAGTCGACCAGTTCACGCACCAGGCGGTGGGTCGTGGCGATGGGAAGGTTTGCGCCATCGGCCAATTCGGTCAACGTCAACGCAGGGGCATGTTCGTCGAACACCGACAGCACAGCCAGCAGCCGCGAGGCCACCGAGGCCCCGGGATCCCGCACGTTCCCAGCCATCAGCACGACGATAGCGCCACTCCACGACCTCCCCGCTCAGGATGGGGTTCGCGCCACCCAGCCGTCGACGGACTCGGGGGTGCGGGGTTCGGGGCCGGTGTACAGGGCAGCCGGGCGGACGAGCTTGCCCAGGCGCTTCTGCTCGAGGATGTGCGCGCACCAGCCTGCGGTGCGTCCGCAGGTGAACATCGCGGGCATCATGTGGGCGGGGACTTCGGCGAAGTCGAGGATCACCGCGGCCCAGAATTCGACGTTGGTTTCGATGGCGCGGTCGGGGCGGCGTTCACGCAGTTCGGTCAACGCGGCCTGCTCGAGCGCAGCAGCGACCTCGTAGCGGGGTGCGTTCAACCTTTTCGCGGTGGCGCGTAGGACGCGGGCGCGGGGGTCTTCGGCGCGGTAGACGCGGTGCCCGAAGCCCATGAGCTTTTCCTTGCGGTCGAGGATGCCGGTGATCAGGGCGCGGGCGTCGCCGGTCCTCTCGACTTGTTCGATCATCGGTAGTACGCGGGCGGGGGCGCCGCCGTGCAGGGGTCCGGACATGGCGCCGATGGCACCGGACAGGCAGGCGGCGACGTCGGCTCCGGTGGAGGCGATGACGCGGGCGGTGAAGGTGGAGGCGTTCATGCCGTGTTCGGCGGCCGAGACCCAGTAGGCGTCGATGGCGGCGACGTGTGCGGGGTCGGGTTCGCCTTTCCAGCGGACCATGAAGCGTTCGGTGACGGTGGCGGCCTGGTCGATGCGGGTCTGGGGGACGGCGGGTTGGTAGATGCCGCGGGCGGATTGGGCGACGTAGGACAGGGCCATCACCGAGGCGCGGGCGAGGTTGTCGCGGGCGGTGGTGTCGTCGATGTCGAGCAGGGGTTGGTAGCCCCAGATGGGGGCGAGCATCGCCAGGCCGGCTTGGACGTCGACGCGGACGTCGCCGGTGTGGATGGGGAGGGGGAAGGGTTCGGCCGGTGGGAGGCCGCGGCCGAATGCGCCGTCGACGAGCAGGGCCCAGACGTCGCCGAAGGTGACGTTCTGTGCGACGAGTTCTTCGATGTCGACGCCGCGGTAGCGCAGTGCGCCGCCGTCCTTGTCGGGTTCGGCGATGTCGGAGGTGAACGCGACGACACCTTCGAGACCGGAGACGAAATCCTCGGGGACTGTCGAGTTCGAATCCGCGATCGTGGCGGTCATGGTTGTCTCGTTTCGTGGAGGGTGGTCGGTCCGGGCGGGTTTTCAGGCTGAGGCAGTAGCCGCGAAACCGATTCGATTGAAGCGCTTTTCCCGGGCGATCATGCGCATCGACGGATCCTGAGCGATCAGGTCGGCGAGCTCACGGTGCAGAACGGCACCCACCCGGTCACAGAACTGCTGCGATTCGTCTGCCGCGTCGGTCAATTCGGGAATGATGATGTCGACGACGCCGGCCCGGAAGAGATCGAGCGAACGGACTCCCTGCTTGGTGGCCATCTCGGCCGCATGAGCAGTGTCCCGATGCACGATGGCCGACGCACCCTCGGGCGGCAGCGGCGACAGCCATGCGTGCTGGGCTGCCAGAACACGGTCCGCCGGCACCAGCGCGAGTGCGCCTCCGCCGGTTCCCTGACCCAAAAGCAATGACAGCGTGGGCGTTTCGAGGTCGACCATATCGGCGATGCAGCGGGCGATCTCTCCCGCCAGGCCACCCTCCTCGGCCTCCTTCGACAGCGCGGCACCAGCGGTATCGATGACAGTGACGAGCGGCAGCTTCAGATCCTGTGCCAGACGCATTCCGCGTCGAGCCTCGCGGAGAGCCGCGGGACCGAGCGGAGTCTTGGTCGTCTGACCCCGTCGGTCCTGCCCGAGGAGAACACACGGCATGTCGCCGAACCGGACGAGCGCGAGAATCAGACCCGGGTCCGACTCACCCTGACCGGTACCGTTGAGCGGCAACACATCTGCCGCGGTGCTGAACAGCAGTTCGCGTACACCGGGGCGGTCGCTCCTGCGGGAAGCCAGGATCGACGTCCACGCGGGCACGTCCTCGATCTTCCACTCCAGCGCTTCGACGCTGCGCGGGCGGTACGACGGGATGTCGGTCATGATCCGCAACGCGCGGTCGACGATCTCGCCGAGCTGCTCGGGTGGCCGGATGGCGTCGATGAGTCCGTGCGCCTGAAGATTCTCCGACGTCTGCACACCGGTGGGGAACTTCGCGTCGTACAGCGCCTCGTAGACGCGGGGCCCGAGGAAGCCGACGAGGGCACCGGGCTCGGCGACGGTGACGTGCCCGAGCGAACCCCAGGATGCGAAGACGCCACCGGTGGTGGGGTGCCGCAGGTACACGATGTACGGCAGATTCGCCGCCTTGTGCGCGGTGATCGCCGCGGTGATCTTGACCATTTGCAGGAACGCGACGGTGCCCTCCTGCATGCGGGTTCCGCCTGAGGTCGGCAGCGCCAGCAGCGGCAGGCGCTCGTCGGTCGACCGGTGCACCGCGTTGACCAGCCGCTCGCCCGCCGCAACACCGATCGAGCCGGCCAGGAAGGCGAACTCCCCGAGCAGAATGGCCACCTTGCGGCCGCGGATGGTGGCGGAGCCGGTGAGTACGGACTCGTCCAATCCGGTCTTCTCACGGGCCGCGGCGAGTTCGCTCGCGTACTCGTCGTCGACGACGTAATCGGCGGTCGGGGTATCCCAGGAATCGAAACTGTCGGCATCGATCACCAGATCGAGCAGTTCGAGGGCGGTCATTCTGGTCATCGTGTCGCCTCTTTCAGCCAGTCGCGGACGAGTTGGTCGTCGGCACCGAGTACCGGCGGTGCCAGGTGGTTGGTTTCGGTGACCTCGGTGCCGTCGGACTCGAAGAAGCGCAGCGGCGGCCCGGGAAGAGTGACCTTGCCGAGCGTCGCATGCTCGACGTCGACCAGCAGACCTTGAGATTTGGTCTGCTCCCACTCGTACACTTCCTGGATGTTCCGCACTTTGCCTGCGGGAACACCGATCTCGTCGAGGAGAGTCAGCAGCGGCTCGGTCTCGTAGGTGCGGAAGATCTTGGAGACGAGCTCGATGACGTCGTCGCGACTGTCGACCCGCTGCGGGTTGGTGGCCATGCCTTCGAGGTCGGGGTCGATACCGAAGCCCTCGCAGAACCGGTGCCACAGTCCCTCGCTGCCCACCGAGATCTGCACGGCACCATCGGAGGTCGGAAACAGGCCGTACGGGCAGATCGACGGATGGTGGTTGCCCTGAGCCTTGCCGATCTCGCCGGCGACCGTCCACTTGGTGCCCTGGAAGGCGTGCACTCCGACGACGCTGGCGAGCAACGAGGTGCGAACCACCTTGCCGCGGCCGGTGCGGTCCCGCTCGCGCAGAGCCGCGAGAACTCCGAAGGCTCCGTACATTCCGGCCAGGAGATCTGCGATGGGAACGCCGACCCGCTGGACGTCGTCCGGGCTCGAGCCGGTGAAGGACATCAGCCCCGCCTCACCCTGCGCGATCTGGTCGTATCCGGATCGGCCGCCCTCGGGGCCGTCGTGGCCGAACCCACTGATCGACAGCACCACTGTGCGCGGGTTGATCTCGGCGATCCGCTCGGGCGAGAAGCCGAGCCGGTCGAGAACGCCGGTGCGAAAGTTCTCGAGCAGGACGTCCGCTCGTTCGATCATGTGCTCCAACGCTTCTCGGCCATCGTCGGTCTTCAGGTCGAGGGCGATGGACCGCTTGTTGCGGTTGGCCGAGAGGAAGTACGTCGACTCGCGCTCGGCGTCACGCGGAGTGACGAAGGGGGGACCCCAGACTCGGGTGTCGTCGCCGCCCTTCGGAGTCTCGACCTTGATGATGTCGGCGCCGAGGTCGCCGAGCATCATCGCCGCGTGTGGGCCGGCCAGAGCGCGGGTCAGATCGACCACCACGGTTCCTTCGAGCGGTCCGGTTCTGCCTGTCGTGTTGAGGGGCATCGAAGTGATCCTTTGCGTCGAAGCGAGGTGGGGGCTGAATACGGGAGGATTGGATTACTGGGCCAGTGGCCTATCCAATTCCATTGGACCAGCGATTCCCGAAGAAGTCAAGTAACGATGTACGAGTCTTTGCCCAGCTCAGACGCGTGATGGCGGCACGCCGAGTACACGTGCCGCCATCGTTCGAGTGCTGCCAGGCCCGAGGACGTGCCGAACGGCTACATCCAGCCGGGGACGACCAGGATGCCCCAGGCGATCAGTGGACCGATGATCACGACCAGCGCGCTGTATTTGAGAATCTGCTTGTAGAACACGTCGCGATCGATGTCCTGGGCGTTGGCGAGCACCAGCGCTCCGTTCGTGGAGAACGGGCTCACGTCGACGATGGTCGAGGCGATGGACAGGGCAACGATGACTCCGATGGCCCCCACTTCACCGGCCAGCAGGAACGGAACGGCCAGCGGGATGGTGACGCCGAGGATCGCCGTGGACGAGGCGAACGCCGAGACGATGGCACCGATGTAGCAGAGCAGCATTGCCACGAGCAGGGGGATGCCGATTCCGGCTACTGCGTCGCCGACGTATTCGACGGTTCCGGCTTCCTGCAATACCCCGACGAACGTGAGCACACCGCCGATGAGCAGCACCGTCGACCAGCTGATCTGGTTGATCGCGCCCTTCTGGGCCTTGGGCGACGCCAGAGCGAGGATCACGGCGACCGTCATCGAGATGAAGCCGACATCGAGATCGAGTACGAGCGAGAAGATCGCAAGCGATGCCAGGCCGATGAGCGTGAGGATCTGATCGAAGGTGATCGCCTTGACCGCGGTGGCCAGCGGCGGTGCGTTCTCGACGGTGACCGTCTGACCGGACGGCTTGGGAGTCGACGACCCGAACCCGCGCATGACCGTCCGCGAACCTCCGCCGCCGACGCCGCCGCTGTCGCCGTCGGGGCGGGTGCCGTCCTCGTCGTGCACGCTGCGGCCGATGAGCGATCGTCCGCCGAGGAACATGAAGAGCGCAGCCCCGATGGCAGCATTGAAGAGCATGCTGCCGAGGAAGAGTGTGAGCGGACTGTTGACCAGCCCCGCCTTGGCGGCGATGTTGTTGACGGTGACGCCGTAGATGCTGATGGGCGAGAATCCGCCCGCCTGCGCACCGTGGATGACCATCATGCCCATGAGCAGGGCATTGATCTTGTAGCGCGCGGCGAAACCGAGGGCGATGGGGGCCACGATGGCCACAGCAGCGGGCCCGAGCGCTCCGATCGACGTCAGGACGCCGGTGATGCCGAACATCACCCAGGGGATGAGAGCCACTCGGCCGCCGACGAGTCGAACGGCACCGCGGACCAGGAGGTCGACCGTGCCGTTGTTCTGCGCGATGGCGAAGAGGTACGTGATGCCGACGAGGGTGAGGAACAGGCTGCTCGGGAAGCCGGCGATGATGTCGTCGGCACCCATGCCCACGGCAATGGTTCCGACGAAGAACGCCGCCACGAACCCCAACGCACCCATGTTCACGGGGAACACGGTTGCAGCGAGGAACATGACGACGAGCGCAAGGATGGGTATCAACTCGGTCGACATCGAAGGTCTCCGGTCCGTCTCTGGTAGCACTCGAGCGGTTGCCCGAGATCTTCAGTGGCTAATTGGACTGGCCACTGAGTCAATAGGGACTCAACCAGTGAAGTGGATCACTTGTCAAGCCGGGATGTGTCGACCGTTACGTACTTTATGACGGCTAGGGTGGAGGTCCAGAGGAACAGAGAGCGAGTGACACAGTGGCTGAGCAAATTCGCCCCGTGACCCGACCACGGCTGTACGAGGTCATCGTCGAACAGCTGTGCCAGCACATCGCCGACCGCGAGATGAACCCTGGCGATCGACTTCCCCCCGAGCGCGAGCTGGCCGGACACCTCGGCGTCAGCCGAGCATCGCTGAGCCAGGCCCTCGTCGCACTCGAGGTGCAGGGCATCCTGTCCGTCCGACACGGCGACGGTGCAGTCCTGGTGCGACGACCCGTGGGAGACATGGCAATTCGCGCCCTACGCGAACACGCCGACCGTCTGCCCGAGGTGATCGAAGCCCGCGAAGCGCTCGAGGTCAAACTCGCAGAGCTCGCTGCTGCTCGTCGGAGCGACAGCGAAATGGCCGCAATCGACCACGCCCTGTCCGTGATGGCCTCGGAGATCACCGACGGCGATCGCGGCGACTCCGGCGACGAACTGTTCCACCGCGCGATCACCGAGGCGGCACATTCCCCGCTGCTCGCCCGACTCATGGGAGAAATCGCCGGCCTGATTCGCGAGACGCGCATCGAATCCCTGTCGCAGTCGAACCGTCCGCAGACTTCATTGGAGCACCACCGCCGCATCGCCGAGGCTGTGCGCCAACAGGATCCACTCGAGGCCGGCCGAGCGATGGCCGAACACATTCGAATCGTCTCGGACGTCGCGCTGCTGCGAGCAGGCGACAGCTAGACACTTTCGGAAGCGGTCCCCCGCCGAACTCGAAGTTGTGGATCAATTCCGACCCGAATCCGTCCATGACGTCGAGTTCGGCAGGGTGGGGAGCATCGTTGGTTGACATCCAGGTCAGCGTCGCGCCATCATTATTGGCACAGCGCCAATAAGTCGGCGCTTCGAGCCAAGGACTTGCCATGACTGCACTCGCAGACCGCACCAGCGACGACCTCGCTACCGAGCTCGCCGACGTGCGCCAGCTCGCCAGAGGATTCTTCGAGAAAGAGGTAGCGCCGCACCGAGAGGACTTCGCGGCAGCCGGACGTCCCAGTCGCGACGTCTACCGCACAGCGGGAAGCCTCGGGCTGCTCGGCATGTCGGTGCCCGAGCAGTACGGCGGCGGTGGCGGCGACTTCCGTCACGAGGCGGTGCTGTTCGAGGAGCAGGTCCGGGCGGGCGACACGGCCATGCAGTTGGGCGTGCACAGCGGCATCGTTCCGCACTACATCCTGGCGTACGCGTCCGAGGAGAAGAAGCAGCGCTGGCTGCCGAAGCTGTGCTCGGGCGAGTGGATCGGTGCCATCGCAATGACCGAACCGGGCACCGGCTCGGATCTGCAGGGAATCACCACCCGCGCGGTTCGTGACGGCGACGACTACGTCGTCACCGGCGCAAAGACGTTCATCTCCAACGGATCTCATTGCGATCTGATCATCATCGCTGCCAAGACCGACCCGTCCGCGGGAGCCCGGGGACTGACCCTGCTCGTCGCCGAGGTGTCCGACGACACCGAGGGATTCCATCGGGGACGAGTGCTGCACAAGATCGGCCAGAAGGGCCAGGACACCGCCGAACTCTCTTTCGACGGCCTCCGCATCCCTGCCGCCAACATCCTCGGCGACGCCGAAGGTCGCGGGTTCGCCCAGTTGATGCAGCAACTCCCCCAGGAGCGCCTGATCTGCGGCATCGCCGCCGCAGCGATGATCGACGCAGCCGTCACACAGACCGTCGAGTACACCAAGTCGCGCAACGCCTTCGGCAAGACACTGTTCGATCTGCAGAACACCAAATTCGAGCTCGCCGAATGCGCCACCATCGGACGCGTCGTGCGCACCTTCGTCGATGATGCTGTAGCGCAGTATATTTCCGGAACACTCGACGTCACGACCGCCGCAATGGTCAAGTACTGGACCACCGACCGGCAGTTCGAGGTGGTGGACCGCTGCCTGCAGCTCTTCGGCGGCTACGGCTACATGGAGGAATACCCCATCGCCCGCATGTTCGTCGACGGCCGCATCGCCCGCATCTACGCCGGTGCCAACGAAGTCATGAAAGACCTCATTTCCCGCTCCCTGTAGAACTCGGCAATCTTGTTGCCCCAGAAAGGCACCACCATGGAGGCGTTCCTCTACGACGCAGTGCGCAGCCCACGTGGCCGCGGCAAGAGCTCCGGCTCACTGCACACCGTCAAACCGGTCGATCTGGCCGCGAACACGTTGTCCACGTTGCTCTCTCGACACTCGCAGCTCGATCCGGCCCTGATCGACGACGTCGTGCTCGGTGTCGTCACCCCGGTCGGAGATCAAGGCTGTGACATCGCCCGAACCGTCGCGATGGTTGCCGGGCTGCCGGACAGTGTCGCCGGCGTTCAGCTCAATCGCTTCTGCGGATCCGGACTCGAAGCCGTCAACACTGCGGCGCAACGTGTTCGGTCCGGCTGGGATCGGCTCATCGTCGCCGGTGGCGTCGAATCGATGTCTCGTGTCCCGCTCGGGGCGGACGGCGGCGCATGGCCGTGCGACCCACTGACCAACTACGGCAGCTACTTCGTTCCGCAGGGAGTCAGTGCAGACCTCATCGCGACGATCGAGGGGTTCGATCGCGACGCGGTCGACGCCTATGCCGTGCGTAGTCAGCAACGAGCGGCGCATGCGTGGTCGATGGGCCACTTCGAGAAGTCCGTCATCCCGGTGTTCGACGCCAACGGCCGGCTGATGCTCGATCACGACGAGATCATGCGACCGGAGACAACCACGGCCGATCTCGCCGCCCTGAAACCGTCGTTCGACCGGATGGGCGCGCTCGCCGGATTCGACGCCGTCGCCATGCAGAAGTACACCGAGGTCGAGCGTATCGACCACGTCCACCATGCCGGCAACTCCTCCGGCATCGTCGACGGCACCGCGATGGTTCTGATCGGCTCCGAAGAGGCCGGTCGCGCAGGCGGATTGACCCCGCGCGGACGCGTCGTGGCCGGGGTTGTCGCGGGATCGGATCCGACGCTGATGCTCACCGGCCCGGTTCCGGCCACCCACAAGGTATTGAACGCCGCGGGACTGACGCTCGACGACATCGCGGTGTTCGAGGTCAACGAGGCATTCGCCTCGGTGGTGCTCAATTACGCGAAGAAGCTGAACATCGACCACGACCGCATCAACGTCAACGGTGGCGCGATCGCGATGGGCCACCCGTTGGGCGCAACCGGAGCCATGCTCACCGGAATGGCCCTCGACGAACTCGAGCGCCGCGGCGAACGCTACGCACTGATCACGCTGTGCATCGGTGCAGGAATGGGCGTCGCCACCATCATCGAGCGCCTGTGACCGACCCAGCACTCGAACAACGACCCGAGGAAACGATGAACAGCTCTGCGGCACTGAAGACTTCCACGATCACCGGCGAGATCGGCACCGACCGAATCCTCGTGCTGACGATCGACGATCCGACACAGGCCACCAACACGATGAACACCGCGTTCGGCGAGTCGCTCGGACAGTCCGTCGACTGGCTCGAGGCCAACCTCGATGCGTACGACGGCATCATCGTCACCTCGGGGAAGGATTCGTTCTTCTCCGGTGGCGACCTCGAGCTGCTGCGCGACGCCGGTCCGTCCGATCATGCGGTGATCGCCGACGCCCTCGATTTCACCAAGGACAAGTTTCGTCGCCTCGAGCGGCTGGGCAAACCGGTCGTGGCAGCACTCGGCGGCACCGCGCTCGGCGGTGGCTTCGAGATCGCACTGGCCTGTCATCACCGAATCGCACTGAGCCGAAGCAATTCTCGATTCGGTCTACCCGAGGTGACGCTCGGTCTACTGCCCGGCACCGGCGGCGTCACCCGAACGGTCAGGATGTTCGGCATCGTCAAGGCCCTGACTCAGGTTGTGGGCCAGGGCCAGCGGTATCGGCCGGACCGAGCACTGGAACTCGGACTCGTCGACGAGGTCGTCGACACCCACGAGCAGATGATGGCGAACGCACGTGCCTGGATCGTCGCCAATCCCGAAGCGCTGCAGCCCTGGGACAGGAAGGGATTCAAGATTCCCGGCGGCACCGCGGCCTCACCCGCGCTGGCTGCGCAGCTGCCTGCCTTCGCGGCAACGGTACGCAAGCAGGTCAAGGGTGCACCCATGCCCGCTCCGATCGCGGTGGTTGCTGCGGCCGTGGAAGGTTCGGTCCTCGACTTCGAGTCGGCGTCGCTGGTGGAAACCCGGCACTGCACCTCCCTCGCCTGCGGAGCGGTGTCGGGCAACCTGATCCAATCGATGTTCTTCGATCTGGGATCCATCAACAAGGGGGGCTCTCGTCCCAGCGCCGAACCACACCGGGTACCCGAGAAGGTGCTGGTGATCGGGGCCGGAATGATGGGTGCCGCCATCGCCTACGTCGTCGCCTCGGCGAAGGTTCCCGTTGTGCTTCGCGATATCTCGATCGAATCCGCCGAGCGCGGAAAGGATTACGCACGTTCGATTCTCGGCAAGGCCGTCACGAAGGGACGCACGACCCAGGCCGACGCCGATGCGGTGCTTGCGCTCATCACGACCACCTCCGACGCGGCAGACGCCGAGGGGTGCGATCTCGTCGTCGAGGCCGTCTTCGAGGATCCCGCCGTCAAGCAGCAGGCCTTCGAGGATGTGGACAAGTACCTCACCACCGACGCACTACTGTGCTCGAACACCTCGACGCTTCCGATCACTCAACTGTCCCAGGGAGTCTCGCGTACCTCCGACTTCATCGGCACGCACTTCTTCTCCCCGGTGGACAAGATGCCCTTGGTGGAAATCGTGGTGGGCGAACACACCAGTGACTCCGCTCTGGCTCGCGCGTTCGACTTCGTACGGCTCATCGGCAAGACGCCGATCGTGGTCGGCGACAGTCACGGCTTCTTCACCACTCGGGTCATCGGCAGATTCATGGACGAGGCGATTTCGTTGGTCGCCGAGGGTGTACACCCGGCCACCGTCGAACAGGCTGCGCTGCAGGCCGGCTACCCGTCCGGCGCGCTCGCACTGATGGACGAGATTTCGTTGACGCTGTCGCGCCACATCCGAGAGGGCATGGCCGAGGCCGCCCGCGTCGACGGACGAGGGTGGATCGTCTCGAAGTCCTACCCGCTGGTCGATCGCCTGATCGACGAGTTCGATCGTCCGGGCCGCAAGGCGGGACGTGGGTTCTACGAGTACGCCGAGGACGGCACCAAGCTCGGACTGTGGCCAGGCCTGGTGGAGCACTACCACCGACCCGATCACGGAATCTCGTTCGAGGACATGATGGATCGTATGCTCGTCGCGCAATCGCTCGATTCGATCGCGTGCCTCGACGAGGGTGTCCTGCGTACGGTCGCCGATGCGAACATCGGTTCCATTCTCGGCATCGGCTACCCGGCCTGGACCGGAGGCGTGCTGCAGTTCGTCAATCAGTTCGACGGCGGTCTCCCCGGATTCACGCGGCGGGCCGACGAACTGCGGGCACGGTACGGCGATCGGTTCGTCGTGCCGAGGTCTCTGCGCGCCCGCACCGAGCGGTACCTCTGACGCGTCGCGGCATCGGTTCGGTGCGATCATGAGAACCATGCCGGCTGCAAGTACACCCAAGTGGAATCGTTTGGAACCGGACGAGCGACGCACGCAGATCCTGGCCAGTGCGGTTCGCTTGTTCGGTGACAAGCCGTACGCGGAGGTCTCGATGTCGGACGTCGCCGCCTCGGCCGGGGTGGCCCGCGGGCTCATCCACCACTACATCGGCAGCAAACGCGATGTGTACCTCGAGTGCGTTCGCTTTCTGGTCACCGTTCCGCCCATCGAGGACGTACACCTGCCCACGGGTTCGCTCGAGGAACGAGCCCGCGGCAGCGTCCACTGGCTGGTCGGCGTGATCGAAACGCACGGCACGGCGTGGGTGTCGATGGCCAGCGGATCGGGCGTCGACGAGCAGGTGGCACAGATTCTGGACGAGGCCGACGATCTTGCGGCCGAACGAGTCTTGGACGCAACGGCATTCGAAGGCAGAGGCGGTGACCGTCGAATCGCGACCTCCGCGGTACGGGCGTTCGGCGGCATGGTGAAGGCTGCGGGCCGTGAATGGCTCGTGCGCGGCACGCTGAACCGGGAGCAGGTCGAGACCCTGCTGACCGATGTACTCGTGACCGTTCTCGGTACCGTCGACGCCATGGACGACTCTCGGGAACGTTAGCCAGACAACCATTTTCGCGGATTGTCGACACCCGCCGAGCCACGTGCTCACTATTGACACCGCGCCAACAAGATGGAACTGTGACGGTATTCACCCGGGCACCCTCGCCCCCTCTCGCACAAGGGACTCGATATGTATCTCACCCAAGGCCTGCACCGCTCTGCGGCGACAACTCCGAACCGGGCCGCGACGGTGTTCGGCGACCGCACTCGGACTTTCACCGAACAGATCGACCGCGTGGCGCGATTGGCGGCAGGCCTGCAGGCCATCGGAGTCGAGGCCGGTGATCGCGTGGCGATGCTGGCGTTCAACAGTGACCGATACTCCGAATACCTGCTCGCGGTGCCGTGGGCAGACGCCGTGCTCAACCCCGTCAACATCCGGTGGTCGCCCGTGGAGGTCGCTTACGCGCTCAACGACTCCGACACCAAGGTCCTGCTGGTCGACGACACCTTCGGTGCCATGGTCCCGGCACTGCGCCCCGCATGCGCCGGCCTGCAGACCATCGTCTACTGCGGGGACGGTGCCACCCCCGAGGGCATGGTCTCGTACGAGGACCTGGTCTCGTCCCACGATCCCGTTCCCGACGCGCGACGCAGCGGCGACGCCCTTGCCGGCCTCTTCTACACCGGTGGCACCACCGGATTCCCCAAGGGCGTCATGCTCTCGCACGCGAACCTCGTCACCTCGGGCCTGGGAACGGTGGCGACCGGACAGCTGCTCGACGACGCATCGATCCTGCTCCATGCCGCACCGATGTTCCACCTCGCCGATCTGGCCGCATGGGTGGGTCAGGTCATGCTCGGCGGCACCCACGTCATGGTTCCGTTCTTCGAGCCGACCGCCGTCCTCGGCGCGATCGCGAAGCACGCCATCACCGATGTGCTGCTGGTACCGACGATGATTCAGCTTCTCGTCGACCACCCCACGTTGAGCGAGTTCGACACCTCCTCGCTGAGCCGCGTGCTGTACGGAGGATCCCCCATCTCCGCCGGCGTCCTCGAGCGCACCCTCGCTCGGCTCCCGCAGGCGCGCCTCACTCAGGCCTACGGCATGACCGAGCTGGCACCGGTCGCGTCGCTGCTCTGGCCGGAACACCATGTGGGAGAACGCATCGGCTCGGCCGGTCGCGCGGCCCCGCACTCGGAGATCCGGATTCTGGGCCCCGACGACCAGCAGTTGCCCACCGGCTCGGTCGGCGAGATCTGCGTTCGCGGTGGACACGTGATGCTCGGCTATTGGAACAAGCCGGAGGAGACGGCAGCGGCCGCTCGCGACGGGTGGATGCACACCGGCGATGTCGGCTACCTCGACGCCGACGGATTCCTGTTCGTGGTCGATCGACTCAAGGACATGATCATCACCGGCGGCGAGAACGTCTACAGCGCCGAGGTGGAAAGCGCACTGAGCCTGCACCCCTCGGTGCTGGCCTGCGCCGTGATCGGTGTTCCCGACGGCGACTGGGGCGAGCGCGTCCACGCCTGTGTCGTGCTGGCCGAGGGCACGTCGCCGACGGTCGACGAACTCCGCGATCACACCCGCAGCCACGTTGCCGGATACAAGACCCCGCGCACCATCGAGTTCGTCACCGCACTGCCCATGAGCGGAGCGGGCAAGATCCTCAAGCGCGAACTGCGGGACGCGCACATGGCGAAAGACGCTCTCGGAGCGTCCCGGTAACCTCTCCGGTCGCTGATCGACCGAGCATCAGGGCTGCGTCACCGCCGCTGAGCGATCATCGCACCGATTTCACCTGCCATGTCACCGCTGCCCCGAGTGCGGCCAGTACCCCCACCGCCGCGAACAGCGCCGGGTATCCACCGACGGTGGAGAGAAACACACTCGCGAGCAGCGGAGCCATGGCAGGTGGAACGATCGCCCCGATGTTCATCACGCCCAGATCGGTCGCCCGACTCTCGGCGGACGGAAGAACCCCGGTCACCAGCGCCTGATCGACAGCCATGTACGCGCCGAATCCGCCGCCCAGCAACGCCGCCGAGACGAACGTGGCGTCCATCGTGGGATGCACCGCCAGGACGAAGCCGGCGACGGCCTGCATCGATGCCGCGACCGCCACGAAGATCTTGCGGCGACGCATCCTGTCCGACAACGGACCGAAGGTGAAAGTGCACACCACACAGGCGATCAGGTAGACGACGGTGACCTCGAGCAGCGATCCCGTCGGATCGGTCACTCGCAGGCCGTCGGTGAGGAAGAACAGCAAGTAGCAGGTCCCGAGAGAGTTGGCCACGTTGACCAGGATTCGACCCCCGAAGGCCCACGCGAAGTCGCGGTGACGCAACGAATCGAGCAGCGATGCCACGATGCTGCGCAGGCTCAACAGCGCTGTCGGTGAATCGGTTTCGCGATACGACAGCAGAAACGGCACCGCGCAGATCACCAGGGCAATCGCGACGGCGAGGTACCCGCCCAGTACCGACAGTGCGAGTGTGGACACCAGGGCCAGGCCCGCCACCACGCCCAGCGCCTGCGGCGCGTAGATCGCACTCGACACCGTTCCGCGCTGCTCGTCCGGCACGCGGTCGGCCACCACTGCGGTCAACCCTGCTGTTGCAGCACTCAATCCGAGCATCGCCACCGACCACGCCGTCCCGATTCCGAGAACGGTACTTTGCAGCCCGGTGACCACCAACGCACCGGCGAAGAACAGGACGCCGCCGCCGAACCAGACGCGCCGTCGCCCCAACCCGCTGCGAGTGCGGTCGCACAGCGATCCGCACACGGGCAGACCGATCAGGAGCACCACGGCAGAGACCGCGTTGATCACAGCGAAGTCGAACACCTTCGATTGCGGATCGATCTGTTGCAATCGCTCGGGCAGAAGTAGCTGCAGTGGAACCAGATTGGCCATCCAATAGCCCAGCCACGCCACGGAGAACACGGCAATCCAGAGCGGGCGCACCCGGGTGGTCATCGGTCAGTCTCTTCGCACGGGTGCCGCGGTTCCGTATGCACGGCGCACCGCCTCGTCCAAGGTTGCCGCCAGTTGTGCGTCGGTGAGAGCACGTGGGCGCGCCACCGACGCAGCCGATAGGTATACCCCGCAGAGCCATTCGAGCAGTTCTGTGTTCGACAGCGCCGAAGCGAGGTCGTGACCGGTGGCCACCGACCCGTGGTGGGCCATGATCACCGCCGATTTGGACGCGATCGCCGCCACTACCGAACGTGCGAGCTCGCCGGTGCCGAACGGCGCGAACGGCACAACCGGGACGGTGCCGCCGAGAGCGATCTGTGCGTAGTGCACCGGCGGCAGTTCGTCGGTGACGAGTGAAAGAGCCACTGCTGCAGAAGAATGCGTGTGGACCACCGCGCGCGCGTCGCTCGCCTCGTAGATGCCCAGGTGCAAGCCCAGTTCCGATGTCGGCTCGTATGCACCCGTACTCACGACGCCGTCCATCCCGACGAGCGCGACGTCCTCGATCGTGGCGTCGGCCAATACGAGGCCGGTCGCCGTCACCGCCACCACATCGTCGACACGGCCGCTCACGTTGCCTGCAGTTCCGAGAACCAGGCCCCGTCGGCCCAGTTTCCGGGCGGTCTCGGCGACGGACTCTCGGAGTTCGTCCACGTCGGCCGGCATCAGATGGTCCTGCAGGTGCGAGCGAACTTGCGAACGACCTCGAGGTCGTAGGTCCCGAAGTCGGTACCGAGACCCTGCGCGACGTGCGCGGCGGTCGCGTTGCCCAACTCCGCTGACTCGACGACGCTCATGCTCAGCGACAGGCCACGAACGAACCCTGCCGAGAACGCATCTCCGCATCCACTGGTATCCACCACGTCCACGGCGTACGCGGAAACTTCGACGGCGTCCTCGGCCGTCACGACGAGTGTGGGCGACGCCCCGGCGGTGGCGACGACGCAGGACGCACCGAGTTCGAGCAGCCGGCGGCACCCCTCCTCGAGGGTCGCACAGCCGGTCCAGCCGAGGACCTGCTCGTCGTTCGGCAGCAGGTAGTCGACGTACGGGAGTGCGGGCGCGAAAGCACCGAGGCCCTCGGGAACGGACGGTGCCAGACTGTCGACGGTGACGACGACGCCGTCCTCGTGAGCGCGACGAGCGATGTCGCGCGCGGTGTCCGGTCCGAAGAACTCGGGTCCGCCGAGATGCAGGAAGTCGACGTTGTGAAACATGTTCCACGGAACATGCTGAGCCAGATGGCCGTTGGCTCCGATCACGTGCAGAGCCGGCCGGGATCCGTCCGGCCTGATCGGCAACACCGACGCCGAGGTCTGCACCCCGTCCAGACGATGAACCAGGGAGACGTCCACTCCGTCGTCGGCGAGGAGCTGGAGTAGAAATGTGCCGGCCGAATCATTTCCGACGACTCCCGCGGTGTGGACCGCGGCACCGAGCCGGGACAGCACCAATGCCGTTCCCGCGGCGGTTCCCGCGGCCGACATCGCGATCTGCTCGGCCAGTACGGCCTGCTGCCCGTCCGGAATTTCGGTCACTGGGCGCACCAGAGTGTCGAGGATGTGCACACCCAGGGTGAGTACCTCCGGCGGTACTCTCATCGGATCGATTCCGCTCGCTCGGAGAGGAGGATGGCCTCCAGAGTGCACATGGAAACGTCGAATCGCGCAGACATCCCGGCGGTGGCGACAGGCCGCACCAGGCGTCCCGCCCAGCGCGGGGAGACGTCGAACCGGAATTCGAAAGTCATCGCCGTGGAGGTGCCGCCACTGAGCGGCGCGAATCGAAATACGTTCGCCACGTTGGTGAGCGGCGCAAAACCCTGCCCCGAATCCACTCGCAGTCGATTCGCTTCCAGCTGCCGGACGGTCCAGGTGGCGTGAGTGGTGAAGCGGCCGAGCGCTGCCACCTCCTCGGTGTAGACACCGCCTGCGCGTGCAGTGCCGTGATGGGTGGTGACCGACCGGACGTCGGTGACCCACTCCGCATAACGACTGGTGTCACTGGTCAGTGCCCACACCTCTTCCGGGCTCACCGAAAGGGTGCGATGGGCCGAGACTACGAAGCGTTGTTCCACGAGAGTTCTCCTTCGGTCGACAGAATTTCTGCTGCTGCGTTTTCACCCGACCGCACGGCGCCGTCCATGTATCCGTTCCAGTAGTCGGAGTGTTCGGCGCCTGCCCAATGCACTCGGCCGAACACGGTGTCTCGCCACCGGCCGAGCTCGGTCAGCACTCCGGGGGCCAGCACCGCGGTGGGCCCGCCGCGGGTCCATTGCTCGCGAGTCCAGTCCAGCTCGATCCATTCGGTCGGTTCCAGGGCGCGCGGCCCCACCGCGGAGGCGAATGCGCGAAGAACCTCGCCGCGTCGTTCGGCGTCGTTACCGTTCGACCAGTTTCGGCCGCCCCGGTGGCGTGCACCCCAGGTGCCGACGAATCCCATCAGTACTCCCTGACTTCCGTCGGGCGGCGAGTTGTCGAACATCGAGGACACCGGGATGTTGCTGTCGCGAAAGAGGGCTTGCCCGGAGAGCCCACTCGCGCGCCAGAACGGTTCGGGGTACACGGCCTCGCACTTGGCCAGGCCGCCGAAGTTCATCCGCTGGAACAGCGCCTCCTGGACTGCGGGAAGTGTTGGACTCCAGTCGATTCGGGCGGCCAGAACCGGAGGAATCGCGACGACGACCGATCCGGCGATCCACGATTCGGTATCGGTCCGTACCACCACTCGATCCGGATACTGCTCCACCCGGCGCACCGGGCTGTCGAGCCGGACGGCGTCACCGAGCTGCTCGGCCAGTGCGATCGAGATCGCCTGGGAGCCACCGACGAAGCGCCATTGTTGCGCTCCCCCAGCCACACTCATCAATCGGTCCACCGTGCCGGGGGTGTACTCGTTACCCGCCCCGGCCACGTACGCCAAGCCGAAGAGCGCGGACACGTCGGCGGCCGTGCCGCCGAACACCGAGCCGAGCAGGATGTCGAGTAGCTCCACTCCACCGTCGGTGGCCGCGTGGCGACGAGCCCAGGTGGCCAGAGTTTGGGTGTCCCACTCGTGCGCACGGGGTGCATCCCACGGTCTGTCCACGGGAATCTGCCTGGCGGCTCGATCCATTCGTGCAACGAGCATCCCGACGTCGGGTAGCGAGAGGGCGTCGGGTGGGACACCACCGGCGAAGCGTCGGGCGCGTCCGTTCTTGACGTAGACGCTCGATCCGATGTCGTGGGCAGGAAACGTGGCGACGCCGACCGCGGCGGCAAGGCGAAGGATGTGATCCTGCGTCGGACCGACGAACTGCCCACCGGTCTCCACCACAGCGTCTCTGCCGATCGTATGGTTGACCGTCCTCCCGCCGACCCGATCTCGGGCTTCGAGAACCTGGACGGTCAGGCCCGCTGCTGCCAGCTCCCTGGCGGCGGTCAGACCCGCGAGCCCTGCGCCGACGACCACTACGTCCACACGCGAGGCTTCCGGAATCTCGGTCATGGGTGCTCCTTTTCAGGGCTGTTCGATGTAGCGGCGACAGTAGCTCAATATTGGCCACTCGGCCAGGATTGGCCGAAATCGCCTGCTGAAGGGCACTGCGATGGGGGCAGACGACAGCACCCCGGCTACGTTGTATCGATGACCGAAGAGCGCCGAAAGACTCGATACGCACGTGGCCAGGAGCGCCGCGACGCCCTGGTCGACGCGGCCATCGGCGTGATCGGAACGCGTGGACTCGAACGCGTCTCGTTTCGGTCCGTGGCCGACGCCGCCGGCTTCCCGCCGTCGACCACCAGCTATTTCTTCGGCTCGGTCGGTGAGCTCATCGATGCCGCGATCACTCGAATTGCCGAGAACGTGACGACGAAGGTCACCGCGCTCCTCGAGGTGGCGCACACCGGCGGCCTCACGCGCGACGATCTCGCCGACGCGATCATGGACCTGGTCTCGCTGCTCTCCTCCCCCGAGGACGACGACTCCCTCGTCCAGTTCGAGGCATACCTCGCCGTGCGCAGACGGCCCGAGCTGGCAGATTCGGTGCACCGAATCATGCGGATGATCGAGGAGGCGGCCGAAGCGGCGCTCGGGGCATTCGGCATCGCGGAACCACATCTACCGGCTCGGCACTTCCTGGCCTTGATCGACGGCTACACCCTGCACGAGATCGCCAGGCCCACACCGGGCGGAAACCGACCTGCACTGCGAGACGCGCTGTTTCGGGTCCTCGATTCGTACGATCGAACGCCCTGACTCCCGTCCGCGGTGCTACAAACCGGCGCGCTCGAGGATTTCGTCCCAGTGGAGCTCGGCCTCGGCCTCACCCATTCCGGTGGACGCGATTCGCTCGTAGTCGTCGATCAGTGAATCGGCAACGCGCTCATAGCGTTCGAGCCACGCCTCTTTGTCGTCACGCCAGTAGCCGACGATGGCCAGCCGTTTCGCGGGTATGCCGATGTCACCGCGCAAGTACTTGCGCACAGCTCTCCCTGCCGAGGCCTCCCCACCGAACCAGACGTAGCCATTTCCCGCCGGTATCTCGTACGCGCGAACGGCATCGGACAATTCCGATGGTGCGCGGCCGTTTCCGGCCACCCGCCGGTCCATCGTCACCGAGGCCGCCGATCGAACGTCCAGCACGTCGTCGTCGTGAGCCACCTCGACGATCGCATGCGCGCGCAGGCCGGCAGGCAGCTGCTCGAGTGCACGGCACAGAGCCGGTAGCCCCGGCAGATCGGCGATCAACAACATCCACTCCGTGTCGGCAGGCGGCTCGTACCACGACCGAGTTCCCCACATCCCCAGCGCCGCACCCGGCTCGGCCGAGCGAGCCCAGGCCGCGGCCACCCCGCCGACGTGGTCCACGAAGTCGATCGTGATCCGGTCCCCGTCCCAGCGCCTGACGGTGTAATTGCGGCACTCACGACCCACGCCGTCATGATGAGCGAGAACTCCGTTGCGACGGGTCATCTCGGGCGGCGCACTCTCTCCGTCTGCAGGGAAGTACAGGTGGACGATCTCGTCGGGCACACCGCTCGACTCGAACCCATGCGCATCGGAGGAATCGAAGACAACGCGAATCAGCGACGGCGACAAGCGAATCGATTCGACCACTCGCGCAGTGAGGTATCCGCCCTCGTCACCTCGGCCGGCCATGACGAGGCCCTCAGCTCTGCTCGGCAGGCTCGACGAACAGCGTTTCGATGTCGTCGAGGATCAGGCCGAGGCCGATGGGATCGGACGAGTTCCACGCGCTTGCCGACACCCAGTGCACCCGATCCTGCTGTACGGCAGGCAGTGTCGACCACAGGGGTGCGTTGCTGATCGCGTCTCGTTCGGCAACGGCTCCCTCGTCCGTGTAGACGAACAAGGTGTCGGCGGACGCGAGAGTGTTCAGCGTTTCGTCCGTGATATCGATGCGGAACACACTGGGGTCCTGCTGCCCCTCGGGCTGCGCCATTCCCAACCCGCGGAAGGCAATGCTCTCTCCGGTTCCGACGCGAATCGAATACTCGCCCCGCTCACTGAGCCGCACGGCCGAGACCGGCTTGTCGGCGAGTCCTGCATCCGAGACTCGCTGCTTCAATTCGGCCATCCGATCCGTGAGGCCCTGCATCGAAGCCGCTGCCTCGGCCTGCTTCCCGAGTACCTCGCCCACGGCGGTAACGCCGTTGGACACATCGTCGAGCGACACCCCGTCGTTGTACGCGAACCCGTAGGTCGGCACTCCGCTGGCCGCGAGCTTGTCATAGATCTCCTTGTTCCAGGCCTTCTCGCCTTCGCCGTCGTAGCCGGCGACCACGATGATCAGGTCCGGATCCTGAGCCAGGATCGCTTCGACGTTGGGATCGAATCCCCCGCCTTCCCCGGCAATGTTCTCGACGCCGGCGGCGCGCTGGTCGACATGAGCAGGGAGCGCAAGTGGATTGAACGACGCCGCCACCGGCTTCGCGTCGAGCGAGAGCATCAGCGCCAGAGAGATCGGGTCGGCAGCGACAACTCGTGATGGCTCGGCGGGAACCTCGACCGGACCGAAGTAGTCCTGCACCGTTCTGGTGCTCGCAGCCTCGGCCGGATCCGACGGTTCCGAGGTGGCGCTCGAGCAACCGACCAGGGCGACCAGCGCCAGTGACAGTGACAGTGACAGTGTTCCGGCAAGTGCGTACCGCCGACGCCGCGCAGAGGCGGGCAGTCTCCTGGGGCTGGTCGAGCGATTGTCGAGCACAGAATATCGAGGCATGACTGGGCAGCCTAGCCTAACTATTCGCTGCGGTGGTCTCCGTTGACCAGCAACGGCACGATGCTGCGGTGCGCGAAGGCGAGCAAGTCGTCGTACGTCTCGAGGGCAGCGCCGGCGGCAGGCGTCAACAGAATCGAATGCACGACGCGAACCACGATTTCGGGGGCATCAGGTACTGCGAAACTGTCCGAGTCCACCTCTCCCCGGGCGATCTGCGCGGCAGCGTCTATCGCGGACGCGAGCAATGTCGACGCATTGGTCGTCAACTGTTCGAGCACCAACGCACTCTCGGAATCGAACATCTTGAGCAGAACGGGGTTGGTTCGCACCGAATCGATCGTCGTCGCAAATCCGTGCGCGGCTCGATCCGCACGCGACGACTGTTCGGCGGCCGCTGCCGCCACCGCGACGAACAGCCTCGTCGATTCACGCGCCATGACCGCCCGCACCAGCTCATCCTTGGAGCCGATGCGGCGATAGACGGTCACCCGGTTGATCTTGGCGCGCTTGGCGACGTCGCCGATGGTCGTTCTGGGAATGCCGACCTCGCCGAACAACTCCAACGCGGCATCGAGGATCGGCCCGTCGTCACCGTCTGGATGCATCGTCCGATCCTAACGTCACCCTCGATCACTTCTTGCAACATTGCAACACCAATTGTTGCTATGTAGCATCAGGACATCAGCATCTCGACGAATGGAGCTCGAATGTCTCGCGACAGAGCGATCGACCCGAACGCGCGCCACACGGACGAGTCCTACGCGATCGTGGCCCGTGCGGTGACGTTCGACTGGACCGGCGTTCCGCTGCAATACATTCCGCGCGAGTGGTACGCCACCCACTTCTGGAATGTGATGCATCTGGTGCTGCCCGAGGGCGAACGGGCGATGGCCGACGTCTTCGCCCTCGCGCTTCCCTACATCGACGACCGCAGACTGCACGAGGAGGTCGTCGGATTCGTCGGGCAGGAGGCCACTCACGCGTCCTCCCACGAAGGCTTCCGCACCTACCTCGTGGCCCACGGAGTCGACATCGAACCGATCCTGCAGCGGATTCGATTCGCGGTGGGCGTGGTGTTCGGCGACCACGGCCTCACCGGCCGCGCAGCCAAAGCGTGGCTCAACGAGCGACTCGGAATCTACGCAGCGGCAGAGCACTTCACCGCCGTGGTAGGTGAATGGCTTTTGGACAACACCGAATTCGACCGTATCGGCGTCGACCCCACGATGCTGGACCTACTCCGCTGGCACGGTGCCGAGGAACTCGAACACCGCAACGTGGCATTCGACGCATTCCAGTACGTCGACGGTGGTGGATTTCGCCGCGCCCGCACCGCAGTGATAGCCAGCGCGGGGTTGGCGGTGTTGTGGTTCAGCACCGCCGCGTACCTGTACAAGAATTCGGTCGCCACCCCGCGCACCGGGAAACGCCGACTTCGCACCCCGTGGCCTCTCGCCTTCGCGCGAGCGTCTCGCAAGCAACTCATCCCGGGCCTGTCGTTCCTGTTCGTCCAACTCGCCCTGTACATCCGACCGGGGTTTCACCCATCGAAGATGGGCGACATCGACAAGGCCGTGCGATACCTCGCACAGTCACCCGCTGCACTGGCTGCCCAGCAGTGACGACTACAGCAGTGACGACTACAGCACCTCCGGTGCACAGCCATCTGGGCGAGGTCACCGTGACCGCGCCCGGCCTCGGCCTGCGGGCCGTCGGTGCCGCGTCCCGTTTCTACGCCAAGTTGGTCACCGACTCGTCCCTCGTGACCGCCCTGTCCCCGGCCCGACCGCGGCGATGCGTCGGCTACGAATTCGAGACCACCATCGACGAGATCGTCGACGAGGCCGAGGACGTGCGCTCACTGTTGCTCCGTCGCAGCGACGGTGCTGCATTGCCGACCTGGTTGCCCGGTGCACACATCGACGTCACCACCCCGTCCGGTTCGGTGCGGCAGTACTCGCTCGCCGGACATCCCGGCGCACGTGATCGCTACCGCATCAGCGTCCGCAAGATACCCGGCGGCACGGCCTCCGCAGAGATCCACACCCTCTCCCGCGGCGATGTTCTGCGAGTTCGCGGACCCCGCAACGCTTTTCCGATGGCAGCCGCCGAGCACTACCTCTTCGTGGCCGCCGGCATCGGCATCACCCCCATCCGGTCCATGATCGAACGCGCAGTCGCCGAGGGCACACGGTGGACGCTCTACTACCACGGAAGATCGCGTGCGAGTCTGCCGTTCGTCGCCGAACTGCAACAGATGGCGCTCGCCTCACATGGTCACGTGATCGTCAGAACCGATGACGTCGAGGGACTTCCCATTCCTGCGGACATCGTCGATCTCGGAACGGGATCCTCGGCCCTGTACGTCTGCGGACCCGCGGCTCTCTCGCGCAGATTGCGCGCGGAGGCCGCCGGCAGCACCGCGGTTCGGGAATTCCACACCGAATTGTTCGCGCCTGCACCGGTGGTCGACGGCACCCCGTTCGTACTGAAGCTCGACGGCTCCGGCGACACCATCGAGGTCGGTGCGCAGGAGACTGCTCTCGACGCGCTCCGAAAAATTCGGCCGGATCAACCGTTCTCGTGCCGCCAGGGCTTCTGCGGGGCCTGCGTCGTGGGGCTCGTCGGCGGCCGCGTCGAGCACCGCGACCGCGTGCTGAGCACCACCGAGCGCGAGAATTCACTCACCCTGTGCGTCTCACGTGGCGCGGTCGACGGCGAAGTTCTCGTCCTCGATCTGTAGAAGGAGACCCTCATGACTGCAACACATTCCACTGCCGACACAGCCGTGCCGCACATCGACGTCGCTATCGTCGGCGCGGGCTTCGGAGGTCTCGGGGCCGCGATCAGGCTCGAGCAGGAAGGCCGCGGCGACTTCTTGGTCTTCGAGCGCGATACCGCCGTCGGTGGAACCTGGCACGTCAACACCTATCCCGGTGCCCAATGCGACATTCCATCGGCGCTGTATTCGTTCTCGTTCGCGCCCAATCCGAACTGGACGCGCTTGTATCCGCTGCAGCCCGAGATCGAGCAGTACCTCGACGACTGCACCGACCGGTTCGGAATCCGGAATCGAATCCGCTTCGGACACGAGGTACTCGACGCGACGTGGGACGGCGAGCGAGCGCAGTGGGTGGTTCGCACGAGCGGCGGGACATGGACTTCTCGGATCCTGATCGGAGCCCTCGGCCCGTTCAGCGAACCGGCCACTCCCACTATCGCAGGGCTGGATTCGTTCTCGGGCTCGGTGTTCCACTCCGCGAACTGGGACCACGACTATTGCGTGAAGGGTCGACGCCTCGCCGTCATCGGCACCGGTGCTTCGGCGGTGCAGTTCGTCCCTCGTCTGGCCCCCGAGGCCGGGCATCTCACGTTGTTCCAGCGGACACCGACGTGGATTCTTCCGCACCCCGACCGGCCCATCTCCGACTCCGCCAAATCCGTGTTCGAGAAGTTCCCACCGGCTCAGCGCGCCATGCGTCGCATGTTCGATCTGTTCCAGGAAGCGTTGGTGCCGGGATTGATTCGACACCGTTCTCTGTTGGCTCCACTGACTGCACTCGGGCGCGCACACCTGCGGCGTCAGGTGAAGGATCCGATTCTTCGCGAGAAGCTCACGCCCTCCTATGCATTCGGTTGCAAACGGCCGACCTTCTCCAACAAGTTCTACCCGGCTCTGTGCCGGGAGAACGTCACCGTCGAGACCACCGGCATCGACGCAATAGTGCCCGAGGGAATCGTCACGACCGACGGAACGGTGCACGAGGTGGATGCGATCGTTCTCGGAACCGGCTTCACCGTCGCCGGCCACTCGGGCTTCCGACGCATCGCCGGGCGAGGCGGAACGTCGCTGGCGGACACGTGGCCGGGCGGCGAGATGTCGTCGTATCGAGGGACCACGGTGCACGGTTTTCCGAACTTCTTCATGCTGCTCGGCCCCAATTCGGTGGTGTACACCTCGCAGGTCGTCACCATCGAAGCACAGGTGAACTACATCCTGGCGGCCCTGCGCGCCATGGACTCCCACGCGATCTCGGCGCTCGAAGTGAGCAGGCGCGCGCAGACCGAGTTCGCCGATCACACCGATGAACTACTGGCAGGGTCGGTGTGGAACTCGGGCGGATGCAGCAGCTACTACCTGAGCCCCTCGGGCCGAAACGTCACCTATTGGCCGGGTTCGGTCCGCAACTTCACTCGACGCATGTCCACCATCGAGCTCGACCATTATCACTGTCGGAGTGCGGCGGCCGGTGTGGATCCGACGCTCGTGACGACGAAGGACCTCGTATGAACAAGTCCATGGACCTCACCGGCAAGGTCGCGTTGGTGACGGGTGGGGCACGCGGCATCGGAGCTGCGACCGTGGCGTCACTACTGTCCGCGGGAGTCCGAGTGGCGGTGGTGGATAGGGACTTTCCACCCGGGACGTCCGGTTCCGACAAGACACTTCACCTCGTCGGTGACGTCACCGATCCGGCAGCGATGGTGGACTGCGTCGCGGCAACGATCGACACGTTCGGCCGCCTCGACATCGTGATCGCCAATGCCGGAATCACGCCGCCGCCCGCCACGATTCGGTCGATCGACCGCGCCGTCTTCGACTCGGTGATGGCAGTGAACTTCGGCGGCGTCCTCAACATCGTGCGGGCCGCTGCCGACGAGATCGTGGCGAGCGGCGGCCACATACTGCTCGTATCGTCGTGTGCTGCATTCACTCCCGGCATGGGCGGGTCCGCGTACATGGTGAGCAAGGCTGCCGTGGAACAGCTGGGACGCGCTCTGCGTATCGAATTGGCTGCCGTCGGCGCATCGGCCGGTCTTGTGTACTTCGGAGTGGTGGATACCGACCTGGCGCGTCACACCCTCGACGACGACCCGATCGGTCAGCGAATCGGCGGATTGCTCCCGTGGCCGCTGGGCCGACGCCTGCCGTCTCGGCGGGCCGCGGAGTTGCTCGTCCGGGCGGTCCGCACCCGTCGGGCACGACTGATAGCCCCTGCTGTGTGGACGCCGTACTTCTGGTTCCGCGGAATACTCAACCCGATTCTGGAGCGTCGGCTCGTCCACGACCGCGCGATCGCTCAGATCATTCGCGATCTGGAATCGACTCGCGCACGCTGACATTCGTGCGGTAGCGCGCTACTCGGTCTCGTCCCCCACGCTCGGGACGTCACTCATCGGCGGCAGCGGCCGCGAGCACAGGTCCTGGGCGTCGCCGTCGGACATTCCCAGCGCGAGCAGCACGGTGTACGCCATTTGGTCCACGGCCTCGCCGTCGTCACGATCGGGTTGCTCGAGCAGGAGCTGGCCGAGACCGAGCAGCGCACCTGCCACCAATGCCAGGGACAGCTGTATGTCCTCGACTCGGAAGTACCCTGCACCGATTGCGGCCACGATGTCTCTCGCAGCACGTGGACCGAGGCCGTGCTGCGACGTGATCAACTCGGGACCGGAGTGGATGAGTACCCGGCTCAGTTCCGGTTGCAGCCGAAAGAGTCGGCCGGATATTCGGAACGATCGAGTGAATGCCTCGGCGGGATCTGCGTCGGCGTCGGTCAACGAGTCCAGGTAGCGTCCCAGCAGTTCCAGGGCACCGTCGACCGCCGACTGGAACAGCTGCTCGCGGCTGACGAAGTGGTTGTAGAAAGAGCCCATCCCCACGTCGGCTGCCTGAGTGATCTCCGCGATCGGAGCGTTCAGCTCGCCCCGAGCGATGAAGCCTTGCGCCGCCGCAATCAGCGCGCCACGGGTGCGCGCCTTCCGCCGTTCGAGGCGATTCTGGGTCTCCGCCATGTTCCCTACCTCTGTCTACGCTGGTCTACCCGCTGACCCTTCCTCACCGCTGACGAATTTGTCAACACTCTTGACTGACTTAGTAGTCATAGGTGACGATAGTGTCAACAACGAGGGAGGGCTGATGGGACACGACGTCGACGGCCACAAGAACATGCATGTGGATCAGGGCGCGCTACCAGGCGAACACCCGGGAAAAGCCACCGACCCGATCGTCAAGGTGCGCGACATCGCCTGGCTCGAGTTCCGCAAACCCGATCTGGCCAAGGCCGAGGCGTTCGCCGTGGCGTTCGGATTCACCGTCTCGCTACGGACGTCCGAGGAGATTCACCTTCGAGGCACCCACATCGGCTCACCGTGCGTGATCATCCGACGCGGTAAGCGAACGCGGTTCGTCGGTGCAGCGTTCGCCGCCGCCGAGGATGCCGACGTCGTCCGACTCGCCGAGGCCACGGGGCAACGCGTCCACCGACTGCCCGACACCCTTGGCGGTATCGCCGTCACTCTGACCGATCCGGGCGGCCAGCCCGTTCAGGTCGTCTCGGGGTACACCGAGCACCCGGAGCTTCCGGGCCAGGACACACATACCTACAACTTCGGCGATCCCCGCAACCGGGTGAACGCCACTCAGCGCCCACCGCATCAGCCCGCACGAGTACAACGACTCGGGCATGTGGTGCTGCAGCGAGTGGACTACCTGGAGAACCTGAACTGGTACCTGCACCACCTGGGACTGATCGTCAGCGATTTCCTCTACTACGACGGCCAACGCGACCGAGGCCCGGTGATGAGCTTCATCCGCTGCGATCGCGGCAGCATCCCCTCCGATCATCACACGCTCGCCATGACTCTCGGTCCGTCCGACAGGTACGTGCACTCGGCGTATCAGGTGACCGACATCGACGCCATCGCCGCCGGTGGCGAATTCCTCACCGAGCACGGGTACAAGCATTCCTGGGGTATCGGCAGACACATCCAAGGCAGCCAGATCTTCGACTACTGGCGTGATCCCGACGGTTTCCTGGTGGAGCACTTCAGCGACGGCGACATGTTCGACAATTCGCTCGAACCCGGCTGGGCACCGATGACGGCGTCGGGCCTCGCACAGTGGGGCCCGCCCGCATCCAAGGACTTTCTCGGAATCGCGCCGAGCAAAGCGTCTCTGCACGAACTGAAATCGATTCTCTCCTCGCTACGCAACAACAACGAATTCGACACCGAACGCCTTCGCGGCCTGATGAAAGTGGCTTCCTCATGAGCATCGCTGTACTCCGCACCGCCGACGCCTGGTGGGTCGAGACCCCGAACGGAGCGTCGCGCATCGACACTTCGGCAACCACCACTGCCGAGCTTCTGGCCGATCGCGCGGCCGTGGACGCCGCCCGTGCCGGCACCGATGTCGTTGCGGTGGAGACACTGTCGCTGCTCTCCCCGGTCACCGCACCGTGTCGCGTGATGGCGAACATGACCAATTTCGTCTCGCACGTCAAGGATTCGGGCATGAACCCCGAGACGGTGCCGCTGACGTTCTTCCGGAAGACCTCGGGTTCGATCAGCGGCCCCACCGACGACGTCGTCAAGCCGCCGCACGTGAAACTTCTCGACTACGAGATCGAGATCGGTCTGGTGTTCGGCAAGACTCTGACCGTGGGCACCAAGATCGATGCCACCAATGTGGCCGAGTACGTGGCGGGACTCGTACTCACCAACGACGTCTCGGCGCGTGACGTGCAGCTGCCGAAAACCCAGTTCTACGAGGGTAAGTCGTACCCCACCTTCACTCCTGTAGGCCCACGATTGGTACTGCTCGAGCAGGGCGAGTTCGATCGATTCGGCGAGTTGGCCATGACACTCCGAGTGAACGGCACTGTTCGACAGGACAGTACGGTCGCAGACATGATCTTCCGGCCGGTCGAATCGCTGAAGGCGCTGAGCAAGTTCCAGCGCATCGATCCCGGCGACCTGCTGCTCACCGGCACACCCGGCGGTACCGCCCTCAAAGCTCCCGCCAAACCGATCGAGATGATCGGTGCTTTGATTCCGCCGTCGGTCAAGTGGAAGGTCTTCTTCAAGAAGCAGGCCAAGAATCCCGACTTCCTGCAGGACGGCGACGTGCTCGAACTGACGAGCTCGACTCCCGACGGAGCCCTGGATCTGGGGGTTCAGCGCACCCGGGTCTCCTACCGATGAGCGAACACGAGCTCGACGGCGCGCACCACCGGGTGGTGATCGTCGGCGCTGGGCCGACGGGGATGACCGCCGCGCTCCAGCTGGCCCGGTACGGCGTACCCACTCTCGTCCTCGACCGATGGGCAGATGTCTATCCCCAGCCGCGCGCGGTCCACCTCGATGACGAGGTGTACCGAATTCTCCACGACATCGGTGTGGCAGAGGATTTCGCCGCCATCTCACGTCCGGCGCGCGGGCTACGACTGTGCACCAAGGACCTGCGGACCCTGGCCGAGTTCGAGCGCGATCCCGACGACAGACCGCACGGCTATCCGCAGGCCAACATGTTCGATCAACCCGAACTCGAGCGTCTGATGCGTTCCCACATCGCTCGCTACGACGGCATTGCGATGCGCGGTGGATACGAGATCACCGATGTACAGAATCTGAAAGACAGCGTCCGGGTCTCGTACACGTCCACCGAGGACGGAACGCTGCATTGGGTGACCGCCGACTACGTTCTCGGGTGCGACGGTGCCAACAGTGTGGTGCGCAGGTCCATCGGTTCGAAGATGGAGGATCTCGGTTTCGAGCAGCGCTGGCTGGTCGTCGATATCGAGACCGATGTCGACCTCGACCAGTGGGACGGTGTGCATCAGGTGTGCGATTCCGAGAGATCGGCGACGTACATGCGTATCGGAACCACGCGCTACCGCTGGGAGTTCCAGATGCTCGATGGCGAAACCCTCGACGAGTTCACCGATCTCTCGGCAATACACCCACTGATCGCACCGTGGTTCGTTGCGGCGGAGATCCCTGAGATGAAGCTGATTCGCAGTGCCGAGTACACATTCAAGGCACAGATTGCCGATCGGTGGCGTGATCGCCGGGTCTTCGTCCTGGGCGACGCCGCGCATCTGACGCCGCCGTTCATCGGTCAGGGAATGGGTGCAGGTCTGCGCGACGCCCGCAACCTGGTGTGGAAGTTGGTCGGCGCACTCGACGGACACGTGCCCCAGTCCGCGCTGGACAGCTACGAGACCGAACGAAAGACGCACGCCAAGGCCATGATCAGGCTGGCCGTGATGATAGGGCGGGCCATGACCGGCGGGAGCAAGCTCACCGGCATCATGCGGACCAACATCGCGCCCGTCCTCGGACATCTTCCGGTCATCGGCGACAAGGTCACCGCGAGCACTACGCCCTCGCTCGTCGGATCGCAGTACGTCCTGCGATCGCCGATGCAGCCTCGCTCACTCGCCGGACAACTCTGCCCGAACAGGCTGTTGGACAATGGGATGCGACT
This sequence comes from Rhodococcoides fascians A25f, assembly GCF_000760935.2. Classification (NCBI taxonomy): domain Bacteria; kingdom Bacillati; phylum Actinomycetota; class Actinomycetes; order Mycobacteriales; family Nocardiaceae; genus Rhodococcoides; species Rhodococcoides fascians. The sequence continues at coordinate 612,939 of NZ_CP049744.1, read as the reverse complement.
CGATGATCGGGCACCTGGGCAGTTCCTGTTTCTCGCGTCGACACCCCTGACCGTGGAGCAGCGACGCGAAGTCCAGCGGCGTGGGGCCGCAGCGGTGGAAGTAGCGGCCTCGTCCGATCTCGGCTTGTGGCTGCGGCGCGGTCGCGCTGTTGCAGCGATCGTTCGTCCGGACCGGACGGTGATGTCGGCCGGCAAGTCGGTGCCGTCTCTGCACACCTCGGTGCCGAGCACCACACTGTGCACCGAAGATCGCCCCTCGCCCAACGCGGCGAAACCTGTTCACACAACCCGTTCCACGCGCACAGCACCTCGCACAGCAACAAAGAGGCGTAGATGAATACTGCAATTGTCACCGGAGCGACGTCCGGAATCGGCGAGGCGATCGCCGAACTTCTCATCGCTCGCGGCTTTCGCGTCATCGGGACGAGCCGCAACAGCTCGGCCGTGGTCGAACCCATCCCCGGCGTCGACTACCGCGATCTCGACCTGACAGATCCGGCATCGATTCGCGCGTTCGTGGACGGAATCGGCGACACCCCGATCGATGTGCTGATCAACAATGCCGGTGAAAGCCAATGCGGACCGATCGAAGAACTCCCCATCGAGGCGATCACCCGACTGTTCCAGCTCAACGTCTTCGGCGCGATCGAGCTGACCCAGGCTGTGTTGCCGGCCATGCGTGAGCGGGGCCGCGGCAGAGTCGTCAACATCGGGTCGATGCTCGCCAGCTTCCCCCTGGCCTACCGCTCCTCGTACGCCGCAACGAAGGCTGCGATCAAGGGGTTCGCCACCGCGGCGCGGTTCGAGCTCGAGCCGTACGGAATCGACATCACCACAGTCGAACCCGGCTCGATCGCCACCGGGCTCTCGGCGCGTCGCACAAAGTACTGCGGACCGCATTCGCCGTATCTACGCGATTTCACCACGGTGATCGCGAAGCTCGACGCCAAAGAGGCACAGGGCATCTCGGCCGAGACCGTCGCCAAGACCGTGTTGCGAGCGGTCGAGGACAAGAAGACTCTTCCGATCTACGCCGTCGGCAGCAATGCTCCTGCAGTGTTTCTCGCCCAACGATTGCTGCCACGCACCGTGCTCGAGAAGTTCACGGCCCGCGCATACGGACTGCCGAGCAAGCGCCCGGTCAACTAGCGGAACAGTCCTGCGACGAACGGGATCGTGTCGGCCTGTGACTGGACGAGGGCTCCGCTGTGGTCCGTGTTGTAGGCCCGGAACGTCACAGGCTGACCGGCGGCCGTGAGACGGGCGACGTAGGCGGCAGTGGTCGGGAACGGAACGTCGATGTCCTGCAGCCCGTTTCCCATGAAGAAGGGCTTGTCGAATCCAGTTTCGGGCATCGCCATGTAGTCGTCGAGCACGGCCGTGAATCCCGGCAAGCCGGTCAGCGGCGCGGTGAAGAAATCGCCGATCTTGACGCCGTCGAGTTGCTCCTCGAGGTCCGCTACACACGCCGTCTCGGCCAGAGCCGCGTACTTCTTTCCGAGGGGGGTCAAGATGTTGTCCAGCCCGAGCTCGGGGTGCGCGTAGCGCAACGAAGCGCCGATGTACGCGACGTACGCAGTCAGTCCCGACGGTAGCTCCACGGGCGGAACGCCCGGTCCACCTATCGAGACCAACTTCTCGATGTACGCGGGAGTTCCGGTACCGACCGCTCCGCGGTAGTCGAGATCGGGTCCGCCGAATTCCGTTGCGTACCGCGCGGTGTAGATGGCGGCTCCACCGCCCTGCGATTGGCCGACGGCCACCCAGGATCGCGAGAGGTCTTCGCTGTAATTGCGGCCGGCCTTGACCATGTCCACGACGTTGTGTGCCGTGGTCCTACCGTCGAGATACGTGGGCAAGCCGGGTGTTCCGAGTCCGGCGTAGTCACTGGCGACGATGGCGTAGCCCTGCGCGAGCCAGTTCCCCAGATACGGCAGATCACGTTCGGCCAGAGCCGGTCCCGCGACGGACGGTGCGCACGAGTCACCGAGTCCGGACGTGCCGTGGGCCCACGAGATCACCGGCCAACCGCCGTCCGGGGCAGTGCCCTGCGGCAGGAAGACGGTGCCGGTGCTGAGCGCCTTCTCGCCGAAAGTGTCGGTGGTGACGTAGGTGAGCACTTCGGCCGAGGACGAACCGGGAATCCAGAAGTCCTGTGGCAGCTCACGACTGGAGACGACGTCGCCGATGTCCTGCGTGATCGCCGGAGCAGCCGAGGCAGGGGCGGCCAGCAGGCCAGAAGCCATGCTCGACGCGAGCGCTGCGACGACTGCGAGGACACCGATCCGACGACGAGCAATCACTGATTCTCCATTGCATTCGAGTGTCCGAGCGCGCCACCGCGTTCGTCGATGCGCGCCACCTTGTAATACACGACCGCGCCGATCCAGACAACGAAGAACGTGCCGACGACGAGTTGGCCGGCCAGATTCAGATCGATGACGGCCAGTGCGTCCCACAGGCCACCGGTCAGCTGGAACTGCTCGGCAAGCAGGGTCAGCAGCTGCACCGTCCCGATCACCAGGGCCACGAAGACCGAGAGGCCCGTCATCGTCATGTTGTAGTAGATCTTGCGGACCGGGGTGACGAATGCCCATCCGTATGCCTTGGACATGAAAATGCCGTCGATCGTGTCCATCGTGGTCATGCCCGCGGCGAACAGGACCGGCAGCGCGACGATCGCCATCGGTGGGAGTCCGCCTGCGATAGCGGTCGTGCCGGCGATGGCGAGCAGACCGACCTGAGTGGCGGTATCGAAACCGAGCCCGAACAACAGGCCGAGCGGGTACATCTGCCACGAGTGGTTGATCATCTTGTCGTAGCGGCCCCGGAACAGTCGATTCATCAAGCCGCGCTTGGCCAGCAGCTCGTCGAGCCCGGCCTCGGTGAACTCACCGCGTTTCGCGCGCCGCCACACCCCGACGATGCCGGCGAGGACCGCGATGTTCAGCGCGGCGATGAGATAGAGGAACGTTCCGGACACCAACGTGCCGATGATGCCGCCGACCCCGGCGAAAGCATCCTGGAATGCCGTCGCCTGCGAGGCGACGAAGGCAATCGCGGCGACGAACACGAACACGACGGTCGAGTGACCGAGCGAGAAGAACAGCCCGACGGCCAACGGCCGCTTGCCCTTCTGCAAGAGAAAGCGGGTGGTGTCGTCGATGGCGGCGATGTGATCGGCGTCGAACGCGTGCCTGAGACCGAGGGTGTACGCCAGCACGCCCGCTCCCGCGTAGACGAGGGTGCCGTCGGCTCCGGTCAGGCCGTGGATGCTGGGAATCGAGTCGTAGTGGGTGAACAGCCCCCACCCGATCACATGCAACGCGGCAATGAAGCCGGCCATCGCCAGCAGCCGCGGAACCTCGTCGAGAGTGAATCGACTCTGCCGTCTGCCGAGCTCGACACGCGATAGTTGGGTCGTCATGTCGATCATTGTCTCCGATGACGACGGATTACTCTTCTCGCGCTGCGGCGGCCAGGACGCGTTGCGCATCGCCTTCCACGGACCAGTAGGCCAGGAGGGCGAGAACTCCGCCGACGGCCAACAGCGGTAGGAGCGGAATCATGCCGACCGTGAGTGAGTTCGCAGCATCGGAGACCACGCCGACCAGGAGCGGCCCGACGGCACCGCCCACCGTCGCGGCGATCTGGAGCATGCCGAATCCCAGACCTCGGTCACGTGCCGGGACGACGTCGGCGACACACGCGGTGAGCGTGGGGAGGGCGAAAGCCGAGAAGAACGCGAAGACGGTGAGAAATACGACGAACAC